>NZ_JAMYPT010000004.1:0-434992 GCF_040320505.1 Mesorhizobium sp. M0678 | reverse complement strand
GCCGCACCTTGCCGGCGATCTCCAGCTCGATCACCGCTGGTGGCGCCGCCGGCACCGAAGCGGCGAAAGGCTTATCGGGAACCACGACAACTTCGGCAAAGCCCGTCTCGCGGGCTCTCACCGTGCGGCGCCACTTATAGATCAGGCTGGTTGCGACATCGTACTGACGCGCTACCGCCGCCACTATGGCCCCGGGCGCGAATGCCGCGGCCAGGATCCGGCACTGATCCTCTTCACGCCAACGACGACGACGCTCCGGTCCGGTCAATAACGTCACATGGCTCATGCTGTGCTGCTAACTACGCTCGAAAGGACGACCTTAAGAGCGCAGCTTCGCTACCGGGCCATGCTCCCGCAAGGCGGCCCTCGCCGGAGGCGTACTCAGGGTGCGAGGGACGACCCATTTCGGCTGCGCCCGCCAGGCCGCCGCAAAGTCGCGCCCGACCTGGTCCTGTCCCGGCTGATCCTCGTCCCAATAGCGCATTACCTCGTACATGCGCCGGCCGTAGAGGCTGCCGGCGATCCCGCGCACATGGGCGTTGAAGTGGCGATGGAGCGCCTCGCCCGGTATCGGCAGCCCGGGCCCGCCCTCGGCGCCAGCGACATAGCCGTCGAGCGACTGCATCATTCCGAACACAAGCTTCGCCATGCACAGGCTCCTATCGATCGACGACGATCCGAAGGGATCGCATTCATTTATACCTCGCCCTTACTTCGTCGGTTCGTTGGTTGCACACATTCTCTGACGTGTTCACATTGGCCGATAAATCTGCGCCACTGCGCCCCCCGGAAAGGCTTTCGAGCTCACCAGCTTGAGAGACATCAGCGCGGCGAGTTCGGAGAACAGCGGCAGGCCTTTGCCCAGCGCCACGGGGGCCACCATCAGGGCGAGCTGGTCGACCAGTCCTTGGGCAACGAGACTGCGGGCGAAGCTCACTCCGCCGTGGGCGATGATCGGCTTGCCCTCTTGGGCTTTCAACTTCGCGACTTCCTCCGCCAAGTCACCGCTCGCCACATAGGCCTCCGCCCAACTTTCACCACCGGGCTGCAACTTCGCCGGCTGTCCGGTTCCCGCGTTGACGGCGCGAGCCTCATCGAGCGCCGCCGACTTGCTCACCTCCCTCAGGATCTCCGGTCCTCGTCGTGAGAAGACGGCCTTGGGGATCTGGTTCATCGGCGCCGCGAACTGCTCGCAGGAGGTCGGCCACCAGGCGGCCATGTCCCGGAAGCTGCGGCTGCCCATGATGTGCAGGCTCGAGTTCCATATGAACTCTACGCCCCAGGCCTTCGCCTCTTGATCGGCGCCGAACATCCATGTGTTTCGGCCTTCCAGGTCACTCACGAAGCCGTCGATCGATATGGACATCTTCAAGATCAGGTCTCTCATCGTGTCTTCCTTGCCCTGGTGAGACCCAAGGACGGGCCAGATCGGTCAGTTCCGACAATTCGTTGCGGGATAGTCCGACAACGCTTGCACGCCGCCGAAGAAGGGATACCGAGCTTCCTTGCCTAGTCGGCGAGGGTGTCGTTGATGCCGCGCCAAATTCTGGTTCAGCGCCGTTTGTCAAAGCAGCGCACCTGAAGGTTGCGGCTGAGGCAACTGCCGTCCGCCAGGTGGCGAGAGGCATGTGAGACGAAGCCGGTGCACGCCGACTGATTTGATTCCCAAAACCGGATACGGGTCTTTCCGTAACGGCGCCAATCAGCTTATCGATTTTTCTCGGCCGGGTTCTCCTTTCGTGGCGCCGAGGCGGGTAAGCAGATTGAGCGTGATCCTGCCGACATCGTTCATGGCGCCTGCGGCTGGCAGCGCGCCGCACCAGGCAACCGAGCTTGCGGAAAAGATCAAGCCGCCTGCTGCGAGCTTTCGCAGGGTCATTTCGGCGCAGCGGCGGGCGATGCGTTGCCTATCCCCGCCCTCATACCAGCGCGTCGGATCCTGGAAGAAGCTGTCGGGAAATCCCGTCGCACGCGCGATCACGACGGTGTCACCGGAAGTGCCGAGGGCTGAATCCGTCGCATCCACTTCGTAGCCCGCGGCACCGCCCAGCACCATGCCGTCGGTGCCGAAGGTCGCATTTTCAACGCCTTCGAACAGCCATGCGCATCCTGCCTCATGGCTCTCCTCAGTGCGCGTGAAGGGGCGTGCGCCATCGAAACCCATCAATGAGATTGCACCGCCGATCAGCGAGAATTCGCCTCGGCCGCGGCAGCGGAGATAGCCGCCTGGTTCGTTGGTGATCGACAGCGCCTGTTCGGCGACCGGGCTGTCCCAGGTGCGGCCGGCCTCCAGCGGCGAGCGCCGCAACTCCATCAGATCGTCCTTGAAAGCCACAGTGGCAGCAAAGCCGTTTCCGCCGAGATAGGCGATGCTGCCGCCTTCGGCTACAAACTGCCGCAGCGCCTGCTCCATCTCGATCGACATATATTCGGGATGACTGCCGGTGACGACGGCTTGATGTCGACGCAAACCGTCTATGCCGCATTCGTGCAAATCGTGATCGGTCAGGACGTCAAACACGATTCCATTGTGGTGGCAGAATCGGAGGAAGTGCAGATCGACCGGCAAATTGTGTGGGCAGCCGCAGAGCGGATAATCGTAATCGTCCCTGAGCGTCACTTTCGGCTTTTTGTAGGAACAGATGGAAACACCGCTAAGGTCGGAATGATAGTCGTAAAGAGATTTCAGATTGTTGGCGATCGCGAAGCGATGTCCCCGGTCGTCGCCTTTCCATTCATAAAGATGATCCGGGAGATATTCGTCCGCATAAGCGAGATAGGTGGCCGTCGGCACGAGATATAACAGCGGCGACGAAACCTGTGACGAGGTTACGAAGAACACCACGCGTTCGTAGCCACCCTCCCATTCGACCTGGAACGCGTAGACGCCAGGGTGTGCGTTTTCAGGGATCGTCGCGCGGTGCGATGCCGGCCATGCAAGCGGGCCGATGTCGTCGTCGTGGCAATGGATAGCGTCGTAGTGCGACGGCACCAAGCGAGGCTCGAAGCTCGATCCGTCCCAGCGTGCCGAAGTCACGCAGAAGGCTGGCTGGTTGATCACGTCGAGGAGCAGCGGATCTGCTCCGCCCGACGACAGTATCGGCTGCGTTGGTAACAGCGTCGGGAAATCCCAGGCAACAGTCCCGTGTGGGGTGTCGAGCCGGATCGCGGCAAATTTCGCGTTGAGGGTAGGTTCGTGGTTGGTGGCACTTGCGCCGAAATGGATGCCGTGCGCCTGGAGGTTCCGCGCCGGGCCGCCAAAACCTTCATGGAGTTCGTAAGGCGCGAGAAGATCATGGGATTTGATGCGCAGACGCGATTGTTCCTGCCGCAGATCCAACTCGAGAGTGAGCCACACACCAGTTGGCGCCTTCTTCTCGACAGGGGTTTCGCCGCCGATTTCCACGACAAATGCGCCGTCGCGGAGGCGCAGCCCGAGGGCGCCTGCTTCCAGGATCGTGCGCGCACCTTCGTTGCGCGTGAGGAACAGCTCGAAACGAATGCCGTGGACGGCTTGTACTTTGACCAGTTCGCCGGCTCGCACGAACAGGAACGACCCCTGGTCGAAATGCCGACGCCGTGCTTCACCTATCGTTTCGATGGGCCAGGCGAGAAGTTCCGGAGCCGGCTTGTCGAGCCGGCAAATTCGTGTGGCCTTTATCGGCCGATCGCATGACAGGCTGAGGTTGATCCGCTGGCCTGCTTTGGCACTCCAGGGGGTGGTATAGCCGACCACGCTCATCGCGTCGTGGTCTACTGCGCGCTTCATCTATCCCTCCCGATGAACTCCAGATGGGCTGGGGCGAACCGCGTAGACCGGTCCGATGTCGGCCAATGCGCTGCCGCTCTGACAAGCAAAGTTCCGCATGGCGCACTACAGCCATGATGTACATGCTTGTATAGATAAGCTGCATTCGGATAGTCTCGACGCGATCGGTCCAAGCGCGACATTACCAAGGAGGATGACATGCGCAACGCATCTCTCTTCGATCTGTCAGGCAGGAAGGCGCTTGTAACCGGCGCAAGCCGTGGCATCGGGCGCAGCATCGCCGAGGCGCTCAGCGCGGCCGGCGCCGACGTCGCGGTCACGGCGCGCAGCGTGGCCTCGCTCGAGAAGACGATGGCCGCCATCCGCACCGCCGGCGGGGTCGCGCACGCCATCGCCCTGGACGTCACCGATGTCGACCGCTGCCTAGCGGCGACAGCCGAGGCCAGCAGCCTGCTCGGAGGTCTCGATATTCTCGTCAACAATGCAGGTACGGAAGAGGTCCGGCCTTCACTCGATGTCGACGAGGTCTTGTGGGACAGGATTATCGATACGAATCTCAAAGGCGCCTTCTTCTGCGCCCAAGCCGCCGCGCGGCAGATGAGAGACGCCGGACGGCCCGGCGTCATTATCAATCTCTGCTCGCTGACCTCCGAGGTTGGGGTTCCCACGGCGGTGCCGTACGGCTCGTCGAAATCAGGCCTCCTCGGCATGACGCGGGCGCTTGCAGCGGAGTGGGCCGATCTCGGGATCCGGGTCAACGCCATTGCGCCTGGCTATTTCAGGACAGCGATGACAGACGTGTTCTACAGCAACGAGGCATGGCAGCAATCGATGCTCGCCAAGATTCCGCAGCGCCGTTTTGGTGATCTCTCGGACCTGCACGGAATCGCGGTGTTCCTCGCTTCGGATGCGGCAGCCTACATAACCGGCCAGTCCATTCCCGTGGATGGAGGCTTTCTCGCATCGATTTGAAGGCTTCAGGAGCCGGAGACGTGTCCCAGAAGTGATCGACAAGCGCTAATCGTAATTGCGTTCTAAGAAAAGGAGCCGCCATGTCTGACGTCAGCTTCCACCGCCTGTCATCCCTCAGTGTCGATCAGCGGGCCAGTTTACTGAAACGCGCCGAAGGAGATCTGTCTTCCTTCATCGAAAAGGTCCGTCCAATCATCCAGGCCGTCAAGGATGAAGGTGACGCGGCACTGCTCCGGTTTGCACGCGAACTCGACAAAGCCGATGTTGCCGACGGTGGACTGAAAGTTTCGGAAGCGGAGTTCGACGCGGCATTCGACAAGGTCGAGAAGGATGTCGTGGAGAGTATCCGGTTCGGCATTGAGAACATCCGGCATTTCCACGAGGAGCAGCGCCCGGAAACGATGTGGCTCAAGGAAGTTCGGCCGGGCGCCTATGCGGGTGACCGATACACACCGATTGCTTCGGTCGCGCTTTATGTTCCGCGCGGCAAAGGCGCCTTCCCCTCGGTGACGATGATGACCTCGGTTCCGGCGGTGATTGCCGGGGTTCCCCAGATCGCGATCGTGACGCCTGCGACTTCGGATGGTTCCGTCGACGCCGCGACGCTGGTTGCTGCCCGCCTCGCCGGCGTGGAGACCGTCTACAAGTGCGGCGGCGCCCATGCGGTCGCCGCCGTCGCCTATGGGACCGAGACCGTGAAGCCTGCCGTCAAGATCGTCGGGCCGGGGAGCCCGTGGGTGGTGGCGGCAAAGAGCGTGTTGTCCCCGATCATCAACACAGGTCTCCCCGCCGGTCCGTCCGAAGCGATCATTTTTGCCGATCACAGCGTCGACGGCGGCCTGGCTGCTCTTGACCTGTTGATCGAGGCCGAGCACGGGCCGGATTCCTCGGCCTACCTGGTGACGCACAGCCGCAAGGTCGCCGAAGCCGCGTTGATTGCGATACCGGAACACTGGTCCCGGATGAGCGAACAGCGTGTGGAGTTCTCACGCGCGGTGCTGACTGGGAAGCGCGGCGGCATCGTGCTGACCGAGTCGCTGGAGGACAGCTACCGCTTCATCAACGACTATGCGCCGGAGCACCTCGAGATTCTGTCAACGGAGCCATTTGCGCATCTCGGACGTATCACGGAAGCTGCCGAGATCCTCATGGGTCCGCATACGCCGGTGACCCTCGCCAACTTCGTCCTGGGACCCAATGCGGTGCTGCCGACCAGCCGGTGGGCGCGAACCTTTGGACCGCTTTCCGTGACGGATTTCGTCAAGAGATCGTCGGTCGGCTATGTGACCTCGGCGGCCTATCCGGAACTCGCCCTGCATGCCCGCAGGCTCGCCCGCTACGAAGGATTCAGCTCGCATGAGAACGCGGTTTCGGAGATCCGCGATCGCTATCTCGCCGGCTGAGCGGAAACGATGACGATGAGGGCGGCGCGACTCCATGGACCCGGCGACTTGCGCGTCGAGGATATCGCCGCGCCAGGCGCTCCCGAGCCAGGCTGGGTGAAGCTGAGGGTCGATGCCGCAGGCATTTGCGGTTCCGATCTCCACAACTTCCGCACCGGCCAATGGATAAGCCGGTCGCCTTCGACGGCTGGCCATGAGCTGACAGGCACGGTGATCGCCATCGGCGAGGGCGTGGACACCGTCGCTGTTGGCGACCGCGTGGTCGCCGATTCCCGTTTCTGGTGTGGAGAATGCGCGCAATGCCATGCAGGCAGGCGGCATCTTTGCACGTCGCTGGGCTTTGTCGGCGAGATATGCGACGGCGGATTTGCCGAACAGGCGGTCCTGCCCGCACGCCTGCTGCACGTCGTCGATGCCGTGCTTGACGAACGGGTCGCGGCGATGGCCGAGCCGCTGGCTGTAGCGTTGCACGCAGTGCGGCGTCTGCCGAAAACGGCCGGCTCCGTTCTTGTCGTCGGCTGCGGGACTATCGGCGGGCTTGCCGCACTGCTGCTTTCCCGGACATTCGCAGGTACCGTGCTCGTCGCCGATCGCAACCCTGGCCGCTGCGCCCGCGTGGCGCGTGTGACCGGCGCCAGCATCGTCGATTTGAACCGGGACGCCATTGCCGCCGCCACCGCGGATGCCCCCTTGCTCGCTGCCGTCGAAGCAACCGGCAGCGTCGCAGCACTCGGCCAGTTGCTCGGCGTTCTCGATGCCGGCGGCACCGTTGCGATGGTCGGCATATTCCACGGCCGCCTCGATATCGATCCCAACATCCTGGTTGAACGCGAAATCGCATTGCTGGGATGCCACGCCTTTGCCGATGAGCTTCCCGACGCCATCCGGATGCTCGGCGAATTGACCGAGCCCATGGTCGAACTGATCGACCGCGAGATCGGCCTGGATGATGTTCCCGCAGCCTATGAGCGGCTGTTGGCGGGGCAGGGCGATGGTTTGAAAACAATCATCCGGATGCGGTCTGCCGGGCGCGTGTGATTTCCGAACCTTGCCGGAAAGGATTTTTGAAATGATCACTTTGCCCGACACCGCCAGCCCTCTTTACGAGAAGGTCAAGGACTACATCCTGACGAACATCGGAACGGGGCGATGGAGCAAGGACCGCAAGCTGCCGTCCGAAAATGAATTCGTGGCGACACTCGGCGTGTCTCGGATGACGGTCCATCGTGCCTTGCGGGAGTTGACCTCTGCGGGTTTTCTGATCCGGCTCCAGGGCGTCGGCACATTCATCGCGCCACCTCGACCGCAATCCGCACTGATCGAGATCAACAACATCGCGGCGGAAATTGTCGCGCGGGGAAACAGGCATCGCTCCGAGGTTATCGTCCTCGAAAAGATCATGCCGACAAAGGAGCTCGCGCTTTCGTTCGAGTTTGCAAAGCGCGTGTCGGTCTATCATTCCATCGTCGTCAACTTCGAGAACGACCTGCCTGTGCAACTGGAAGAGCGCTTCGTCAACCCGGGCCTGATACCCGACTATGACAAGCAGGATTTTTCCAGGACAGCGACCTACGACTACCTCATGCAGAAAACCCCGGTGACGGAGGTCGAGCACATCATCTCGGCGACCCCTGCCGATGCCGAGACGGCGCGGTATCTGGGCATCGACGTCGGCAGCTGCTGCCTGTTTCTGCATCGCCGGACATGGACGGGCGCCGTCGTTGCCACGATCAGTAAGCTGACTTACGTTGGCAGCCGCTACTCGCTTGGCAGTCGATATTCTCCATCCAAAAAACCCTGATCGCAGTGAAGCGAATCAGAGTCGGAAGGAGGGGCTAACTTGTATATGCATGTATGTATTTAGCCTTGACATCCGCTGTTGCTGACGTTGAAGTGTCGTCGCACTTTCGTTGAACGAACAGCTAAGATGCCGAGGCACGGTGCCGCAAGAGCAGAAGCCCGCATTCTCACCAGGCCGGATGTTTGGTTCAAAAAAGCGGCCTGATCATCAAGGGGAACAAGATGATGCGTAACCTAGCAGGACAATTTCGGGCACTCGTTATGGCTGCTGCCGTCGGGTTTGCCCCGGCGGTCTGCGCGGCCGACACGACAATTCCGGCGACGCCTGAGGCAGGAACATTCAAGATCGGCATCGAGCCATGGCTTGGCTACGGCCAGTGGCACGTCGCCGAAGCCAAAGGTCTGTTCAAGGCAAACGGGCTGTCCGACGTGCAGATCGTGAACTTCGCCGAGGACAAGGACATCAACGCCGCCCTGGCGAGCGGCCAGCTCGATGCCGCCAACATCGCGACCCACACGGCTATGGGAATGGTTGCGGCCGGCCTGCCGGTGAAGATCGTGCTTCTGCTCGACGTCAGCATGACGGCGGACGCCATGATCGCCGGCAAGGACATCGCCTCCGTCGCCGACCTCAAGGGCAAACAGGTGGCTTTTGAGGAAGGCACGACGAGCGACATCCTGCTCAAATACGCGCTCGCCAAGAACGGCATGTCCATCGCCGATGTCCAGCCGGTTCCCATGCCGGCGGCGGATGCCGGCAGCGCGTTGATCGCTGGCCAGGTTCCGGTCGCGGTTACCTATGAGCCTTATCTCACCGCGGCCAGGGCACAGAACAAGGACGTCAAGCTGCTCTTCACCGCAGGCGAAGATCCCGGCCTGATCAGTGACGTGTTCGTGGTGCGGGATGAGGTGATCAAGTCGCGTCCCGGCCAGGTGCTTGCCATGATCAAGACCTGGGATGCGGCCCTGAAGGCTTACAATGCCGACACGCCCGACGGCCGGGCGATCATCTCCAAGGCAGTCGGTTCGAGCGTCGAAGACCTCAACACCGCCTTTGATGGCGTGCGTTACTATACTCTCGCCGAAAACAAGGATGCGCTGACGGGCGAATTTTCCACCAAGACATTCGCCGATGTCGAGGCAGCCGCCAAGAACGCCGGGCTGCTTCAGGCGGACGTGACGCCGGAGCAGATGATCGACCCGTCATTCGTCAAGGCCGCGAAATGACGAGGGCCGGCTCGCGGTGGTGACGCAAATGTCCGAGCAGCGTGCGACCAAGCCAAGCCCGTCTCACGCAGCGCCGGGGCCGGTGATCAAACAGCCGATGCGCCGTGGCCCCGCCGCCGGGGACGGCGCGCCCATCGCACGCTCGCGCTTCCTGATGATAGCAGTGGCGGTTTTTGCCGGCCTCGGTCTTGCTTGGTGGGCGGCAACAGGGCTGGGGCTGGTAAAGCCGATTTTCCTGCCCTCGCCGGGGAGCGTGGTGACCCAGCTCGGCAAGCTCTCGGGTGACGGCACGCTGTGGCTGGACCTCAGGACCTCGATATACCGTATTTCTGTTGGCTTCCTCATCGCCTCGGCATTGGCGATTCCAATTGGCGTGCTGATCGGCAGCTTCAGGACTTGGGAAGCGGCGATCGAGCCGCTTGTGGATTTCATCCGCTACATGCCGGTGGTCGCTTTCGTGCCCCTCTCCATCCTGTGGTCGGGGACGGGCGATGCCCAGAAGTTCCTGATCATCTTCATCGGCACCTTCTTTCAGCAGGTGCTGATGATCATGGACAATGTGAAGCGGGTTCCCGCTGATTTCATTGGCCTTGGCAGGACACTCGGCCTGCCGGATCGCAGGATCCTGACCCGCATCGTGGTTCCCAGCGCCTTGCCAGGCATCTGGGACACGTTGCGCATCAGTCTCGGCTGGGCATGGACCTGGCTGGTGTTGGCGGAACTTGTCGCGGCGACATCAGGGCTCGGCTACCGCATCACCGTGTCCCAGCGTTATTTCCAGACAAACACCATCATCGGCTACATCCTGCTGCTGGGCGTGCTTGGCCTCATCACCGACCAGGTCATGAAGGCACTGGGAAAAGTGCTGTTCCGGCAGGAGGGCCACGTGCAATGAGGCCGGGCCGATGAGTTTGCCCAAACTGCGGATCGAGGGTCTCCACAAGAGCTTCGGCACGGGCGCGCGGCGCACGGAAGTGCTGCGCGATATCAATCTCGATCTTGCCGACAACGAGTTCGTCTCGCTGGTGGGCACGTCGGGTTGCGGCAAGAGCACGCTGCTGTCGATCGTTGCCGGACTGCAGGATTTCGACGCGGGAGATCTTGCCATCGATGGCGCGCCGATCCTGCAGCCGGGCCTCGACCGCGGCGTCGTCTTCCAGTCCTACACCCTGCTTCCCTGGCTGACGGCGCAGCAGAACATCGAGTTCGCCCTCAAGGCCGCGGGTCATGATCGCGCGACCTGCCGCAGGATAGCACGCGAGCATCTCGATCTGGTCAAGCTCCCTCACAGCGCCAATCGTTATCCGTCTGAGCTTTCGGGCGGCATGAAGCAACGGGTGGCCATAGCGCGTGCTCTTTCCTATCGACCCAAAATGCTTCTGATGGACGAGCCCTTTGGCGCGCTCGATGCCTTGACCAGGCATCAGATGCAGGAACTCCTGACGCAGATCTGGGAGGAGCACAGGCTCACCGTGCTCTTCGTCACCCATGATGTGGAAGAAGCCGTCTACCTGTCGGACCGCATCGTCGTGATGGGGATCGGCCCGGGACGCATCATGCAGACCTTCAATGTCGATATCGAGCGCCCGCGCCGGGAAGAGGTCATGGAAACCCCGGCCTTCATGGATTTGCAGCGCAGCGTACACAAGGCGATCCGCGAGGCTTCAAAACGTCCCGAAATGGTTTAGGCGGGCCACTCAATTACTTACAATCGGCGACCACCGTTGCGCCCAATCTCGATATCGCGCCATCGCGATTCCTGACCAGGGGAGCCGCGATCGGCGGCTTTCTCCTCAACCTCGAAAAAAATTTGCAGGACAATGTCGATTTCCTAAACTCCGTTCGTCGTTTCGATGCCGGCCGGTGAGTCCGGCTCAACAAGGAGACAGACGATGCGTGTGATGGTGCTCGTGAAGGCTACCGAGGACAGCGAAAAGGGCTTTGTCCCCACGCCCGAGGCGAAGGAGGCGATGGAGGCGATGGGCAGGTTCAACGACGAGCTGCGCAATGCCGGCATCTTGCTCGACGCCGATGGCCTCAAGCCCTCCTCGCAGGGCAAGCGCGTTGCGTTCGATGGTCCCCGCCGGACGGTCATCGACGGGCCTTTCGCCGAGACCCGCGAACTGGTCGCCGGCTTTTGGCTCTGGGAAGTCAAGGACATGGACGAGGCTGTCGCCTGGGTGAAGCGCTGCCCCAATCCCATGCCCGGACCGAGCGAGATTGAAATCCGGCCGCTGTACGAGATGGCTGATTGGCAATGGGAATCTGACGCCGGAGGTCACGGAAATCCATGACCGGACGCGCGAGAAGCTCAGCGGCAACTGAACCTGTCGGCCGCAACCTGCTTTGCCTTCGTTATGGCTTTGGCCGATAAGGCAGCATGACGGCAGGCGAGACGCAGCAGGCGATCGAGGCGATTTTTCGCATTGAACGTGCCCGGCTCATCGCGGGCCTGGCCCGCCTCGTGCGCAATGTCGATCTTGCAGAGGAACTGGTGCAGGACGCCCTCGTCATAGCCCTATCCGAATGGTCCAGGACCGGCGTTCCGGCTAATCCCGGCGCTTGGCTGATGACGGTCGCCAAACGCCGCGCCATCGACGCGATCCGTCGCGACAAGATGCGCGAGCGCAAGCATGAGGAGATCGCGCGGGAGCTGGACGGCGACTGCGATGGTACGGCCGAGGGAAACGAAATGGCCATGAACGACGATCTTGGCGACGAGCTGCTGGGCCTCATCTTCACAGCCTGCCACCCCATACTTTCGGCCGACGCCCGCGCGGCCCTCACGCTGCGTGTCATCGGCGGCCTGACGACGGACGAGATCGCCCGTGCTTTCCTGTCGAGCGAGGTGACGATCGCCCAGCGCATCGTCCGCGCAAAGAGGACGATCGGAAAGGCCGGGCTCAGCTTCGAGGTGCCGCGCGGCGCCGAGCGTGCGGCGCGTCTGTCCTCGGTGCTGGAGGTCATCTATCTCATCTTCAATGAAGGCTATGCTGCCACGGCAGGCGACGACCTTGTCCGCCCGAGCCTGTGCCTGGAGGCACAACGGCTCGGCCGCATGCTGGCGGGGTTGATGGCCGAGGATGCCGAGGTGTTCGGCCTGCTGGCTCTGATGGAAATCCAGGCATCGCGCCTGCCGGCACGCATCGGGCCGGACGGCGCCCTCTTGACCCTGACCGAGCAAAACCGCGCGCGCTGGGACCAGCTGCTGATCCGCCGAGGCCTTGACGCGCTGGCCCGTGCCGAAGCCCTCGGGGGCGATGGCCCCTATGTGTTGCAGGCCGCGCTTGCAGCCTGTCACGCGCGGGCGCGCAGTCCGGCCGATACCGACTGGCCCCGTATCGCAGCGCTCTACGACCGGCTGCGTGCAGTGATGCCCTCGCCGGTGGTCGATCTCAATCGAGCGGTCGCCCACAGCATGGCCTTCGGGCCCGAAGCGGGCCTGCGGCTGGTAGACGAGATTGCCGACGCCGCCGCCTTGCGCAATTATGCGCCATTGCCGGCGGCGAGGGGCGATTTTCTGTTTCGGGCCGGCCGGCTGGCCGAGGCCCGCGCCGAATTCGAGGCTGCGGCCAAGCTCACCCGCAACGTGCGCGAAGCGGCCTTTCTCCTCGCCCGCGCAGACGCTTGTGGTTGACAGCATCGCTCTCCGTGCCCGACGCGCCGCTCGGCAACATCGAAAGCCGCCAGTTCGCTCCCGGCCAGCCCCCTTCAATGAGCGTGATCAGCTCGCAACGCGAAAGGGATTAACGATGCGCAAGCCTTCGTCGAGCGCCATTGCGTGCTGCATGTCCTCCGACCAAAGTGTATCGCAGCCAGCGTGAACCGCCGCGGAGGCGATCATCGCGTCATAGGTGGAAAGGCCGTACCGCTCGGCGAGCCTCAATCCTGTTTCGTGGGTCTCGAGCGTGAGCGGATGAACCGTCAACAGGCCGCGCAGCGTGGTCAGCAGCGCATGCGTTTCGTCCCATGACATTTGCATCTTCCGACGCGCGACATTGGTGAGTTCATTGAGAACCTGCACGCTGATCGCCCCGCCATCGGCGATGACCGCCTCGGCCCGATCCGCCTTCGCCGTGTCGCCTGACGCGATATGAAGAAGGACATTGGTATCGAAAAAACTAACGGGCATTTGCCTCGTCCCGATCGAATTTGAAGTCAGCGGGAAGCCGACCGCGGAAGGCGCGGAGACGCTTCAGCAACTCCTCACGCCCGGGCTTCCGCGCGACGCCAAGCTGGCGGGCGTCAGCGACATGGATTTCGATCTCATCGCCTTCCCTGAGTTCAAGCGCTTCGACCACAGCGGCGGGAAGGCGGACCGCAAGACTGTTTCCCCATTTGGCGACCTGCATGCCACTTCCTCTCTTAGATATACGCTGGAAGAAATGTATATCCACAAGTCGTCAAGGTCAAGAATTGCAGCCAATCGGTTTATTCATTTTGGAGGAGAGGGCCTCGATCATGCCAGCAACTGCGTCGGCACGCCGAGAATCGGTCCTGCCTCGGCGAGCCGCTGGTCGAGGGTCCACACCGTGGCGCCATGCTCCGATGCCGTCGCGAGGTGCAGGGCGTCGCCAGCACGAAGCCCGAGCATATGCTGATCGGCGAATTTCGCGGCGACCCGAAAATGCCCGCCCGTCACCGGCAGCACGGTGAAGCTCTCAGCGACAAGCTTATTGAACATCGCGAGCGCTGCCGCGCGTTGCTCCAGGTCGATTTGTCCGGTCCGAAGCTTGATCGCCATGGCGCAGGACATCTCGGTGATGGTCCAGTCGCTGATCACAAGTTGCGCAGGGTCCTGCTCCGCCAGCCAGCCCTGAACGCGCGCGGTCATGGCTTCGTTGGATAGCGCCGCGATGATCAGCGAAGTATCGAGATAGGACGTCAATAGCGATCGCCATCTCGCATCGATCGCACCAGATCGGTGGCAGCCTGAGCCTGCAGAGGCATGGTTGCGGTCAGGGATTGGAGCAGGACGGCGTCGATCCGTTTGCGAGGGCGGGCCACGGCCGTGAGCCTGGCGACCGGCTTGCCACGCCGGGTTATGTCGATCGAGTCTCCAGCTTCAACCCGGTCGACGAGCTCACTCAGATGTGCCTTGGCGTCCGCCAGATTGACCGCGTCCATGTCACGCTCCTGACCATGTAGATAGTCATATAGCGCATCACACTTGACGATTCCAGCGCAGAGTACTTTGGCACACCAGGCTGCCCCCAGGTCAGCGACCGTCGCGGCGCTCGTTCCACTTCTTGAAGCAGACCGCTGTGTGAGCGAAGCAGGTGATCGCTCCTGCAACGAGAATTGTGCCGCTTCCCGCTTGACTCACACATATCCCGGTGGTTATACATCGATCAATAGCCGAAGGGTTATCGATCCCAATGCCAAAGGCTCACGATGTACTCTTCAGAACGCTTGCCGATCCGACTCGGCGCGCTATTTTTGAGCGGCTGTGTCGCGAAGGAGAGCAGACGGTCGGGGCTCTGACGGCTCAGGCCGGGATCTCGCAACCGGCCGTGTCAAAACATCTCGGCGTTTTGAGGCAGGCCGGGCTCGTGCGCGACCGCCATGCAGGGCGACAGACCCATTATAGCGCGCAGCTTGCTGCGCTTGCCCCCCTGATTGACTGGACAAGCCAGATGACCGGGTTCTGGCAGAGCCGGTTCGACGACCTCGAAGACCTGCTCAAAAGGATGGACCAGTGAACCGAACGTCGACCGAAACACTCTCCGTCATTGTTGAACGGGAAATCGCTTATCCGCCCGAGAAGATCTGGCGCGCGCTCACGCAACCACACTTGATCGAGGAGTGGCTCATGAAAAATGACTTCAAACCTGTCGCGAACCACCGCTTCAATCTTCACGCAGACTGGGGCTCTGTCGAGTGTCAGGTGCAGACGGTCGAGCCGAACAGAACACTGACTTACACGTGGGATACCAAGGATCTCAAGAGTGTCGTCTCCTGGACCCTCACCCCCACGAGCACCGGAGCCCGCTTGCGCATGGAACAGTCGGGCTTCCGGCCGGATCAGCAGCCTTACTTCCGGGGTGCCAAAGTCGGCTGGCCGAGGTTCTTTGACGATCTGGAGCAGGTTCTGGCGCGGACGGACTGAGATCCGCTGGGCTATCCAAGCAAGGGCTCTGTTACAGAGCGACATCACGAGGCGATAATGGAGGCAAGCCAATGAAGATCAAGTTGGCCAAAGTATACGTGGACGACCAGGAAAAGGCACTGGGCTTTTACACCGAAACGCTCGGCTTTACCAAGAAGGCCGATTTCAGCAATGGGCCGTTTCGCTGGCTGACCGTCGCATCACCCGACGAGCCGGACGGTGCCGAGCTGCAACTCGCGCTCAATGACAACCCGGCGGCCAAGGCCTACCAGCAAGCCATTTTCCAGCAGGGCCAGCCCGCGGTCATGTTCTTCACCGATAACGTCAAGGGCGACTACGAGCGCATAAAAGCGCGCGGCGCCGAGTTCACGATGCCGCCGACCGAAGTAACCGGCTCGACCATCGCCCAGCTGAACGACAACTGCGGCAATCTCGTTCAAATCACCCAACTGGCGCGCTGGTAAAGCATGCGTTCAGTGGCGTGGCTGCCCGGCGGGAGTCGCCAAACGGGCCGCCCGATCCGCTTCGGTTCGTCTTCAGAGGAGGTCTCAATGGATTGGAACAAATGGGTTCGGCAGATCCACCGCTGGCTGTCGATCATCTTTGCGGCGGTCGTCGCCGCCATCTTCATCAGCCTGGGAGCAGGCAAGGAACCCGCCTACTGGGTATACCTCTTGCCGCTGTTTCCACTCGGCTTGCTCCTGCTTACCGGACTGTACATGTTCGTGCTGCCTTACGCTCCCAAGTGGCGCAACGCAGGGGGCACCGGCGCATTGGAGTGAACGCATGGCCAACAAGACGTCCATCAAGTCAGCGGCGGTCGCGAAGAAGCCCGCCGCCAAGCCTGCAGCCGCCAAGCCGGTCCTCCTCGCAGGCGGCAACCCGCAGATCCCGAAGGGTGATGGTGACGCTCCTGTGCAGGCCTACATCGCGGCCATGCCGGGCTGGAAACGCGACGTCGGCCGCCGCCTCGACGCACTCATCGAGCGCAACGTTCCCAACCTGCGCAAGGCCGTCAAATGGAACTCGCCCTTCTATGGCGTAGAGGGTCAAGGCTGGTTCCTCAACTTCCATTGCTTCACAAAGTACATCAAGCTGGCTTTCTTCCGCGGCACGTCGCTGCATCCTTTCCCTCCAGGCGAGTCCAAGCACAAGGACGTGCGCTACCTCGACATCCGCGAGGACGACCAGCTCGACGAAGCTCAACTCACCGACTGGGTAAAGCAAGCCAGCCAGTTGCCTGGCGAGCGAATGTGAGTGGAATGCCAGTCATTCCCGCAAACCCGGTGCCGACTAGCGGTATTCATGTGACGGGCGAGCGGCAACAACCCTAGGGAAAGCGACAATGGTGATGAAGAGTGGCTCTATGGAAGGAAATGCAGAGAGCTCCCCCTCTCAGCTGATAGATGCGAGGATCAGTGAGCTGGGCGATTGGCGAGGCAAGACGCTTTCCCATGTCCGCGCTCTCGTCAAGCAGGCTGACCCGGAAGTGGTCGAGGAGTGGAAGTGGCGAGGCGTTCCGGTGTGGTCGCACGCCGGAATAATCTGCACCGGCGAGACCTACAACAACGTCGTGAAGGTGACCTTCGCAAAGGGCGCCTCCCTGCCGGATCCTTCAGGCCTGTTCAACTCCAGTCTCGAAGGCAACACCAGGCGCGCCATCGATATCCGTGAGGGCGAAGACATAGATGAGAATGCGTTCAAGGCGCTGATACGCGCTGCTGCCGCCCTGAACACGGCCCGATAGTCAGCTCCGGCCGATATGGTCGGCTAGCGGGCCGAGAGCGGCGAGCAAAGCTTCGCCGGTGGCTTGCGTCGCGTTCTCATGCGGCGCGCGCAGGTTCAGCCAGCGTCTGTCGCCGGCCCGTACCGCCAGCACTGCCTTCATCGCGGAGATGAGGCCGGCGTCCTGGATGATTTTGCGGAACGCCTTGATGGCGGCATCCGCGTCAGTAATGTCCTCTCCCGCCAGTGCTGCGTCGTAGAGGGCCCGGATCGCTGCGGCATTTAGATTGACCGTCGCCGAGATGCATCCCGCAGCACCGTTGGCGAGGCCTTTCGTCAGCTGTGCTTCCGAGCTCGGGAACACCGCGACCCTTGGGGCTGCCGCAATGACCGCCGCGGTGTTGTTCCAATCGCCGGCGCTGTCCTTGTAAGCCACCACGACATCCGGAAACGCTTGGCTCAAGCGGGCGGTCAGCGGCGGGCTCACCGGTACGCCGGAATTCTGCGGGATGTGGTAGAGGATCATCCTCATCGCCGGGTTCGCCACCCGTTCGATCAGCTCGCCATAGTAGCGGGCCTGTCCGTTGTCGCCGGCGGCCGTATAGAAGAACGACGGCAGCACCATCACCCCGGCACAGCCGAGCCCGACGGCATGCGCCGTCAGCTCGACGGTCTCGGCAAGTGCTGTGACACCGGTGCCGGGCATCAGATGGCTTGGCGAAATGCCGGCCTCGACCAGCCACTCCAGCGCTTGCATGCGCTCGCGCAACGAGACGGACAAGGCCTCGCCCGTGGTACCGAACGGCGACAGGAAATGCGCTCCCTGATCCAGCACCCATTTGGCGTGGGATATCCAGAGATCGCGGGCGATCCGGCCGTCGTTTTCGAACGGCGTCAGGATCGGTGCGATGGTTCCTTGTGGGCGGATCATTTGCGTCCTTCTAAAGCCGGCATCAAAAATGTCGAGCAAGCTACATGAAGCAATGTTGCTGAGTACCGGCCGTTCGACCTCGAAAGCAAGCGGCTCGCGCATAGGCGCGCGATTGTGATCGGGCGGCGGTTCTGAGGCTCTCGAGGTATATCCTTGTCACGGGATAACGTCGTCTGGCCGAAAGGGGGGTGACAAACGAGTTCTGCTGTTTCATCAATGCCGCCTTTTGAGGAGAAGCCCATGCGGAGGATCGGTGTCGGCATTATCGGCTGCGGCAACATTTCGGATGCCTATCTGAAGGCATCGCCACAATTCCCGGTGCTCGACATTGTCGGCGTCGCCGACATCAACCGGGCGGCAGCCGAGGCGAAGGCAGCGGCCTACGGCCTGGCTGCCATGCCGGTCGACGCGCTGTTGGCCGATCCGCGCGTCGAGATCGTGCTCAATCTGACGACGCCGCAGCATCATGTGCCGGTCGGCCTGCAGGCTGTCGGGCAAGGCAAGCACGTCTATTCCGAGAAGCCGCTGGCAACGACGCTCAGCGACGCCGAGCGGCTGGTCGCGGCGGCGCGCGAACAGGGCGTGCGCGTCGGCTGCGCACCCGACACCTTTCTTGGCGGCTCCCACCAGACGGCGCGGCGGCTGGTCGATGAGGATACGGCTGGGACCATTGTCGCCGGCTCTGCCTTCATGCAGGTGCCCGGCCACGAGCTCTGGCATCCCAATCCGGATTTCTACTATCAGCCCGGCGGTGGGCCAATGCTCGACATGGGACCGTACTATCTGACCTGCCTGGTCAATCTCCTGGGTCCGGTAAAATCCGTGACCGGGCAGGCGAAGTCTTCCTACGCCACCCGCACCATCGGTTCTGGACCGCGCCAGGGCGAAACCATCCGGGTCGAGGTGCCGACCCATATTTCCGGCCTGCTCGCATTCGAGAATGGCGCCGCGGTCTCGATCACCACCAGCTTCGACGTCTGGAAGCATGAACACAATCACATCGAACTTTACGGAACCAAGGGCTCGATGATCGTCTCCGATCCCAACCAGTTTCAGGGCGACATCAGGACCAGCCAGCGCAAGGGCGACTGGACGGTGGCCGATCAGATCCATTCGTATGGCGACGGCAATTACCGGGGCCTCGGCCTTGCCGACATGGCGCAGGCGGTCGTCTCGGGCAGGCAACACCGCGCCAGCCTCGATCTTTCCCTCCATGTCCTGGAAATCATGGAATCGATCATCTCTTCAGCAGAGATAGGCCAGCGTATCGACCTGAGATATGGCTGCGCCCGGCCGGCGCCGATGCAGGCCGACCTGCCTTTCGGAATTCTGGAATAGGGAATAATGCGATGAGCAAGACGGCACTGATTTTCTGGGGCGGCTGGGAAGGTCACACCCCGGCCCGGAGCGCCGAAATCGTCAAGGAGATGCTGGCCGGCAACGGCTTCGACGTGCAGCTGGCGCAGGGGACTTCGGCGCTTGCCGATCCGCAGCTGGGCATGCTCGATCTCATTGTCCCGGTGATCACCATGTCGACGATCGAAAAGCCGGAGCTGCAAAACCTGACCAGCGCCGTCGGGGCCGGCACCGGCCTTGCGGGCTTTCACGGCACGATGTGCGACAGCTTCCGCAACGAGCCGGAATACCAGTTCATGACCGGCGGCCAGTGGGTCGCCCATCCCGGCAACATCATCGACTATCACGTCGACATCACCAGGCCAGGCGATCCGGTCATGCAGGGCATCGACGACTTCGCCTACCGTTCAGAGCAGTATTACATGCATGTCGATCCGACCAACGAGGTGCTGGCGACGACTACTTTCACCGGCGAGCATCTCGATTTCATCGCCGGCGTCGTCATGCCGGTTGTCTGGAAGCGCCGCTACGGCAAGGGCCGCGTCTTCTACAGCGCGCTCGGGCACACCGCCGACGAGTTCGCCGTGCCGCAAATGCGCACGATGTTCGAACGCGGCGCGATTTGGGCCAGCCGAAACTCGGACCTTGGATAGCCGTTCAATCTGAACGCCACGTATCGTTGTAATCTCTCATGGGGCGGCCGCCCGAACGCGGACACAGGCACTGGACTGCGGCAATTGACTGCCATGGTAGCATCCAATACACCGGGGGCTCATCGAAAATTCCGTCGCTGGAGGTCGAATGGAGCAGACGTGGCGATGGTTTGGGCCGAGCGACGCAGCAACGCTTGCCCATGCCAGGCAGGCCGGCGCGACCGGTATCGTGACGGCACTGCACGACATCCCTTACGGCGAAGTCTGGCCGATCCACGCTATCAGGCAGCGCCAGGCGCTTATCGAGGCGGATCCGGCGATGGGCCTCAAATGGAGCGTCGTCGAGAGTGTGCCCGTGCACGAGGACATCAAGCTCGGCCGCGGCGATCTCGACCGGCTCTACGACAATTTCGGGCAGACCTTACGCAATCTCGGCGCCTGCGGTGTGCGCACGGTCTGCTATAACTTCATGCTGATCCTCGACTGGACCCGGACCGACCTGGCTGCGCCGCTGCCGGGCGGCGGACGGGCGCTCCGCATGAACATGCACGAGCTTGCCGCGTTCGATTGCTACATGCTGCAGCGCAAGGGATCTGAGCGCGACTATGCGTCCGATGTTCTCCAGCGGGCAAGCGAATGGTTCGAGGCGACGCCGGATGCGTCAAAAGAGCGTCTGCTTGCCAACATCATGGCCGGCCTGCCGGGCGCCTTCAAGCGCTATAACATAGCGGAATTGCGCGAAGTGGTGGCCGAGCAATCGGGCCTGTCGCACGACCGGCTGCGCGAGAACGTCGTCCGTTTTCTCGAAAACGTGCTGCCGGCGGCCGAAGAGGCGGGCGTCACGTTGGCGATCCACCCGGACGATCCGCCGCGCGATCTCGTCGGCCTGTGCCGGATCGTCAAGAACGCGGACGACATCGCCTTTATCCTGGACGCAGTGCCATCGGCCCATAGCGGCCTTACCTTGTGCACGGGGTCGCTGGGCGCCAACCCGGCCAATGACGTGCCCGCCATCGCCAGCCGCTTTGCGCACAAGATCAACTTCGTGCATCTGCGCAACGTCAGCAAGGACCCGGACGGCTCGTTCATGGAATCCGAGCATCTGAGCGGCGATGTGGACATGGTGTCGGTGGTTTCGATCTTGCTCGACGAGCAGCAACGCCGCCGCGACGCCGGGGAACCGGCGGCGCTGCTGCCCTTTCGCCCGGATCATGGCCACGAGCTGATCGATGACGCCGCGCGGCACACCCATCCCGGCTACCCCGTGATCGGCCGTCTTCGCGGCCTTGCCGAATTGAGAGGCGTGATGACGGCGATTGCCCATCAGCGCGGCTACCGGCTGCAATGACGGCGCCCCGCCTGCTCTGCGTCGGCGCGCTCACCTACGACACGATCTTGCGCCTCGATGTCCTGCCCTCCGGCGCCGGCAAGTTCCTGCCAAGCGAGGCCGTGCAGATCGCGGCCGGCATGGCAGCAAGCGCGGCCGCGTCGGCCAGCCGCCAGGGCGGGCAGGTCTGGCTATGGGCAAGCGTCGGCGACGATGCTGTCGGCCGCGATGTCATCGGCCAGATGGAGGCGGAGCGGGTCGACTGTTCGCTGGTGCGCAGGGTTGAAGGTGGCCGCTCGGCCATTGCCACCATCCTGGTCGATGCCGCCGGCGAGCGTATGATTGTGCCCTTCTACGATGCAGTCACGCAAGCCGATCCTGACCGTCTTCCGCCCGCGGATTTTTCCCGCTTCGACGCCGTGCTGGTTGATGTCCGCTGGCCCGGAGCCGCGGCCCTGGCGCTGGCGAAGGCTCGCGAGTGCGGCATCCCGGCGATCCTTGACGCCGATGTCGCGTCGCGACCGGTGCTCGACCGGCTGCTGCCGCTCGCCTCGCATGTCGTTGCTTCGCTGCCGGCGGCACGCATCCTTTGCGGTCCGGAGATATCCGCCGGTTCTGCCGTCGCCATTCTCGGCGAACGGACCGGCGCCTTCGTGGCGGTCACCGATGGGGCGAACGGCACCGTGTTCCGCTACTCGGGCAGCAATGACGTCCGTCATCTGCCGTCGCCGCGGGTCGAAGCCGTCGACACTCTGGCGGCAGGCGACGTGTTCCACGGCACCTTCGCTCTCGGCCTGGCCGAAGGTTGGGACGAAGAGCGGGCGATAGCAGTGGCCAGCGCCGCCGCCGCCCTGAAATGCCTGCGCTTTGGCGGACGTCTTGGCGCACCGACGCGCGCGGAAACGCTGGCTTTCATGCAAGGATCGACATGATGCCGAACACGCTTGGGCCGGCTCGGTGGAAAGAGCACGTCAAGTGGCGCCCGTCGACTACCATGGCAGTCGCTGCGCAACTGTTCGAGGGAGGATAAATGGCTGAGTTCAAAAAACGCGCACTGGTCACCGGGGCGGCCATGGGCATTGGCCGTGCTGTCGCCGAAAGACTGGCCGAGAAAGGCGTCGACCTGATCCTGTTCGACCGGGCGGGCGATCAGTTGGATGAGGTAGCGGCGCAGCTTTCGGCGCGCGGCGTGACCGTGCACACCGTGCTTGGCTCGACCGCCGACACTGAGGCCTGTGGCCGCGCCGTCGAGCTTGCCCGGTCCGCGTTCGGCGGGCTCGACATGCTCTCCCACAATGCCGGCATCCAGCGTTACGGAACGGTGGAGACCACGGACGAGGCGCTTTGGGACGAGGTGATGAACGTCAACCTCAAGGCTGCCTACCTGCTCTCCCGCGCGGCGATGCCGCTGCTGCGGCAAAGCCGCGGCGCCATCGTCCATATGAGCTCGGTGCAGGGTCTGGCCAGCCAGGAAGGGGTTCTGGCCTACAGCACGGCCAAGCACGGCCTGATCGGCCTGGTCAAATCGATGGCCGTCGACTATGCGCCGCTCGGCGTGCGCGTCAATGCCGTCGCTCCGGGTGCGGTCGACACGCCGATGCTGCGGGATGCGGTGAAACTCAACGATAAGCCCGACGAGATCCTGCGCATCCTCGACAATATGCATCCGCTCGGCCGTACCGCCCGGCCGCAAGAGATTGCCGCAGTCGTCGCCTTCCTGCTGTCCGACGATGCCTCCTTCGTCACCGGCGAGGTCGTACGCGTCGATGGCGGCCTGCTGGCGCGCATCGGCGGTTCTCCGCGCAAGGAATAACGTCGGCGCTGCTGCTTGCGCAGGCATTTCATGAACGGCTTGAAGCTGCAGAGCCAATAAGGGGTCGCCGATGGCAGGGCTTTTGGGAATGCGGACCATCACCGAGGGGCGGTTGGGCGAAACCGGCCCCGGCGTATCGGTCGCGGCGAGGACGTTCGAGGTTCTGCTCGACCAGATCCTGACCTTCCGCCTGAAGCCGCACGAGCTGATTTCTGAAAAGGCGATGTCGGAAGCCCTCGGCGTGAGCCGCACGCCGGTCAGGGAGGCGCTCGCCCGGCTGGCCGGTCTTGGCTTGATCGACATTTATCCGCAGCGCGGCAGCATGGTGGCGCCGCTCCGGATTGCCGATCTCGAGAAATCGCAGTTCCTGCGCGAAGCGCTCGAAGTCGGCCTGATCAAGCGCGCGGTCGAGAGCCCGCGCCGTGCTGACCTGCTTGCCGTGCTAAAAGGCGAACTGGCCGTCCAGGAGACGTTCGCCTCCATCGCGGACGACAGGCGCTTCTTCAAGTCGGACGAGCTGTTCCACCAGCATATCGCCAGTCATGCCGGGTTTCCCGGAATCTGGGCCGACATCAGCGCGGCGAAGCTGCACATGGACCGCTTCCGCTTCCTGTCTTTTCCGCGCCTCGACAGCATGTCGGTGGTCCTCGGCCAGCATCGGCGGATTGTCGATGCGCTTGAGCAGGCCGACGCGTTTGCGGCGGAAGAGGCGATGCGAACGCATCTTCGCCGCATCTTCGAGGTGCTCGAAATCGTCCAGGAGCGCTATCCCTATTATTTCGCGGCAAACGGCAGTGTGAGCCTGCTTTCGGCCGGCTCAATCCAAGCCTGAGCCTTTCTTGCGCGCTTCCGAAGGCGTCTTGGTCTTGCTGCCGGATTTGTCGGAAGCTGGCTCGGCTTTGCGATCTTGACCCTCGCCGCCTTGCTCCTTGCGGAGCTGATTTTCCACTACCGATCGCGATCCTTCCGCCGGGTCTTGTTCAGGATGAGTATCGGTTCCCGTCATGTCGGCTCCTATCCATTTTGATCAATTGCGTGCGGCGTGGGCTGACCTCCGCCGCCGGTTCTGTCGCGCCCGATCATCAGCCAGGCGGCGAACAGCACGACCAGTACGACCACGATCCAGGCGACGAAACGAGGCATCGGCCTCATGTCCCTCGCCGCCGCTTGCTGCCGCGTGCCTCCGGATCGGAGCCGGCCTCGACCGTTGGATCGGGCACGACCGGGCCGCGTTCGGCCTCGGAACCCTCAGCTTCGATCTCCTGCACGGCCTGATCCCAGTGCTCGCGCTCGCGTCCTTGCGGACGGCCTTCGCGCTCCCAGATCTCATGGGCTCGCTGCCTGATACGCTCTTCCCTATCCATGGCCTTTGCCTCCTCAGCCCCTAATCCGGCGATCGCTGGTTTGTTCCGCGGTGCCAGCGCCGTTCATCGCGGTTCAGTTGACCTGATCACCCAGCGCTCTAGATCAAACTTCGCGCCGAAGTCGCTTGGTGCGGGGAGAACAATCGTGTGGCAGCAACGCTACAAGCACGTATTGTAAATGCCGTTACAGCCGTCGGTCTTCGACCAGACCGCCCGTGCTTGCTGCTGATAATATTTGTATTGACGGCATGCTCGCCTTCCGACCAGGTCGAGCAGCAGTCGAAAACCGCGGCTTCCGCCACACAGACTGCATCGCTGGTCCTGGAGAGCTGGATCGCTGGGGGAGCCCCGTCGGAATACACGTCGCGCACTTTGCAATCGGCCGGCAAGGCGCTCGCCGATGCCGGTGCGCAAATCCAGTCCGCCAAGTCGCCTGAGCCCAGCGGGCAAGCCGGTCTGACGATGGCGGTTGGACGGCTTTCGGCAGCGGTAATTCGCGCGGCGACGGCCGTGCAGAACGGCAACCGCTCGGAAGTGGAACACGCGCAGCAGGATCTGCGGGCCGCCGCCGCCGATCTGAGCACGTCCTACGCGAAATATTTCGCGCCGAAATCATGAAGAAGCTGCTCGAAATATCGCTCGGCGTCGTCACCAGCGTTGGCGGCTTTCTTGAGGTCGGATCAGTGGCGACCGCCGCTCAGGCCGGCGCGGCGTTCAGGTTTCAGCTGATATGGGCCGTCGTCCTGGGCACGTTCTGCATCATCTTCCTGGTCGAAATGGCCGGACGCTTCGCCGCAGTTAGCCATCACACCATCGCCGACGGGATCCGGGAACGGTTTGGCTTCAACGCCTTTCTGTGGCCGTTGCTTGCGACCTTGCTGGTCAACTTCCTGGTCATGGCAGCCGAAATCGGCGGTGTTGCCATTGCGCTCGAGCTCGCCACCGGCATCGGCTTTCAGTGGTGGGCGCTGCCGGTCGCTTTTCTGGCATGGCTGTTCCTTTGGAAAGGCACGTTCGGATTCATCGAAAAAGGCGTCGCGATCCTCGGGCTGGTCACGCTGTGCTTCGTGGTTGGCGCAGTCATGCTGAAGCCCGATTGGGAGCAGGTCGCGGCCGGGGCCGTGCCCACACTGCCGGATCACGACGCGGCCAACTACTGGTTCATGGCGGTCAGCATTCTTGGTGCGTCGATCTCGCCCTATCTGTTCATGTTCTATTCGTCGGGAGCGATCGAGGACGAGTGGGACAAGAGCTATCTCGGAGCCAATCGGGCCATTGCCGGCCTGGGCATGAGTTTTGGCGGCACAATCGCTATCGGTGTGCTGATTGTGGCGGCGCTCGTGCTGGCCGCGCACGGCATAGAGCAGGTCGATGACTACCACCAACTGCCACTGATGCTGATTCCGATCTTCGGTTTCTGGGGATTTGTCCTGTTCGTTGCTTCACTAGGCATTGCCTGCTTCGGTGCCGCGCTCGAAATCGGCCTGCAGCAAGCCTACCTTGTGGCGCAGGGTTTCGGCTGGACTTGGGGCGAGAACCTGAAACCGCGCGACGACCCGGGTTTCAGCACCGTCTATACGATCTTGTTGGTTCTCGCCGCCATTCCGATCGCACTGGGCCTCGATCCGCTGAAGCTCACCATCTTTTCCATGGCGCTGACGGCCGCCAGCCTGCCGCTGACCGTGGTGCCGTTCCTCTTCCTGCTGAATGACGAGCGTTATGTCGGCGAGCACCGCAATGGCATGATAGCGAATGCCGCGGTCATCTTCATCATCGCGCTCGGTTTCGTGCTCGCGATCGTGACCATTCCTTTGCAGATATTCGGAGGCACGTGATGAAGTTGCTGCGCGACATCCTGGACAAGCAAGTAGTCGACCGCGAGCAGGTCAAGATCGGCAAGGTCGACGGGCTGGTGGCCGAGCTCAGGCCAGGCGAGCCGCCTAAAATCGTTGCGGTCGAGCTCGGCTCGATCACGCTGGGGCGTCGGCTTGGCGAGCGACCCGGGCGCTGGATGGCGCGGGTTGCGGCAAGGCTCGGCGGCAAGCGCCATGCCGAGCCGCACCGCATCGCCTGGAACAAGGTGCGCGACATCGGCGTCGACATCGAGTTCGATATCGACGTCCGCGAAACGGCGATTTTCGACTGGCAGGACTGGCTGCGCGATCATGTCATTGGGCGTATTCCGGGAGCTGGATGATGGCCTCCGTCAATCTTGAGCAATTGGCTGGCAGGAATGTGCTTTCGCACGGCAAAAGCATCGGCCGTATCGAGGAGATACGCGCCGAACCGGATGGCGACGACCTGGTGGTTACCGAGTACCATGTCGGCATCTACGCGGCCTTCGAGCGTCTGTCCGCTTCGGCTATCGGCATTGCGGTCCTCGACGTCTTTCGATTGCGCAGTCGCGACAGCGTGTACCGCATTCCCTGGGACAAGCTCGACATCTCCGACCCGGCGCGGCCGCGGTTGTTATGCACGACGGAAGAACTTTCCGGTATGAAGGGGAGTATCGAGGGCGATAAACCGGAATGAACGATACTTTCCCGCCGTCGGAGAATGGGGTCCAGTGAAAGTCCTGGTTACCGGCGCCACCGGCCTGATCGGTGCCTCCGTCGTGGCACGCCTTCTTTCCGAAAGGCATGAGGTGATCGGATTGGTCCGCAGCCCCGGCGCAAACCGGGCCGGCAATTATCAATTGCTGGTGCTGGACATGGCGGCGGCGCTGCAGCCCGAAGACTGGCTACCGCATCTCAGGGGTGTCGACGCCGTCGTGAATTGTGCCGGCGTCCTGCAGGACAGCCCTCGCGAAAAGACGCGCGAAGTCCATCGCGATGCGGCGGCAGCACTCTTCCTCGCCTGTGCGCGGGCAGGGGTTGCCCGGGTAATCCACTTCTCGGCGATAGGCGTCGATCGGGCGCAGCCTTCGGCATTCTCGGCGACGAAACTGGCCGGCGACCAAGCGCTTATGGCGCTTGATCTGGATTGGGTGATCCTGCGCCCGTCCGTGGTGCTCGGCCGGCCGGTGTTTGGGGCCAGCGCATTGTTTAGGGGTCTCGCCTCGCTGCCGGTGCTACCGTCCATGCCCGGCACCGGCCGGCTCCAGGTGGTACTACTCGACGATGTGGTCTCAACAGTCGTCTTCCTTCTCGATCCCGACAGTCCGTCTCGCGTCGTGTTGGAACTTGTCGGTCCCGAACAGCTGAGCATGGACGAGGTCGTCGGCAGCTATCGCCGATGGCTCGGCTGGGCTCCTGCAGCCAGGTTTGTCTTGCCGGCGGCTGTTGCAAGGCTTCTCTACCGCCTCGGCGACCTTGCCGCGATGTTCGGCTGGCGTCCACCGATGCGCACCAACGCGGCCAGAGAGATCGCCCGAGGAGCGGTTGGAGATCCCTCGGACTGGACCGCCGCGACCGGCATACGCCCGCAAACCCTGGCGGGCTTCCTCGCGCTCAATCCGGCAACGGTGCAGGAAAAATGGTTTGCCCGGCTGTATTTCATCAAGCCTGCGATCTTCGTCGTCCTGCCCTTCTTCTGGATCGTGACGGGTATTGTGTCGCTGACCACCGGCTATAACGGTGGCATCGAGCTGATGCAAAGCACGGGGGCTGGCATCTTGTCGGCGCCGACCGTGATAGCCGGTGCTCTTGCCGACATCGCCGTCGGCGCGCTCCTAGCCTGGCGGCCAGCGACGCGAAAAGGCCTCTATGGCGGCATCGCGCTCTCGCTCTTCTACCTTGTCGTCGGAAGCTTCCTGAGCCCCGATCTGTGGAACGACCCGCTTGGGCCGTTCCTCAAGGTGTTGCCGATCCTGGTGCTGCACTTTGTGGCCTTGGCAGTGCTGGAGGAGCGTTGATGCTCTATTTCCTGCTGAAATTTCTGCATGTCATCGGCGCATCCGTGCTGCTTGGTACCGGCGCCGGTATCGCTTTCTTCATGCTGCTCGCCCACAGGACCGGCAATGCCGCGACGGTTGCGGCCGTGGCGCGTATCGTCGTCGTCGCCGACTTCCTTTTCACCGCGACGGCCGTGGTCGCGCAGCCTTTGACCGGAGCCGCGCTCGCCTGGCAGGCAGGCTACTCGCTGTCGGAGGGCTGGATCGTACTTTCGATCGCGCTCTATATCTTCACCGGAATGTTCTGGCTCCCGGTCGTCTGGATGCAAATGCAGATGCGCAAGCTGGCATCGCAAGCCGCCGCTGCAGGCGCGCCGTTGCCGCCGCGCTATCATCGGCTCTTCTGGCTGTGGTTCGCCTTCGGCTTCCCCGCCTTCGCTGCGGTACTCGGGATTTTCTGGCTGATGATCACTCGGCCTGCGATCGACTGGTGAAGACAGGCCGCGTGCAGCTGCCGGGATGAGCGATGACTTTCATTTCAGCGAATAGAGATAGGCCGCGATATCCCGCGCCTCCTGCTCGGAAATTCTGGTCGAAGGCATTGCCGTGTGCGGATTGATCTCTCTTGCGGCGCGTATCCAACGGACCATGTTTCGCGGGTTGTTGGACAATACGCCGCCGATATAGACCCGGGTGGCCAAGCTGGCGTCGAGGCGTGGACCGACCAGTCCCTGCGCGCCGGGCACGCCGGTGATCGTGTGGCATCCGGCACAGCCATTGGCCATGATGATTGGTATGGCGCGGGCGCCAACACCGCCGGTTGCATTGTCGGCCTTCTGCTCCACTCGACGGCTTTGCTCAAAGTACAACGCGATCCCGGCCAGGGCTGCAACAAGCACGACAATTGCCGCGGCGCCGAGGATGGGTCCGGACGGAGTGAAGCGCGATGTTGCGCGCACGCCGATGCTGCCAGGGGCATTGTCCGTCTTATGCGCGACCCTGACGAGGCGCTCCGGCCACAACGTCAGCGCCGCCCAAGCTGCGGCCAGCACGGCAATTGCCGTCCCGGCACCAATGACCAGCTTAGACAGCCTGGAGCGCATGCGACGCCTCCCATCTTCTCTGTCCACTTGAGCGAATCCACAGACCGGCCAGCAGCAACGCGGCTCCGCCATAAATCAGGCCGGCCGGAACCCACATCACCAAGCCGGCGAGCTGCTGGTCCTCGAGCGGGCTAAGGCTCCACAATTCCGCGCCGGCTGCGTTTACCGGGTACCACAGCCTTGGCGAGACCAGCAGCAGCACCCCGAGCAGGCCGGTGTGCAGCGAGGTGAAAAAGAGGTGCATGACTGCGCTGCCGTAGGCTTGTTCGCGGCCTGAACGCGGCAGCAGCACCCACCAGAACAGCAGCCCCGTACCAAAGAAGCTGGCATGTTGCGCATAATGCAGGATACCCTGTGCAAGCGCCGCCTCGAACAGCGCCGGAACGTGCCACGCCCAAATCGCGACGCCGTGCAGGAAGGTCGCGGCTAGAGGGCGGCTGACGGCGGCCCAAACGGTTCGAAGCACCTTCGCCTGCCCGGCTGCGCCAAATGCCAGCCGCAGCTTGGTCGGCAATGCCCACATCATCGCCGCCGCCGGACGGGAGGCGACCAGCAGGGGTGCCGCCACCGCCATCAACAGCTCGTGCTCGATCATGTGGGCGGTGAAAACGCGCTCACCCAATGCATGGAGCGGACTGACCAGTGCTGCCGCCAAAATGGCCCAGCCGGTCGCAAACAGCAGGGCTTGCCGCAACCGCAACGGGCGGCTGCGGGCACTCCGCCGCCACAGCCGAAAGGCGCCTGCCGCGTAAAGCAGTGCGACCATGGTTAGCGGCAGCGTGATCGGCAACGCCAGCGTCCAGCCGGCCTGCGGGGCGCCGGCACCGTAGCAGATCGAGGTCGAGAAGAGCGCGTCGAAGCTCATCGTAGGCAGCCGTCAACAATGAGCGAAGCCGCGCCTTGCATGACGATTACCAGCGCAAACAGCACCGCGCTGAGAATGCCGATCTTGGCGACGAAATGCTCGGTGCCGCGCGTACGATCCGGTTTAAAGGCGGCGCCACCTTGCTGTCGCGCCCGCCACGAAAGCCCGCCGCCGAGCAACGCCAGCACTGTCAGCACCAGCGCAATGACCGGTATGACGGGAATACCGTGGGCGCACTGCCACTCCACGAACGCATAATTCAGCTGCGTCGACACCGCCCAAGCCAAAGGCCCGGACAACAGCCCGCCCCATGATGTGCCCAAGCGAAGCGCACGCATCTCAGTCAAGCCTCGGCATCCAGTAGATCAACAGATAGATTGGGATCCAGGTCGCGACCACGAAATCCCAGTAGAAGACGTTGTCGCCAACGTCCCCGAAACGCCGGCCGCTATAGCCATGGCGCGTGAACATCAGGACCGTCAGCACCAGCGTGTCGCCGACGTCGGTAATCAGGTGCGTTGTGTGAAGGCCGAGCAGGACCCACAGCATCGAGCCGTACGCATTGGTATCCCAATAAATGTTGAGGGCCGGAAATTCGAACCACCGCACGACAAGCGGTGCGATACCGAGCAGCGACATGACGATCAGGCCGATGCGCACGGGCACCATGGCACAGGCTTCGGCGTAGCGGTTCAGTATGTGATTGGGCACCACGCTGGCGAGCAGCAACAGCGTGACGATGGTGCCCGGCCAATGGTTGGGCGGCGGCACGCCCAATGGCCATTTGGGCGACAGATAGGCGAGGTAAAGATAGGTGCCTGCGGCGAGCGCGAAGCCGGTGCCTTCCAGCGCCATGAAGGCGAGAGTGCCCCACCAGGTCGGGCTGCGCGGTCCGATCCCGAAGGTCGGGAGTTTGGAAAGATCAGCGGCAGGACGCTGTTTCATTCCTCATCCTCCGGATCGCCTTTCGGCCAGAACCAAGCGATCAAAGTGATGGCGATCGGTCCGGCTCCCCAGACCACCGCCCACGGGCTGAAGATCGAATAGAGAAAGGTGGCGCCGACGGTGAGCGCGGCGAACAATGGCCAGATCGACGGCGTCGCCGATTTCTCGCGCACATCTGGATGCGCCTCTGCCACGGTCGAAATGACAAGTTCGCGCGCGTCGACGCGAAGCCCGGTCGCGACAGGCAGCGTGTCACGTTCGGCCCAGAGCGGCTCGGCGTGGGTAACCACCGGGATCCGAGCGAAATTATAGCTCGGCGGTGGAGATCTCGTCGCCCATTCCAGCGTGCCGGCATTCCAGGGATTGTCCCCGGCCGGGGCGCCCCTCGAGGCGCTGTACACCAGGTTTATAGTGAACAGAACGAAGCTTAGGAACAGGATGACCGCGCCGGCTGTGATGAACAGGTTGATGTTGCCCCAGCCGAGTTCCACCGGATAGGTGTAGACCCGCCGCGGCATGCCCCACAGGCCGACAATGTGCATCGGAAAGAACGCCGCATTGAAGCCTAGGAAGGCAAGCCAGAAGTGCCAGCGTCCGAGACGTTCGCTCATCATCCGGCCGGTGATCTTGGGGAACCAGAAATAGGTCGCGCCGAGCAGCGGGAACACCGACCCGCCGATCAGCACGTAATGGAAATGCGCGACCACGAAATAGGTGTCGTGCACTTGCAGGTCCAATGGCACCGACGCCAGCATCACCCCAGTCAGGCCGCCCGCGACGAACGTGAAGAAGAAGCCGAACACGAACAGCAGCGGCGTTCTGATTATCGGGCGTCCGTCCCACAATGTCGCCAGCCAGCAGAAGATCTGCAGCCCGTTCGGGATGGCGATCAGCATGCTCGAGGCGGTGAAGAAGCTCGCGCCGAGCTTGGGCAGACCGGTTGCGAACATGTGGTGAACCCACAGGCCGAACGACAGAAAGCCGACCGCGATCAAGGCCAGTACCATGCCCAGATAGCCGAAAACCGGACGCCGGGCGAAAGCGGCGATGATCGAGGACACCATGCCGGTAGCCGGCAGGAATATGATGTAGACTTCGGGGTGGCCGAAGAACCAGAACAGGTGCTGGAACAGCAATACGTCGCCGCCCTCGGCGGGATTGAAGATATGGGTGCCGACCAGGCGGTCGAGGATCAGGAACGTCGACGTGATCATGACCGCCGGCATCGCGAACACGATGACGAAGGAGGTGACCAGCATCGCCCAGACATAGAGCGGAATCTTGTCCAGCGACATGCCCGGCGCACGCTGCTTCAGCACGGTGACGATGGTGGCAACCGCGACCGCCAACGATGACACTTCGGTATAGGTGATCATCTGCGCCCACACGTCGGAACGCTTGCCTGGCCCGAATTCAGGACCGGACAGCGGCACGTAGGAGAACCAGCCGACGTCGGGCGCCATGTCGAGTGCAAACGAGACCCAGGCGAAGAGGCCACCGGAGAGATAAATCCAGAAGCTGAATGCATTGAGGCGCGGAAAGGCGATGTTGCGGGTGCCGACCATCAGCGGCACGAGGTAGATGCCGGTCGCCTGGACGATCGGCACCGCAAACAGGAACATCATGGTCACGCCATGCATGGTGAACAGCTGGTTGTAGCGGTCGGGCCCGATCAGCCCGCGCTCCGGCCCCGACAGTTGGATGCGCATGGCAACGGCGCTGAGGCCACCGAGGCACAGGAAGGCGAAAGCGGTGATCAGGTAGCGCCGCGCGACAATCTTGTGGTCGACGCTCGAGAGCGCACCGATGATGCCCGGCGCCGTCTGCCATGTCCGCGCCAGCCAGCGGTCAAGGCTGGAGTCGTCGAGGCTGGTATCGCGAGGACCGTCGCGCTCGGGGGCCAGGTCTCCTTTGCCGGCCGCTGCTCGCTCGCCGGCGAGCCGACGCTCACGGGCCACGTCGGCGCTGCTCATTTCAGGCCCTCGAGATAGGCGACGATCGCATTCAGTTCGTCCCCGTCCAGTCGCACCACCGGCATGTGGGCGCCTGGCTTGATCCCCTGCGGATTGGCTATCCAGGCTGCGAGATTGCCGCGGCTCATTGTCAGCGTGCCGGCAGCGAGCGTTTGCCGGCTTGCGATATGGGTGAGGTTTGGGGCGACCGTGCCGCCGGCGATGGTGCCGCCGATCTTGTGGCACATCACGCATGGCCGTTTGAGGAACAGGTCGCGGCCGGTTTTGGCCTCGGCCGACACGGGGGCGGCTGCCGGCCGCAGCTGATCGTTCAGCCAGGCATCGAAGACGGGCCGAGGTTCGGCGATGATGAAGGTGCTCATATTGGCATGCTGCGCGCCGCAGAACTCGGCGCATTGCCCGCGATAGACGCCGGGCTTGTCCGCCTTCAGATCGAGAACGTTCTCGTGGCCTGGAATGACGTCCAACTTGCCCGAGAGGTTCGGCACCCAGAAGGAATGGATAACGTCGGTCGAGGTCACCACAAGCCGCACCGGCTCGCCCGCCGGGATGTGGATTTCATTGGCGGTCGTCAGGATGCGGTTCGGCTGGTCGTTTTCGTAGCGCACCTCCCACCACCATTGATGCCCGGTCACCCGGATCGTCAGCGCCGCATCCGAGCCGATGGCGGCGAGCGTCCCGTTAGCGAAGTAGCTCAGCAGCGTCAGGCCGACCAGGATCAGGGCGGTAGCGGCGAGTGCGGCGACGACAATTCGCATCTTGCTGCGCTCGGCCGCAGCGTCGAGGACAAGCGGGTCGCCGAGCGGCGCCGCGCGCCGGGCCAATGGCACGATCAGCACGGCCATCACCAGAAGCCAGACCACCGTGCACAGCGCGGTGAACAACCAGATCAGCCATGCGAGTTCGCCCGCGGCCGGGCCCTTTGGGTCGAGCGCGGATTGCCAGCCGCTGCATCCTGCAAGGAGCAGGATGCAGGCCGTGCACCCGCACACCGTCCAGACACCGCGGCTCACGGCGACTTCCCCAGCGTCGCGGCGTCCGGCAGGCGATTCTCGGATGGATGGGGCATCATGTCGTCGTCGCGGCCCGGCGCGGCGGAGGACGGTGCGTTGCCGCTCAGTGCCCGGACGAAGGCAGCAAGCTCCCAGATCTGGTCGTCCGGGATCTTGTCGCGGAAGCTCGGCATGCCGTTTGGCCGACCGTCCCCGATCGTGGCGTGGATGCTTTCGATCGAGCTGCCATAGAGCCACTTCTGGTCCATGAGCGCCGGGCCCATGCCGCCACCGCCGTTGGCATGGCAGCCGGAACAGTTGAACCAGTTGAACAGACGCTTGCCCTCGCTGAGGTGGAAGGCGTTGGCCTCGAACACTCCGGCCTTGTTGTTGGACGAGGTTGGCCGCTGGCCGCCCGGCTCGAGGGCCGTGACGGCTGCCGGTTGATCGCCCGAGCCGAGCGCCGACTGTGGACGCGTGTCGCGTTCCTCACGCTGGCAAGCGGCAAGAACGAGCATCGCCGACAGCACGCATGGAAGGCCGCGGTTCATCGCGCTGCCGCCCCGGCGACGTCGAGGCGAGGCACGTCATATGCCGCCAGGGTTGCATCGATCTCGGCGCGGTGTTTGGCGAGCGCTGCGTCTACCTCGCTGCGCAGCGCATCGTCGTCGTGGCGCACGCCCATCGAGATGTCGTAGATCATCGGCAGCAGCGGACCGTCCATGCGCGGCGCAACCGGCGTAATCCGCAACGGTACTTTTTGCCTGGCACCGAAGTAGCCGGCCAACGGCCCCCAGACGACGGCCATATCGATGTCGCCATTCGCGACCGCCTCAATGATGCGCGCTGGCGGGTTCGGCGCCGAATAGTCGCCATAGACGGGGAAACCGACGAGATGGCCGACGATGCCGCGACTGCCAAGCGCCAGGACGGGTGGCGAGTTGGCGCCGTCGTCGCCGATCAGCTGGACGCCGATGTGCAGATCGCGCAGGCGAGGATCGTTGAAGGACGCGATTTCCGGCGCATCCCTGCGTGTCACGAAGACATAGGAAGACCGGTAGTAGGGCGCGGTGGTGCGCAGCATCTCGAGATTGGCGGGCGTGCCGGGCACAAGATCGCACAGGCCGGCCTTCAGCGTGTTGCGGACGAAGCCACGGCGCTGTGCCCACCATGTGTAGGAAACCGTTGCGCCAAGCTCCGTCGCGACGAGTTCGGCGATCTTGTTTTCAAAGCCCTGCCTGGCGGCATTGGAGAACGGCATGTTGTTGGGATCGGCGCAGATCCTCAATTCGCGCGCATCGGCAACGGCGGCGACGAGCGAGAGCGCCAGTGCGCCGACCGCGGCGCCAAACCGCCGGGAAGATTTTCTCCGTGCGCGCGCAACTCGGCCGGTCGTCTCAAGGGAGCCGGAACACATACAGCGTACCTCCCGGCGTGGTTACATCCTTCAGATCCTTCATGACGTTGACGAAGCCGAGCGCGGCGGTGGCGTCGCGCGGATCGAGATCGCTGGATACGATCGCGCCGGCCCAGCCGCCGACGCCCGAAAGAATCGCGACATATTGGTGCCCGTCCGGGCCGCGATAGGTGATCGGCTGGCCGATGATGCCGGACGACGTCTTGAACTGCCACAGCAGTTCGCCGGTCCTGGCGCTGACCGCCTTGAACCAGCCTTCCATAGTGCCATAGAACACGACGTTGCCGGCGGTGGCGACGGCGCCGCTCCACACCGGAAAGTTCTCCTTCAGGCTCCACGCCGGCTTGGCGGCGGCGACATCCCAGGCGGTAAAAGCACCGCGATCGCCGCCTGGTCCGGGGATCATGCGCACGTTCATGCCGACATAGGGCGTGCCGGCGATGTAATTTATCTCGACGCCCTCTTCGTCCATGCAGAGATTGTTGTGCGGGATGTAGAGCAGGCCGGTCTTGGGCGAGAACGCCGAAGGCTGCCAGTCCTTGAGGCCGGACGCGGTCGGGCAGATGTCGCGCACGACCTTGCCGGTGCCGGTCTTCTTGTCCGGATTTACAATCAGCCGGCCGGTCTTGAGGTCGACGCCCGTGCTGGAATTGACTGGCCCGAACGGGACTGCCGACAGGACCTCGCCTGTGGTGCGATCCAACAGATAGACGTAGCCGTTGCGTTCCGGTCGGACCAGCACCTTGCGGGGCTTGCCCTGCCAGGTCATGTCGAGCAGCACCTGTTCGTTGATGCCGTCGTAGTCGTGCAAATCGTGCGGGGTCCATTGATAGAACCATTTGGCTGCGCCGGTGTCGGGATCGCGGGCAAAGATTCCGGCGGTCCATTTGTTGTCGCCGGGCCGCAGATCCGGATTCCACGGACCGGGATTTCCGGTGCCATGGAAGATCAGGTTTAGGTCCGGGTCATAGGAGATCCAGCCCCACACATTGCCGCCGCCGATCTTCCAGGCGTCGGGCGGCCACGACGTCACGCCGAGATCCTTGCCCTTGTCCATGTCGTAATGCGGCTTGAAATCGGGGCCGATCAGCACCTCGGCGTCAGGGCCGGTATTGTAGGCCGTCCAGACGACATGCCCGTCGCCGGCGTCGAGCGCCTTGATCCAGCCGCGTACGCCCATTTCGCCGCCGGAATTGCCGACCAGCACTTTGCCCTTCACCACCAGCGGCGCCATGGTGATGGTCTCGCCGATATTGATGTTGCCGATATGGGTGTTCCAGACCGGTTTGCCGGTGGCCGCATCGACGGCGATGGCATGGCCATCGAGCGTGTTGAAATAGATGCGCCCTTCGAAGAAGGCTGCACCGCGGTTGACCACGTCGCAACAGGCAACTCCCTGCGCGGCGGGCTCGGGGTTGGGCTCGAATTTCCACTTCATCGGCGCGCCGGGCTTGGTAAGGTCAAGCGCATAGAGGATGTTGGGGAAGGGCGTCACGATGTACATCGTGTTGCCGACGACCAGGGGCGCAGCCTCCTGACCCTTGTTGACGCCGGTCGAGAAGGTGAAGGCCACTTGCAGGTTTTTGACGTTGTCTTCGGTGATCTCCGCAAGTTCGCTGTAGCGGGTCGAGGCGTAGTTCTTTGCCGGCATCGCCCATTGGCCGTCGTCGGGCGGAGCAGCTGCGGCAGGCGGATTTATCGCAAAGCTTGACGTTGACTGAGCAACCGCCGCGGTAGTCAGCGCGAAGCCTGCCAGCAGCGTCCATCCCAGCATCGCAGCCAATGGCCTCTTTCCCCTTTTGCCAGGCACCCTATTTTTCGCCGCCACCAGTCGCGCTTGCCTCATTGGCTGTCGAGTTTGCCGACATTGGCGCAGAGCTCCATTAGCTGCAGCTGCGCCGTGTTTGTTGAACACTCTCCAACGCGTGAGCGGCGCAGAAGTGCCAAATGCAACGAAATAAATGTCGGATTCGGTTGGCCAAAGTCGGCGGCCGGGCGCTCGGGACAGCCGATCCGAATGTTAGCACTCAAGTCGGAAGTAAATCTATTCCCGGTGGTCCGGGTTCGGCTGGAACGGAGCGGCGCTTTTCGCAGTTGTGTCGAATGCTGTCTGCAGTCGAGCAACTGGCTCAATCGGTAAAAGAGCGGCGAGCGATCTTGTTCGTTGGAGCCGGGGTGTCGATGAGCGTCGGCTTGCCGTCCTGGCAAAAGCTCATCGAACACATGCAAAAAGAACTCGGTCTGGACGAGGATACGATCGGTGCGCCGGAGGCCAGCTATCAGGCGCTTGCCGAATACTACCGGCTGAAGCAGGGGAGCCTCGGCCCCTTGCGCAGCTGGATGGATCGTGAATGGAGCGTCTCGCGGGAGAAAGTGCAGGGCTCGGCGATCCACAAGCTCATCGTGTCGCTCGATTTTCCGATCATCTACACGACAAACTACGACCGAAATCTCGAAGTTGCCTTCGAGATCCATAGCCGGCCCTTTGTGAAAGTGGCCAATGCGAAGGATTTGCCCAAGGCCACTGGCGAGGTGACGCAGATCATCAAATTCCACGGCGATTTCGACGACGATAAATCTTTGGTCCTGGCGGAGACCGACTATTTCGACCGGCTGTCGTTCGATTCGCCGCTCGACGTGAAATTTCGGGCCGACGCGCTCGGGCGCACCATCCTGTTCATCGGCTACAGCATGTCCGACATGAACATCCGTCTGCTGCTGCACCGGCTTTGGCAGACCTGGCGCCGCTCCGGCTATGACAAGAATCGCCCGAAATCCTTCATCTTCATGTCGCAGCCGAGCATCGTCCAGGAGGCTGTCCTCGGCCACTGGGGCATCGATATGCTGACCGAAGAGGCAGACGATCCTGAGGACGCGCTGCTCGCGTTCCTTAACGAACTCGAGGACAGGGTGGGCCGGCCAGACGGCGCGTGAGAAAACTTGCCGAAACGGATTGGCCAGGCGCTGGGAACCGGCTGATCCGGGACCGAGTCTGAATGGGCGCACGCAAACACCAGCGAAAAATGCATGCCAAACACGACCTGTCGGCCGAGTTGCCTATGAGATCGATTGTTTTGCCCGCAGGTGCGGTCTGACCAGGGACGAAGCACTCAAGATGATGCAAAATGCCGGCAGGTCCAACGATGGCACCAAGGCATCTGGCGAATCCGGGCCGAAGTAGCCGCATGGATTCTACATAGCGGGCGGCCGGGACGGTCATCCGGCACAGCTGCTTCGTCGTCGGTCTCGGTATCCGCATTGCAGTCGGTGGTGGCGCGCACCGCTGAGGATCAAGCGATGCACCGGCCACCACCGATGGAACATCCGCCGACAATTTTCGTTGACATGCTCCACAAGGCGAGAGGTCGAACATGTCGAAGTTCCAAGCCGCTACTCCGGAGCGTTTGCAGCAGCTCAGGCTCGAGGCGACAGCGCACTTTGCGCCGCTCATACTGCGCGAGGCGCTGGTGCGTCTCTGCCGAGCGTGTGGAAGCGAGAGCCTCGAACGGTTCGAGAAGACCATGGTTGACCAAATCGAGGCATCGCGTGACGAAAAGGCCGATTTCGACACAATGAAGGAATTTGCCATCGAACAGCTCTATGGCTGGATTCGAGAAGTCAGGTCTTCACCGGACATGACACAGCCGCTGGAGAATGTAGACACCCGAAGGACCGCTGGCCGCTCGGAAGAGCCGCAGACGCTGGAAGACCAGCTGCAGGCGGGTCTGGAGGATTCTTTCCCCGCAAGCGACCCGCCGGCTGTTGTTTCCACCGCGATCCCCGGCGGATCGAAGAAGCTGGTCGGAACCGACGAGGTCCTCAGACAGCAGCAGGAGAAAAAGGCCGAGGAAGCCAGCCATTCGCGATAAACGGCTCTGCGGGGAAGCAGCCTGCCGGTTCACCCGCCGTCCGGCATGAAGGCTGTCCGGGCATGTGTGTCATGCGGCTCGCCTTCGACAAGAATCTTCGCTTCCAAAGCCGCGTCGATAAATGCTTCGCGGGCTTCCGCTGCCGTAATCTGGCCGATCTGGGCGCCATCCAATGCATCTCCCGCCATCAGCGACAACGGGGCATTGCGGGCAGGCCATTTCTCGCTTTTGAGGCAGTAAGAAGCCTCGAAAACGGAGCTGACCATTCGCGATCGTCCCGGTTTGCCGAAGTAGATGCAAACCGGAGCATCGAACTTTATCTCCAGCATGGCGGTCCTCCCGATTTAACCACCCTTGATATAAATTAGCCTCAGCGGGTCACATGGCCTGCTGGGCATTTTAGCCGACGTCGCGAACCGCAGTGGGATTGGTGCCTGCTGGTATTTCGGCGGCGACATCGTGCGCCAGAATGCCCGCCTTGCGGGCGAATGCTTCGAACGCCGCGCGCACGGTCTCGGCATCGACCTCGTCAGCCAGCCCGGCGCGACAGGCGTCGAACGCCGCCTTGTGCGCCGGGCCGCGACTCGGCCATTCGTTCAAGACGTCATAGGCCTGCCAGATATTTTCGACATGGCGAGGGAAACCAAGGCCGACGAGAATTGGAACGGGGCGGCCAAACGATTTTTTTGTCATCTGTGTCTCCGCGAAAGAGCCTGTCGCATCAACGCTGGGCGGACGCGAGGCCCATGCTCTTTAACGCGGGATTGCTGCACGGGTTGCAGCGGGTTTGTTCGATCGTGCGCCGGCCGATGCTGGCGTCATTTGTTGGTCCGCATCTTTTGCCGGGGATTGATACCGCCTTGAGGCGTGGTGTCGTTCTCGACATCGCCTTCGAACGTGTTGTCGCCCTGATCGAGCCGGTCGCCCTCCTTGATCGTGCCCTTGGAACTGCCGATGCCGGGATCGTTGGCAAGGTCGCTATCGGCCGGCGTTTTGCCTTTGGCGTGCTTGTTTCCTGTCATGGGTTCCTCCTGTTTTGAGGTGGCGGACTGTCCTTAAGGTGGCGGCCCAGGCTCGCTGCGAAAATCGCGTTTCGACACGCCAATGGCGGCGCCCCGGATTTTCGGACGGCCTGGATTCCAACTCCGCGATACCGGTGGTTGTTCCGTCAAAAATATCACCGCCGGCTGGGTTGCCCAGCCAAGCCGCTCCGGTTCCCGATCCGGGTGATTTTCGCCAGCCGGAACGATCTTTCGCCCAATGCATTTAACTGGTCTGCGCTCACGAACTCATTCTGGACGGGAGCTGGACCATTGCCACCTACAGCCTACGCCTTGGCGACTCGCGAAACCGAAGAAGTTTCCATCGTCGACCTCATACCCGCTTTGAGGGCTTTCGCCCGCACCTTCTGCCGCACTCCCGATGATGCCGACGACCTGGTCCAGGAGACGCTGACCAAGGGCTTGGCCAACATTGACAAGTTCGAAGCTGGAACGCGCATGAAGTCATGGCTCTTCACGATCATGCGCAACACCTACTACACGCGTGTCAGGGCCGCGGTGAGGGAAGCGCCCGGCCTGCTCGACTGCGCTTCGCTGCGGCCGATCTCGGAAGCGACGCAGGAATGGTCCGTACAGGGCAAGGAGGTCCACCAGGCCATCCAGAGTCTTCCTGAGCACCAGCGCGAGGTTCTGATGTTGATAGGCGTTCTGGGCATCAGCTATGAGGAAACGGCCGAAATATGCGGTTGCGCGGTGGGAACCGTGAAGAGCCGGCTCAACAGGGCACGCGCCGGCGTGCTGGAATACCTTGGCGAAAGTTCCTCGCAAACCCTGATGGAAAGGCGCAGCTATCTGTCCGAAGGACAACTGGACTTCGAAGCCGAGAGGCGCCGCTAATACACGTCACGTTAGTTACTGGCTTCGCGCAAGCGCCTTTCGATAAGCGCATGCTGCAATTCGATCGCAAGTTTGGTCAGCCGGTCAGGAACCCTTTCCTGCTCGATGGCCGCAAGCAAGGAAGCGATTTCCCGATCTATCGTCAGATCGGCACGCCTGCTGCCGGAATCTTCCCTTGAGCGAGACATCGCGTTCTCTTGGCAAATGTTGGTTCCTTCACCTCACTCTGGTGGCAACAGTGCGAGTTTGCAAGAATTTGCAGGGCGTCCATGCGACCGGCATCGGTCCTTGCACAGCTTCGTCAGCGGTTGGGCTCTCGCCGCCTTTCAATTGCTCACCGGCTGCAAGCCACATGCTGCCGCAACGATCAGTCTTCAGGCCGCCGATCCGCTGAATGATCCTGGTACTGCTCGGACTTGACCCGATTGCCGTCGAGCCCACGCTCCTTGGTGTGCTGCTTCTTGTCTCTGTTGGACAGAACGGCGTTCTCTCCGATCTTGTCCTTGGGAAGATCGGTCATCGCGCCAGCGCCAGCGCCTTTGCCGTGACTGCCGCGACCGATGTGCTTCTTGCTGCCGGACGCCATCTTGTCCTCCTTCATACTGTCGAATAGCGGCTTTTCCCGTTCGGCATCCGAACCATCGTTGGGCCGCAATGTTCCGCCGGAAATCGTAAGCAGGAAGGCATCGCCGTCCCAGTGCCGGAACGGCTTTTCGCCGTCGACGAGGACTTGCATGCCATTTGCGTTGGCGAAGTTATGGACATCGGCGCGATCCAGCGCCGGCGATCCGCGATATGAATAATTCAAAAGCGCGGCCATGCCCGGCCTCTTCAGCACGCGCGCGATTTCCACGAAATGTCGCTCCGCAAGGCCGGCCAGCACCAGATAGGGAAAGCTGTCGACGGCCAGCACGCGGTCGAAGCTGGCATCGCAAAAATCGGCAAGATCGAAACCGCGCGTAGGGCGGAATTCTACATTGCCGAGCCCGGCGCATCGCCGGCGGGCGATCGAGATCATCGCTGGGGATATATCGCTGCCGACGATCCGGTGCGACAGAGCGGAGAGCGCCTGTTCGAACCGACCGATACCACAGCCGATATCCAGTATGTCGCGGTCAGTGCCGGTAAAGCCTCGCCTCTCCAGCCATGCAACGATCTCAGCCGTAGCGGCAGAGAGCTTTTCCTCATTGCCCAGCGATGACAGCTGGATGCTCGCCGCCGGGGAGATCGCCGCCGCCGCGTCAAACCCGGCCGCCAGCCGCTTGACGACCGCATCGTCGGTCTCGCCCTCGCCACGCTCGTGCCGAACGGCAGCACCTATTTTGCGCAGCGTGGCGAAGATCTCGGGCCTGCGCTGAAGCAGGTCGGCAATCCGTCGTAGTTTTGCCGTCTTTCGCGCATCGGCCGAATGTGTGTTTTGTGCAATCTTCGCCAGTTCTGCGGCTTCGATTCCTGTCTCGAAACGGAGAGCCAGCCTGGCGATGACGGCTTCGACGCCGGCACCGTCTGCCATGCAGTCCTCCAGCACCCGCCTTGCTGATGTCGACCGCCGAGATCCTGGCTGCGTCGCGCTCATCGCCCTTTGCTCCGCGTCCAGATCTTGCGCATCGTCCACCGGTCTACGGCGCCCCAGCTGTACTTGTAGGCCTCTTGCCCGCGCAGAAAATCGAACTCTTCCGCGCCTTCGCAGATCGCCTGCCTTATCGCTTGGCCGATGAGCAGCGCGCCGGGACTTTCCTCGGCATAGGCCGGATCGAAGCCACCGAGATAAGCGCAAGCGCGGCCACGATGATGGAACCCGTAATAGGCGCCCACGATCGCGTTACCGATCGTGATAAGCCAGCATCGGGCAAGCGCTTGGGCAGCCATTTGCGGCAGCGCCTGACGGTGGAATTCTTCCACGCGGGAATCGGACAGCACGCCGTCGCCGTGTCCGGCCCAGCGCGCGCGGTGAAGGCGGATCAGGTGGTCGAGGAATGTCTGCGGATCGGACACGGGTTCGATGGAGACACTGCCGCGTCTCGACGCGGCCCTGTGGGCGCGGCGCAATTGGCGCCTCCGCCGCGCCGGAACACAGCCTTCAAGCGTCTGGTCGCCGGCGAGGGCGAGCACCGGGCAAGCGGCGTGACCGACGGCTTGGCACGATTCGAGCGCGGCATGCCTGATGGCAAGGCCGGCGCCGCCGGGAGGCAGATCCTGCAAGATCCACTGTGACCAGCCGACGGAAAGAACGGCGCCACCGATGACTGCGCCGACCGGTTCGGCGATCTCGGGAAGACAAAGGACATCCAGATAGTCGCTCAACGAAATGCCGAGCGGAAGCAATCGCGCGCCGGCGTCGTGGCGTTCCAGATAGAGTGGCGCCAGGCCGACCAGATCGTCGCCACGCCAGATGGCGACCGTCGCTAGCTCGCCGGGAGCAAATGTCCGCCACCATGGCAGCAACCATGCGGGAGACTGGAACGGCGTCGCCGAGGGACTGCGCGACCAGAGTTCCCACCAGTGCGGCTCGAGGGCTTCGAGGTCCGCCGGATCGTCGATGGTCTCACTGCGGAGCATGTCGCGCTCACTTTGCCGTCGCGAGCTGCCCGCTGTCTGTGCCGAGCCGTGCCAGCGCCCGATAGGCGTCCATGTAGGAGGAAACCATGCGGTCGAGTGAAAAGCGCCGCCGCGCCTCGGCCCGGCAGGTCTCGGGGTCCAGGCTGGGTGCGGCAGCGATGGCTTCGGCCATCTCGTCGACATCCCCGACCAGATACCCGGTCTTGCCGTGCTCGACCACATCCGGCAGTGCGCCATTCGGGAAGGCCACCACGGGGGTGCCGCAGGCGAGCGCCTCCATGGCGACGAGCGAACTGGTTTCCGCGGCAAGGCTCGGGATGACTAGGCAGCGGGCTGTGTTCAGCAGGCGCCGCTTGGCGACAAAGCCGAGCGGACCAAGGAAGCGGCGCCGGTCGTCCAGCCGGGGTTCGACCTCGTCGCGAAAATACGCTGTGTGCGTTTCATAGGGGTAGACCTTGCCACCGATGACCAGCGGCACTCTGGCCTTCTTGGCTGCGTCCAGCGCCAGATGGATGCCCTTTTCCGGGCAGACGCGGCTGAGCACGAGCGCAAAGTCGTGTTTGGCCTGCGGTTCGCTCAGCGCGTCGACGTCCACTCCGTTGGGAATCGGCCCGATCAGCCTGGCTCCCGGTGGTGCGGTTCTTTGCTGAGCCGCCGATACGGCATGCAGCCACAGATCGTTTCGCGCCGGACGCAGAGCGTCGGCCGGATACCAGTCGAGCGGCAAATGCAAGGTCACCAATGTCGGCCCGTCGCCCGGCAGATAGGCGTCGAAATCGATGCCGTGCAAATGAACCACGTCGATTGGCCAACGGGCGCGCGCGGTAGCAATTGCGGCGCGATGAGCACGCTGTGCCCGGTGCCTCGCCGCTTCATCGAGCACGCCCGGTTCGGCCGGCGTCTCGATGAGGACACCCGCAGCGCTCGAGCCCTGGCAGCCGATCACGATCGAGCGGTGTCCGGCCTGTACGAGCGCCTGGTCGAGCATCGACAGCACCTGCTCGGCACCACCGACCGCATCCGGCCCGACCGGGGCGAGGGGATAGGCGACGTTGAGGACGGTGAGCGTCATGGCTGGAGAGCCGAAGCTCCTCACGCTGCGGAGGCGCGCAGCCTGCCGACCGAAGGGGCAGCGATGCTGCCGGCATATCGGCGCGTCATTGCCGCGCAGAAGTCGGCGAATTCCTCCGGCACCAGCGGCGGACTGCTGTGGTGCGGCATCATTCCGCGGTGTTCCGGCGTGAAGCAGAAGGTGACCGTCACGTCGAAGTCGGCCAACGCCTCCATCTGCCTGTCGAACCAGTCAAGTGCGTTCGGCCTGAAGCTGTCGGCCCAGGAAAGCCCGGTGCGCAGATTGGTGACGCCGAGCCGTTTCATCCAGGCGACGGCGTCACCCAGCCGGTGATCTTCGAAATGGAACCACTGCACCAGTCCCATTGCCGGCGCGTGGCGCAGGAATTCCTCGAGCGCGGGCTTTGGCGTGCCGTCCTGGCGCAGCAGGCCCATGTAGAAATGGCGGTAGTAGGAAGAGCCTTCCGCCTCGCGATGGCGCGTCGTCGCTTCCCATTCTCGCGGCAGGTCGTAGAGGCTATACCATTGGATGCGCGGTGCGTTGCCGATCAGCAGTTCCGCGGTCCGGCGCAGGCCCCAGACCTGCACCTCCTCGGCGCCGAAGGTCGACACGCCGACCTCGCTGACCCATACCGGAAGATCGGTGACAGCCGAAATCTCCCCGATCTTCTGCGGCCATTCGTGGATCTGCCAGAGGTTCCAGTCGAGCGGGAAACCGTGCACGGCGACAGCATCGACATGATCGAGCACGTCGAACTCCTTCATCCGTGTCATGAAACCGGCATCGATCGGCGAGATGCCGCCAAGAACCTTGGTCAAGGCCGGATTCTCCGACGCGATCGCGTCGGCGGCCAGGATTGCCATGTTGGCGAAGCGGCTCCAGTCGGGGTCGAGCTCGGGATCCCAGTGGGATTTGTTGTTGGGCTCGTTCCAGATCATCGCGGCTTCAATCATTTATCGGTCCTTTCGACGGGTAGACGGCGGCGCCGCCGGCCGGCACGTCGCCGGTGCGGCAGAAATAGACCTCCTGCTCCGGTTGCAGCACGATCTCGAAGCCGGCGCTGCGCAGCATGGCTTCGGTGCAGGCGCGATTGGGAATCCACCAGTTGGTCGGGTCGTCGGCATAGCGATGCTCGATGAAATGCAGCTTTGGGAACTCCGGCCGGTCGAACAGGTCGTGGGTCCAGAAATGATAATTCTGCTCGAGCGCCGGCACGTTGGTGCTGCCGCGCTGCATCGACTGGAAGATCATCAGGTCCCGGGCGACGTGCTCCCGGATCAGATCGAGTGCGAGCAAGGGATGGCGCAAATGGTAGAGCACGCCCATGAACAGCACGATGTCGAACCGCTCATGCAGGGCGCCAACGTCGTAGACCGAGAGCTGCCGGAATTCGATGTCGCAGTCTGCTACCTCAGCGGCAAAGCGCGCCTGCGCCAGGTAAGCCTCATCGAAATCGATGCCAAGCACGCGGCCGGCGCCGCGGCGTTTCATCTCGATCGAATAGAAACCCGCATTGCAGCCTATGTCGAGCACCGCCTTGCCGGAAAGATCGGCGGGGATGGCGTCGGCGAATTTGCGCCATTTGATCAGGGGGTAATTGCCGAGGAAATGATCGGGAGCCGTTTCGACGCCGGCCAATTCCATGTTGTGGAACCATGGGCCGAGCGCATCGATACGGCGGCGGATTTCGGCATCGGAATGCAGCATGGCTAGCCTCCTTCGCCTGCGAGGACAGGGACGTGCTGGTGGCCGGGCAGCGTAATGGCGACTTGGTCGTCCTTGGTACCGCCGGCGCTTTCAAGCAGGCGAAGTGCGGTGCGGTAGCCGTTGAAGGTGCCGACGTCGACATAGGCGGTGCCAGCCTTGATGCCATAGGCATCGCCTCCGGCGGCGAGATAGGCATTGACCAGCGTGCCGATATATTCGTCGCACCGGTCCCGTTCCCGCCACAGCGCGGCGAGCTGGTGAAGGGTGCGGCCGGGCATCTTGAACGCACCCCAGATCCAGTTCGATTGGGCATTCTGCTGCTTGACCTGGATTTGCTTCACCCGGTCGTCCTGGTCGACAACGACGGCATCGAAGAACTCCGGCTGGTCCACCGGAAACAGCAGGAAGGACAGGCCGTCGTCCGGGAGGGCCAGGAAGCCGTCTTCGGGAAACCAGATTGTATCGGGCAACCCGACCAGAACGGTCTCATCGGCTGTGACGAGCGGTGCGGCACGGAAGATGGCGTCGCAAAGGCCGACCGGAGAGGGCTGCACCACAAACAGCGCAGTCGCGTCGGCATAGCCGGCAGAATAATATTCGAGGATATCCGACTTACCCGAGCCGATGACGAAGCAGATCTTGTCGGCCCCCGCGCGCACCATGCGGCGCACCAGGTATTCGCTGACCGCGCAAGGCCGCTCGGTGTTGCCGTCGATGCGGCTGCCGACCGGCAGAAGCTCCTTCGAAAAGCCGAGCGGCTGGATGCGGCTTCCCCGTCCGGCTGCGGGCACGATGCCCAACATCAAACTGCCTCCTTCAACGGCTCGCCATGCGTGGAGCCGTGCAGTGCATCGGACAGGATGCGGTCGAATTCCTTCGCGCGCCGCGCCGAGGTGTGTTCGTCCAGCACCCGCTCGCGCGCTCGGCGGCGGATAGCGTCAAGCTCGGCGTCGGACAGGTCGAGCGCGGCGACCACGTCGTCGGTGCTGTTCGCCACGACGATCTCTTCGCCGGGCCGGAAAAAGGCCTCCAGTCCCGGCCATGTGTCGCTCACCATCGCGGCACCGCAAGCGGCGGCTTCGAACAGCCGGCCGGAAGGACACCAGCCCCTTTCGGCCATCGCCTCGCGGGTCACGTTCAGGGTCAGCCGTGATGATGAAAAGAAGGCGGGGTGGTCGGCCGGCGGCAGATGCCGGACGAAGAAAATATTGTCGCTCCACGGGAATTCCTGCGGATATTGTGCGCCGCCAATGATGAAGCGGCGCTCCGGCAGGCGCGCAGCCGGACTGACCAGCAGCCTCTCGACCCCGACCTGGCGGTCTGCCGCATAGGTCCCGAGATAGGAAAGGTCGCCGGCAAACTCCGGCCTGGGCGGAGCCGGCCGGTGTCGCTCTGGATCGACATGGCCGTAGAGCGGCATGACGCGGCGCGCACCCAGCATCGACTTCAATGCGTCGATCGCGGTGCCTCCCGTGTAGCTCAGCACGAGATCGAAATCGCGAAGCCCTTCCGGCCCGAAATAGGCCGGAGGCTCACCTTGTTCGATCCGCGCCAGTGTCACCGGCGTATCCAGATCGTAGAACACCTTCAGCCCGCGACAGGCCTGGAGGGCAAGGCGCGACGCGCTCACGGCATCGGGGCAATAGGAGGTGACGATGACCACATCGGCCTCATTCATCGCCTGCTCGGCAACGCGCTGGATGTCCTCCCAATCCTGATAAAGGACGAGGTTGCCGCCATCCAACTGGTCGAGGTCGCGCGTCCCGGCATAATAGGGAGTGTTGCGTTCGAAGAAGGTGATAGACCAGCCCAGCCCGGCCATCGCCCGGATCAATCCGCGCCACAGCGTAGCGTGCCCATTGCCCCACGACGATGTCACGGTAAGACCGAAAATGACCATGCGCATCCGGCAATTCCTCGTCAGGCAGCTTCGTTGAGTCTGATCAGCTTCGACCCCCAGTCCCCCCAAACAACCGTGGTGATCGACGCTGGGTCGATATCGAAGCGAAAGCAGTTTCCCAGCGACAGGCCGAGCACCTTGCACACGGCGGCCTTGATGACGTCGGCATGGCTGACCAGTGCGACGCCCTGGTTCTGGTAGGTGCCGCGGACCTGCTCGATCAATGAGACGACGCGTTGCTGCACGTCCAGCATGGTCTCGCCGCTCGGTGTTCTCGCCTGCTGACGCTGGTCGTTCCACACTCGCCAGTCGGCATCCTGGTTCAGCTCTTCGAAGGTCTTTCCCGACCAGGTGCCGAAGTCGATCTCATCGAGTTCCTCGCGGATCACGATCTCACCGGCATTGCAGGCGAGCGCGATCGGATTGGCAGTCTCCTGCGTGCGTTCGCGCGGGCTGCAGAAGATTGCCGCTATCGCGTCGCGTGCCATGCGGTCTGCCAGATGCGAGGCCTGTGCCTTGCCGGCTTCGCCGAGGCAAACGCCGGCCATCCGTCCGGCAAGATAACAGCCGACATTGTCGTGCGCGGCGTGGCGCACCAGAAAGAACGTCGTCGTCATTCCGCGGCATCGAGCATCGGCTCGTCCTTGCCGGCGATGAACGAGAGCGTGCGCTGGCGGGCTTCCGCGTCGGTGAACTGCTCGGGCGGCGATTTCATGAAATAGCTGCAGGGACCGGTCAGCGCGCCCGCGATACCGCGGTCGAGCGCCAGCTTGGCGCAACGCACCGCATCGATGACGACGCCGGCCGAATTGGGCGAATCCCACACTTCCAGCTTGAGCTCGGCATTCAGCGGCACACCGCCGAAGGTTGTGCCTTCGACCCGGATATAGGCCCACTTGCGATCGGTCAGCCACGGGACATGGTCGCTCGGCCCGACGTGAATGTTGCCGGGCTCCAGGGGAACGTCGATCTGGCTGGTGACGGATTGCGTCTTTGAGATCTTCTTCGATTCCAGCCGCTCGCGTTCCAGCATGTTGAGGAAGTCGGTGTTGCCGCCGAAATTGAGCTGATAGGTGCGATCGATGCGCACGCCGCGCTCGCGGAACAGGTTGGCGAGCAGCCGGTGGACGATCGTCGCACCGACCTGGCTCTTGATGTCGTCGCCGATCAGCGGCAGGCCGTGCTGCTCGAAGCGCCGGCGCCACTCCGGCCGCGAGGCGATGAAGACGGGTATGCAGTTGACGAAGGCACAGCCCGCCTCGAGCGCGCACTCGGCATAAAAGCGCGTTGCCTCCTCCGAACCGACAGGCAGATAGGACACCAGGATTTCGGCGCCGCTTTCGGCGAGGATCTTGCCGATGTTGGCGACCGGCTCGTCGGCCTCCACGATCTCGTCGCGCAGATATTTGCCGATGCCATCCAGCGTCGGTCCGCGTTCGACGCGGGCGCCGGTAGGCGCTACATTGGCAAAGCGGAAAGTATTGTTCGGCGCGCTGTAGATCGCGTCTGCCACATCGCGTCCGACCTTGCCGTTGGCGACGTCGAAAGCGCAGACCACTTCGATGTCCTTGACATGATAGCCGCCAAGATCGGCATGCATCAGCCCGGGTATGGGCTCATTGCTCCTTGCGTCGCGGTAATAGGTGATGCCCTGAACAAGGGAGGAGGCGCAGTTGCCGACGCCGACTATTCCGATCCGAACTTTCTTCGATCCCACGAAACCGCTGCCTATGCTGTTGAAGGTAAGTTCTTCGTGCCAAACCGCCTGCCTCGCTGATTGTTCCTTGCCGGCTGCAAAAATCGTGCAACCGATGGTGGATCAAAGTAGCGCTCGCCGAGTTGTGCAGTGAGGCCAACCGGGACGGGACAATGATCGTCTATGGCGACCACAAGCGAATTGAGAGCGCGCGATATGTTCGCGGCTCGGCCTGCAAAGCGGCCGGGCACATTGCGGATATGCCAAGCGGGATCGGACGGCACGCAGCCCTGGTCGGCCTGTTCATCAAGATCTCGGAATTGGTCCAGGGCCTTGCCGATGCTGAATTCGAGGCCAACGGCATGGACAGGAATTCCCGACAGCGGATCGCGGGCGCAAATCTCCTGGTCGGCTTGGCCCGGGACGTGGGCAGATCGTGGGCGGCCGGATTCGCCATCGACGGCCCGGTCGATGCCGAAGTGCCGCGAATGCTGGCCGAACTCGATTGCGATGGCGAAATCCTCATCGGCACGGCCGAGGGCTACGCCCATTACGCGCTCTATCCGGAGAGCTATTTCGTCGCCGCGCGGCAGTCGGGTCTCGATGCGAACACATGCGTAATCGGCATCCGCAGCATCGGCCTGGGGCTTGCAGCGATGGTGGCTGCAGCCATCGGCGCACCGGCACCCGTCAGCGTCCGTCCGACCGGTCATCCGTTTCGCAGGCGGCTTGCCGCCGATCCGGAACTGATCGGCGGCTGGAGGACAAGGCCATCGGCCCATTTCGCTGTCGTCGATGAGGGCCCGGGCCTGTCCGGCAGCTCGTTTCACGCAGTCGTCGCATGGCTGCAAGCGCTGGATATCGATGCCGGGCGCATCCATCTGTTCCCCAGCCATTCGGGTGGGCCGGGCCCCGAGGCATCGACGAACAGTCGGGAGGCATGGACGGTTTGCCAAAAACACAGCGTGGATTTCGAACGGACTTTCCCTGCTGGATCCGCTGTCCCGACGTTGCGGGATTGGGTGGCCAGGACGATCGGCCGCACAGCGGCCAGCCTGACCGAAACATCCGCCGGAGAGTGGCGTCGCTTGCACTATGGCTCGCTGGATCATTGGCCACCTGTTCACCGCGGCTTCGAGCGGCGAAAGTTCCTCGCTTTTGCGGGCCGGGGAAAATGGTCGGTCAAATTCGTTGGCCTCGGCGAAATCGGAATGCAAAAGGCCGAGACCGCCAGGAAGCTGCACGATGCAGGCTTTGGCCCGGAAGTCGCCGGGCTGTGCCATGGCTTTCTCGTCGAACGCTGGATCGACGGTGCAACGCTGGACCGGGCAAGGCTTTCGAAAGAAAAAATGGTCGCTCATCTCGCGCGCTATCTGTCCTGGCGCGCAGCCAATCTGCCCGCCTCCCAGCCGGGCGCCTCGCTGGAGGCCCTTGCCGACATGGCCGTGCGGAATACAAGTGAGACGCTGGGCGAAAACCGCGCGGCGGAGCTGCAGAACTGGTTTTCGACACGGGCTCCACCCAAGAACATGCAGCGGGTCGAGATCGACGGGCGGCTTCATCCGTGGGAGTTCATCCTTTCGCGCGGCGGAACGCTGATCAAGACGGACGCCCTCGACCATTGCCGATCGCACGATCTGATCGGCTGCCAGGACATCGCCTGGGACATTGCCGGCGCCCGTGTCGAGTACAGCCTCTCCGACGCAGCGACTGCGGCACTGTGCAAAGCTGTCGAGGCGACTACCTCTCGTCGCGTCGATGCCAATCTGGTCCACTACTACGAGCCCTGCTATCTCGCCTTCCAGCTTGGCTTGTGGAGCATGGCTGAGCGATCGGGCGATGATCGGGAACAGATCCGGCTGGCGGCCGCGGCAAGACGTTACGCTGCCGCGCTGCTTCGTTTCCTGGAAAGCCAAGGCGACCTGCCGCCGCTCGACCAGGATCAGTCCAGCCGGCGCAGCATATCCGCTTCCTTTTCGAGGATGGCCGCTACCTCCTCGCGCTGAAGATGCGTCATCATCAGGCTCACACAACATTCCAGATAGGTGATGGAGGCGCGCCGCAGGAAGGCAGCCGTCTCCTTTGCGGCCATTTGTTCGATGTCTTTGGCGGATCGCTTCGGATGCACAATCGTCTCCATGCCGGTACCTTGACAGAACCAGAAGCTGGACGGGTTGTTCCCGCAACGAGAAAAAGTGACCAAATCCGAGACGACGGCGCTTTCCGTCGTGACCAAGCAGCGGCCAGACGCTCCCCGCCTTCAGGCCGGCAGGTTTTGCAGCCGGCCTGATGCAGAACGCACGGTGGCGGCAATTCGACGTCTTCTGTCGACCATCTGCGCCGTCTCAAGCTCGGCAAAATAGCCGATTGTGCGCATCAAACCCTGCCTGAGCGGCACTTTGGGCGACCAGCCGAGAAGCTTCCTTGCACGGGAAATGTCGGGTTGCCGACGACGAGGATCGTCTTGCGGCAGCGGCAGGAATTTCAAGTCCGATTTGGTGGCGGTCATGCCTCTCACCAGGCCCGCCAGTTGCAGGATGGTGAACTCCCCCGGATTGCCTAGATTGATCGGCTGGCGCGGGTTGGGATTGACCTCCATCAACCGGATCAAGCCGTCGACCAGATCGGAAACGTAGCAGAACGACCTGGTCTGCAGCCCGTCGCCGAATATCGTCAGCGGCCGTCTCTCGAGTGCCTGCATGATCAGATTGGAAACGATCCGTCCATCCGCAGGATCCATCCTGGGACCATAGGTGTTGAAGATGCGCGCGACACGGATATCGGCCTTTCCCATTCTCAAATAATCGAAGCACAAGGTTTCGGCGGTGCGCTTGCCTTCGTCATAGCAGGCGCGGGGGCCGATGCAGTTCACGTGGCCGACATAGTCTTCCTTCTGCGGATGCTGTTCGGGATCGCCATAAATTTCGCTGGTGGACGCCTGCAGGAAGCGGGCGCCATTACGGGCGGCGAGCTCCAGCAGATTGAGCGTCCCGATGACGCAAGTCCGTGTCGTGTGGACCGGGTCGGCCTGATAGCGTGGTGGCGAGGCCGCGCACGCCATGTTGAAGATGCGGTCAACCGGTTCGCCAAGCTCCAACGGTCGGCAAATGTCTTGCTTGATCAGCCGAAAATCCGGACGATCGGCGATCGATGCTATGTTCTCCATGCGGCCGGTAAGGAAATTGTCGACGCAGATCACGCGCCAGCCGGCCTGGAGCATTGTCTCGCAAAGATGCGAACCGAGGAAACCTGCGCCGCCGGCGACAAGCACGGTCTTGGTCCGTTGCGCCTTTCTTGATAGCTGCATCTCTATCTTCTCCCGTCTGCGGGTCATGCTGCGCTCTCGACGTCCAGATCGAGAACAGAACGTGGCGATTTGGCCTGCGCCAGCAGCGAAACGAATTCGCGGGCTCTTGCGATGCTTGTGTGAGCTGCGAGGATGAGCACGCGCGCCTGCCTGGCCATGGCAAGCCGGGCGCCGTCGGATTCCCCAGACAGGATACCGATTACGTCCTCGGTCCTGCGCGCCGTGTGGATCGTCCGCTCTGGAAACAGGCTGTCCAGTCCGGCCCAGCTATCGCTGATGATCGCCGTGCCGCAGGCGGCTGCCTCGAAGAGGCGCACGCTGGGCGACCATCCGGCCGCGATCATGGAACTGCGCGTGACGTTCAACGTGTAGCGTTGGCGGCTGTAAAAGGCGGCGTGATCTGCCGGCGGCAGGTGTTCGATGCGATCCACATTGTCCGGCCAGGCGATTTCGCGCGGATATTGCGAGCCTGCCACGACGAAGCGGCGCTCCGGCATGCGACGCGCCGGTTCGAACAGCAGGGCCTCTAGCGTCGCCTGGCGGTCGGGGCTGTAGGTGCCGAGATAGCCGAGATCCCAGCGGATTGGATCACCGGTTCCGTGATGCCGTTCCGGGTCGACGGAGCAGTAGAGCGGCTCGGCCCGCCTCGCGCCGAATTCCGCCGTCAGACGGGCAAGCGTCGGCCCGCCGGTGAAGGAGAAGTAGACGTCGAAATACGGGACCTGCCGCCTGGCAATGTACTCGCAATCATCGGTCGAAAGCTTTGCCAGCGTGATCGGCGTGTCGATGTCGTAGAAGCAGAACTGACCCGTGCACAGCGATGCCACGACGTCGATGATTTCAGGGCCTTCGGGAACGAAGGAGCCGACGACCACGATATCGGCATCGCGCAGACAGCGCGCAAAATTGCGGCGAAGATCATCGATCGTTTCATAGTAGCGCAAGGCGCAGAAATCGGGATCGCGCAGATCCCGGTGACTTGCGTACCACGGCACGTCGCGTTCGAGAAAAGTGACGCGGTGGCCGAGTTCGTGGAGACCTTTAAGCAGCCCCCGAAAGGTGGTGGCGTGGCCGTTTCCCCAGGATGAGGAGAGCGACAGGCCAAGAAAGACGATGTCGAGCGGCTTTGTCATTCGGCCGCCTCCACGGTCGGACGCTCGAAATGGCGCCTGAAGATGGCGTCGGCTAAAACGGCACGTGTCGTGTAGGTATGTTCGCCAAGCACGCGCCGAAGCGCCGATGTCCCGATCGCCTTAGCCCGTTCGGCACTAAGGCTTTGCATGATCTCGGCGACGTCCTCGCCATCGCGCGCGACCAGGATTTCCTCGCCGGGTTTCAGGAACAGGTCCACGCCGAGCCAGGCGTCGGTGATGAGGCATGCGCCGGCGCCCGCCGCCTCAAAAACGCGCGTCGCAGGTGAAAAGCCATTGGCCGCCATGCTGTCGCGGCTGATGTTCAGCACCGCCTTGGCCGTGACGTTCAATGCATTGTGGTCGCGCGTGCCGACATGGCCGAGCCATCGGACATTGGCGGGCATCTGCTTGTCGCCCCAGCCCGATCCGCCGAGCAGGAAGCGCTGATCGGCGGAGCGGCCGGCCGGGTCGAGGAAGAAGGCTTCGACGCGCGCCTCGCGGTCCGGCAGCCGGTTGCCGAGAAAGGCGAGATCGCAGGCAAAGCGCATGTCCTTGCCGACCGGATGATGCGTTTCCGGATCGAGCGCATTGTAGATCGGCACGCATTCGGCCGCCCCCATTGCCCGATAGGCCCAGACCACCGGGTCGCCGCCGCCATAGGTCAGCACGAGGTCGATTTCCTGCAGCGCGCGATGCAGCGGATGGTCGGGCTCGTCGCGCAACTGGCCAAGCGTCGCCGGCGCATCGACATCCCAGAATACGGTGAGCGCATCGGCACGGGCGTGATCGAGCACCGCCCGCAACAGCGCGTCGTCGGCGAAACCGACGCCGCTTGCCTTGACGACGATATCTGCCTCCGCCGCCCGCGCCGCCACCTGCATCATGGCATGCGGAGTGGCCTCGTAGACGACGACGGCACACCAGTCCGGCGCCGCGATATCGCGGTTCTTCTGGCGATCGTAGACGTCCGGCTCGTAGAAGGTGATGTCATAGCCGAGCCTTGCCAGGGCCTTGAGCAGTCCGCGGTAATAGGTGGCCGCGCCGTTCCAATAGGACGACAGCAGGCTCGACCCGTAAAATGCGATCTTCATTCGGCGGCCTCCTTTGCAAGGATCGTGTCGGCGGCTTGGCGGTGCCCGCATTCGGCGAGCACGCCGAACAGCTCATTCGCCCGGTGCCGGCATGTGTGCCGCAAGCGGATGGTCTCGAGGCCCGAAGTCGCCAGAGAGGCGGCGAGATCCGCGTCGTGCAGCACGGCGCGAAGATGACGCCGCATCTCGGAACCGTTGTTTGCAAACAGAAAATCTACGCCGGGCCTGAACAGGCGTTCGACATCGGACCACGGCGCCGAAACCAGCGGGATGCCGCAGGCGAGCGCCTCGAACATACGGATGGTCGGGATGCCTGGCAGGCTTTCGCGGTATGGACGCCTGGGGATGTGCACTGTGATGCGGTTTGCTGCAAACGCCTTCGGCACGTCGGCGTTGGCGATCCAACCTTCGTAGTGCAGGCCGGCGGCCGCAAGGTCGGCGAGCGCTTGCCGTGGATAGCGAACGCCGTGGACAGTGCCGCTCAATCCGAGCTCACGCACCGGCTCGACCAGGAATTCCCTGATTTCGGCGCTGCGCTCGTCGTCGCCCCAATTGCCGATCCAGATCAGGTCGGCGCAGCGCTCGATTTCAGGATGGGGCTCGAACAGATGGTCATCGGCTGCCTCGTGCCAGGTAAAGACCCGCTTGCCCCATCCGGCGCGAAGATAGCTTTCCCGCAGCGCCGCGCCGAAGGCGAGCACGCCGTCGTAATGTTCAAGCTGCAAGGCAGAAATCGCTTGCGTGGCCGAGATGGCGCGATGGTGCGTGTCGTGGAACAGCAGCGTGAAACGGCCGCCAGTTGCTTTCGCCTTGCCCAGCCGCGCAACAAGGTCCGGCTCGGTCCACTCATGCACGATCACCACATCGGCATCGGATATCCAGGCTTCGTGGTCGAAAGCGGCATCGTAGGTCACCGGCATCAACTCGGGGAAATCCTTCCGGAATCGCTCGATCGCGAAGGACCCTTTCTCGGCTACCAGGTTCGACCGGCTCCAACCGTCGGCGGGTTCCAGCGCGATCGCCTGGTGCCCGCGCGCGACCAGCTCGCGCATGATGCCGCGCAGGAAATGTGCGTTGCCGTGGTTCCAGTCGGAAACGATCGAATGGGTGTAGAATAAAAATCGCATAATCAATTATCCGCCATGGTGGCCAGGGCCGCCTTGTCGTAGACGCCGCGCATGGCGGTCGCCTGCCTTGCCAGTGAAAATCTGCGGCTTCGGCGCGCCGCCGCCTCACCGAGCTCTCGCCGGCGCTGCGCGTCATTGCAAAGGCCATTGATGCAGCTGGCGAGATCACTCGGATCGCGCACGTCGTAGAACAGGGCCGCGCCGTCCCACAGTTCCTGGTAGGTCGCGATATCGGCGAGCACCAAGGGCGTTGCCGACATTGCGGCTTCCAGCGTGGCCAGGCCGAACGGTTCGTAGAGCGACGGCGATACGAAGATACCGGCCCGAGCCATCAGCGAGCGCACTTCCTCATGTGGCACCGGCCCGAGGGGAACGGCGCCACTGAAGCCAACATGCTGGCCGTCCGGCCCTTGCTGCGAGCCGGCGACGAAGACCGGCCATTGCGTCAGGGAGGCGGCCTGGTCAAGCACCGCCGCGTTCTTTCCTTCATCCCACCAGCGCGCAGCGGCGAAAACGATCGATTCCCGCCTTTCGCTCTTCAGGCCGGGCCGTGCGCCGTTGCCGACGACACTCAGGCGCGCGATCGGCCCGTAGCAGGTTTCCAGCATGTCGGCATGGCTGCGGCTCGGCGCAACGACCATTCCTGCTTTGTCGAGACCGCGCCGGTTGCGGTCCTTCTGCCAAGCCCATTCGCCGTCCGCCGCCTGTCCCTTGACGGCGTGGAACCATGTCACCACGCAGGAATGCGACACCGCCACGACGGGGCAGGGCACGTCGAGCCCCGCGGCCTGCGTCGGCGCGTTGAGATGGACGATTTCGACGGCGTAGTCACGTATGAGCGGGTGCAGCTCCTGCTGCAATGTGTCGAGGTCGTGCTCGTTGCGGGTCATCCAGTCGGGCGGCGTGTTGAGCCATGTCAGCGTTGCGAATGACTGGGCCTCCTCCGCCTGCTGCCTGGACGGTTCCGGACCAAGCCCGGCAAGCACGACGCTGTCGCCGCCGGCGACCAGTTGCCTGGCCAGATCGAGCGCATAACGCCAGACGCCCCCAACGGCATCGACAGTCATCAGGATACGCCGCGGCCGCGGGCTCAGTGTCCGCAACATGTGGCCTCCAATTCGGCCAGCGGACGCGGCCGCTTCTCCTGGATGTCGCTGAACGTTCGGAAGGATGCGAGATAATGTTCATGCGCGCGCTCCCAGGCGAGATCGTCCGGCTCGCCCCAAAGTTCGCGGTAGCTCGGCGAACTCGGATAAGGATAGAGCGGCACCGGTTCGTTGGCCCAAACGCCGTTGTCGATCAGGTGCTTCCGCCAATAATCGACGAGCGCGGGATCGTCCTCGACCACGCCGATCAGATTGGCCTGCACGAACGGCACGTGGCGCCTTGCGTCGACCAGCAACGCGGCTAGCTCCTCGGTGCCCAAACGGCAGCGTTTTGCCAGCATGGCGCGGCCTTCCACCGTCAGGCTTTCGAGCCCCGCCTCTATGGAGACGCAGCCGGCGGCGCCGAGCAGCTTCAGCAATTCCGGCTTCCAGAGGTCGATACGGGTCTGCACGCCGAACTTCACATCACGATCGACCAGCGCCTCCAGCAATGCCTTTTGCGGCAGGAAGATCTCGTCGATGAAATAGATGTAGCCGACGCCCTGTGCGATCAGCCGGTCGATCTCGGCGATCACTGCTTCGTGGTTCCGGCGGCGATAGGCATCGCGGAAATCGATCTTGGCGCAGAAACTGCAATTATACGGGCAGCCGCGCGACGCCTCGACCTCCGCTCCAAAGCCGACCTGGTCGTCGTCGAAGCGGTGATGATGGTGCGAATGGGCGGCAATCCAGTCTGATGGCCATTCGAGCGCTGGGTGATCGATGAACGAGCTCGCATGCACGCCGCCGTTCGAGACCAGTTCTCCATCCTCGAAGTGGGCGGTGGACGGCACCGCACTCCAGTCGTCGCGCCGGGCAAGTTCCGCGACCACTTCCTCGCATTCGCCGCGCACGACGATGTCGACGCCAAGCTTGCGCAAAGTCGGCGTCGGCGTCGCCGAGCCATGCGGCCCGACGGCGACGGTGCGACCGCCGCGCCCGGCAAGATGGTTGAGGAAATCGGCCGGCACGCGCAACTCGGGCGGTGCGCAGCGCCAGAACAGGTAGGTCGGCGCGGTGCTGACGATGGTCATGTCAGGCTCGAATGCGGCGACGCGATCGGCGAGCGCGGCGTTGTCGAGCTTCTGGATCTGCCCGTCCAGCATCAGCACCTCGTGGCGGGCTGCTTCGAGCAGCGCTTTCGAATAGCCGAGTTCGAGCGGCAGATGCGGCTGGCGGCAGCCGAAATAGATGCTGTCCTGGTACGTCCAGGACGGATTGACCAGAGCGACCCTCATGCCACGTACCTCGCCGGTTCGGGATGCGGGTCGAGGCGATGACGCTGCAGCCAGTCGGCGAGGTCGCGGATGCCGTTTTGCCACGGGACGTGCGCTTTCCACCCCAGCGCCGCCTCGATCGCGCGCGTGTCGGCGACGAAGAACGGTTGGTCGCCGGTGCGTTCGCGGTCGTAACGAATCGGAACGTCCCGTTTCGTTATGTCGCGAATCTCCTTCAGCAGCATGCGCAGGCTGACGGCGTTTTCCGGTCCGCCGCCGAGATTGAATGCTTGGCCCTTGATCGCCTCGATGCGGTCGAGCACGGCGCGATAAGCCGCGACCGCGTCGGCAACATGGAGGATGTCGCGCACCTGCTTGCCATCACCGTAGATGGTGATCGGCCGGTCGGAGAACGCGTTAAGCAGGAAATGGGCGACCCAACCCTGATCCTCCGTCCCGAACTGGCGCGGTCCATAGATGCAGCTCATGCGCAGCACCGCCGTCGGCAGGTCGTATGACTTGGCGTAGTCGAGGACATACTGGTCCGCCGCGCCCTTGGAGCAGCCATAGGGCGTGCAGAAATCGAGGCCGCGCGTCTCGTCGACGCCGTGCGCTCGGACGCCCGCGTCGCGAGGCGCGTATCTGCCGTCTTCTTCGCGCATAGCAAGGTCGGCGAGGCGGCCATAGACCTTGTTGGTGCTGGCGAAAACGACGGGGATGCGCTTGCCGCTGCGGCGAGCGGCTTCCAGGACGTTGAACGTCCCGCGCAGGTTGATGTCGAAATCCTCGTCCGGCCGAACCAGGCTCGTGGTGACGGCGGTCTGCGCGGCAAAGTGGAAAACCGCCCTCGAGCCTGCCACCAACGGCGCGAGCGCCTCGGCGTCACGGACATCGGCGATTTCGACGGCGAGGCGGTTGCCGTGCTTTTGCGTCAGCCATTCCAGGTTCTGCTCGACGCCGGGACGGCTCAGATTGTCGATGACCAGCACCGGCTCGCCGTCCGACAACAGGCTGTCGGCGAGGTTCGAGCCGATGAAGCCGCTGCCGCCGATAATGGCGACGGGCGCTTCGCGAAAATTGCGTGAATCCGGTCTCATGATACCAGCCCTCGCGCTTCGAGTTCCCGCTTCATCTCGGCGCTGCGATCGATGGCGACCGTGTTACGCACCCAGGCGACGAAATCGCCGAGCGAATGCTCCAGCCGGTGCTGCGGCTGGAAGCCGAGCAGTTCGCGCGCCTTGGAGATGTCGGCAAAGCAGTTGCGGATATCGCCGGAGCGTGCCTTGCCGAGGATTTCCGGCTGGCGTCCAGGCACGCCCATCGCTTCGGCGAGCAGCCGGGCGACCTCGCTGACCGCGTAGGCCCGCCCGCTGCCGATGTTGATGACGTGGCCGCGCGCCTGAGGCTGTTCCAGCGCCAGCCGGAAGGCGAGGGCGACATCGCGTACATGAACGAAGTCGCGCTGCTGTTCGCCGTCTTCGAAAATCAGCGGCCGCTGGCCATTGGCGATGCGCGAGGCGAAGTTCGCCAACACGCCGGTATACGGGTTGGAGAGTGCCTGTCCGGCGCCGAAGACATTGAACAGGCGCAGCGCCACCGCGTCGACGCCATAGGCTTCGCCGAAGATCAGCACGGCTCGTTCCTGGGCGTATTTCGTCAATGCGTAGATCGAGGCGAGGTCGACCGGTTTCTGCTCGTCGGTCGGCAGCGGCAACAGGACTTCACCTTCCGGCGACAGGGGATTCCATTGGCCGCTACGGATGTCGTCCGGCTGCCGTCTTGCATTGTCGATGCGCCGGCCGTCCGGCGTGGCATAGAGACCCTCGCCATAGACGCTCATCGACGACGCAACGACGATCCGTTCGATCGGCCGTTTGATCAGCACTTCCAGCAACGTGGCGGTGCCGAGGTCGTTGGCGCCGACATAGCGGGCGATCTCGTACATGGACTGGCCGACGCCCACTTCAGCCGCCAGGTGAATGATCGCGTCGACATCGTCGACCGCCTCTGCGATGGCGTCGCGATCGCGAACGTCGCCTTTGATCAGCTTCGCGCCTGGCGGCAGGCTGATTGCCTCGCCGCCATGCACCTGGTCCAGCAGCGCATCGAGAATTGAAACCCCATAGCCATGTTCAACGAGTTCCTGGGCGACGTGGCGGCCGATAAAACCGCAGCCTCCCGTGACCAGTATACGTTTCACGACAACTCCTCATACGAATGGCTTTGCCGCCCCAAACTTCCGGGCGAAAGGTTTGTTCCCTTGCTTCAACAAAGTTCAGGAGGCTCGCCGGGGTAGGTTCAACCAGGCGTGGGAACATCGAAGGCTGCTTGGTGTTAGGAGCCATGTTCGACCAACCGCGCGCACATGCCGGGCAGCGATGCATCTGCTGGTTGTGTGGAGGCAGACCGGCAACGCGGGGGTCTCGCGGTCTGCGGTGGAATCGAAGGGAGATTGCGATGTCTGAATCGAAGACGACCACCGATCACGACGAAATCCGCCGTTGGGCCGAGGATCGCGACGGGCGGCCGGCGGTGGTGCGCACCAAGGGCGAGGGCGGCATACTGCGCATCGACTTCGGCGAGCCTGAAGAGACGTTCGAGCCCGTCGAATGGGACGAGTTCTTCAGGATCTTCGATGAGAACGAACTGGCGTTCCTCTACCAGGATGAGACCAGCGGCGGAAAGACTAGCCGCTTCAACAAGTTCGTCGAGCGCAGCCGGAAAGGCTAACATCGTCTAGTACCCCTGCACAGAGGATTCGACGGGTTCGATGGGTTGTAGCCTGGGTAGGATATCGGGTTTGACGAGCAGTTCAAATGCTGCGCCGAGGCCCGGTTGCCTGCGGATCAATCCGACCCGCTCGAGGGTGAGCACCATCTGATGGACGGAAGGCGCGGTGACGCTGAAGAAGCGCTGCATGTCGCGTTGGCCGCAGAACTATTCGAGACGACGGAAGCGATCGAGCGCGTCCTCGTCATAAGGGATGCCTCCCAACTCTCGGGGTGCGCCGAGGCTAGACTTCGCCTGGAAAAGGCGACGACGCGCATCATCGACTATGGCAGCGGCGACCTCACGCAAGAACCCTTTCACGTGAGGATCGTGCTTGCAGATGGCGTCGCCGCCTACGTCGGATCGGCCAACCTGCTCAGGCGCTCGAAGGTAGCAAACCCGAGTGCGGAATATTATCGAGTCCGGCTGTTCATGCCGTCAAAGTGCTCGTCGATGCGGTTGCCAACATGGCGGAAGCAATCTCCACGAGGTGCTGACCACGAAACGGTATCATGGAACTATTGCCAATGCCGTCATGGCGAGAGTGTTAGCGCAATCTGTCACCGGAAGCGCGCGCTTATGTGCCGTGCTGGAATGCACATGAAGAATCCGCGTCCGCGCGGCCTCGTCGATTTCCTTGCCTTCGAGGAAATCGTCGATCTGTTCATACGTGACGCCATGGGCATCTTCGTCAGGACGAAGCGGGACAAGGTTCTCCAGGTCGGCGGTCGGGATCTTGTCGACGAGTTCGGGCGGAGCGCCCAGATGCGCGGCCAAGGCTCGCACCCTGCGTTTGTTTAGCCCCGAAAGAGGAAGGATATCGGCGGCGCCGTCGCCGAACTTGGTGAAGAAGCCCATCAGTGCCTCGGCCGCATGGTCGGTGCCGATGACCAGTCCTCGGCTGGCGCCGGCGAGCGCGAACTGGGCAATCATGCGCTGACGCGCCTTGATGTTGCCAAGCAAGAAATCCTCGCGGCCTGCGTCGCCGAACTCGACACCAGCCCGCTTGATCGAATCTAGCATTGCGTCGGCAGCCGGCTTGATGTCGACCCGATGCACTTCGTCCGCCCCTATGGTGTCCAAAGCCCGCTGGGCGTCGCTCTCGTCGGCCTGGTTGCCATACGGGAGCCGAACGGCCAGGAATTTGGCGTCGTATCCAGCCGTTCGCAGTTCCTCAACGGCCCGTTGAGCCAGAAGGGCCGCGGCAAGTGAATCCACCCCGCCGCTGATCCCCAGTACATAGGTGCTGAGCCCCGATGCACGCAGATACGTGCCGAGAAAGTCGATACGCCGGCGTGCCTCCAGCGCGACGTCAACACTGGGAGCGACACCCAACGCGTTGATAATCATTTCCTGTTCGGTCATTGGCAGTGGGTGCTCCTGATATCACAGCAATGACGGGTTCGATGGGTTGTAGCCTGGGTAAGATATCGGGTTTGACGAGCAGTTCAATGCTGTGCGCGAGGCTGGGTTGCCTGCGGATCAATCCAGCGCGCTCAAGGGCGAGCACCATCTGATGGACGGAAGGTGCGGTGACGCCGAAGAAGCGCTGCATGTCGCGTTCGGCCGGCGCGCGATCGTTGAGCAGGCCGTAGGTCCAGATGAAGGCGAGGTACTGGCCCTGCTTTTCGGTGAAGCGGGGTCGGTCTGGCGGCCGTCCGTCACCTAATTGATTCATTTTCTGATTCTTCCGGAACCTCCGCAACCGAAGGAGGCCTTCCGGGATGAATGTACGCTATCGCGTCGATCTCGACCAACCCGAACGCGACGAACTCACAGCCATGCTGGCAGGCGGCAAGCATCCGGCGCGCAAGCTCAAGCGGGCGCAGATCCTGCTTGCTGCCGATGCCGCCCGCAGTGACGAGACCATTGCCACAACGGTGGCGGTCGGCGGCTCCACTGTCTACCGCACCAAGCGCCGCTTCGTGGAGATGGGCCTAGAGGCGGCGCTCAGCGAAGAGCCACGCGCAGGCGCGCAACGCAAGCTGACGGGCAAGGAAGAAGCCCTGCTGGTGGCCACCGCCTGCTCCAGTCCGCCGCCGGGTCGGGCCTGTTGGACACTGGATCTGCTGGCCGATGCGTTCGTCAAGCTGACCGAGCACGAACAGCTGGCGCGCGAGACGGTGCGCCGGCGCCTGGCCGAGAACGATCTCAAGCCGTGGCGCAAGGACATGTGGTGCATTCCAAAGGTTGACGCGGAGTATGTCGCGCGCATGGAGGATGTGCTCGACCTCTATGCCGAGGCACCGGACCCGAAGCGGCTGGTGGTGTGCTTCGACGAAAGCCCGACCCAACTCATCGGCGAGGTGCGTCAGCCAATCCCGGCCGCGCCGGGAAGGCTGGAGCGCTACGACTGCGAGTACAAACGCAACCGCACCGCAAACCTGTTCGTCTTCCTCGACGCGCATCGTAAGCGCTGTTTGCCTCGCACCTTGACCACGACGCCGTTGTGCCGTTTCGAAGACTGCCGCTGTGACGGAGATGGCAACAAATGCGCCAACAGCGGACGTTGTTGGATTGCGATCCGCAGCACCAAGGTGACGAAGGCCGTCAATATTCTTCGCGTTGACAGCGGTTCTGTGGGACGCGAAAGCTGCGTCCAATAGGAAGCTCGCGCTACCTCTTCTCCAGGCCTTTGAGATGTTCGATGAAGGCCCGCAGTTTGGGGTGAACTTGAGACCGCTGCGGGTAGTAGAGGTACACACCCGAGCTTGTCCCGGTGAAGTGGTCCAGAACGACTTCGAGCTTGCCGCTCGTCAACTTGTCGCTGATCGCTTCTTCAGGGCTGTAAACGACCCCTAAGCCGTCGACGGCCGCATCGATCGCCAGCAGAACATCATTGAGGATCAGCGGCCCCTTTACCTGAACCTCAAATTCCTTGCCGTCGCTCTCGAACTCCCACCGATCGTACACACGATTGCCAGCTCCCGCGCAGATGCAAGGATGGGCCAACAGGTCTTTTGGATGTTCAGGGTGCCCATGCTTGTCAAGGTAGGCCGGTGCAGCAGCCACAACCCATCGGACGGGACCGAAGAGTTTGAGCGCCACGACATCTTTGGCAAGGATGTCCGACACCCGTATTCCTGCATCAAACCCGCGCTCGAATATGTTGGTGGCCGCGTTCTCGAAGAAGATCTCAACCGTCACATCCGGGTACTTTTCGATAAAGGTCGCGATCAGCGGCCTAAGGAAGTTCGGATAGACGGTCTGCGGGACATTCAAGCGCAGACGACCGGCAGGCTTGTCCGCTGCGCTTCCCGCGTCCTTCATAGCGGAAAGGATCGCATCCAGCGCCGGTCCCGCCTGTTGCAGGAATTTCTCCCCGGCTTCGGTCAAGCTCGTAGCTCGTGTCGTTCTTGTAAGCAGGGTGACGCCCAGGCGAGTTTCGAGGTGTCTGATCATCTTGCTTATCGCAGGCGGCGAAACCCTGAGTGCTTCTGCCGCCGCCGTGAAGTTCCGCTTCTCGGCGACAAGCGCAAACGCCACAAGCCCATCAAGCTGATCCTTGTCCATTATGAACCTCTGGTTAATGTCGCATCAACCCGAATGCCATTTTTTGAAAGGAACGGCCATCGTATTCTGCGCTCACTCACGAAGACACAGCCGCAAACGCTGATGTGTTTCGGAGGTTGATCAAACCCAGTGGAGGTGCAGCACCATGAAGAACTATGCAGACGATTTCGAAACAGGCGCTCCCGAGATGCCAAGCCGCCGTAAATTGTTCGCCGCTGGGCTAGGCATCGCCGCAGCGTCGCTGCTGCCTCTTTCCCGAGTCGAGAGCTCAAACGGCAACATCGGGTGCCGCAGCCACAGGTGCAAGGTCATCGAACCTTCAGCGTCGCATGCTCGGCTCGCTGGAAGTCTCTGCCATGGGGATGGGCTGCCAAAACTTTGCCGGGATGTACAGCCCGCCCACGAACAGGCAGGAGGCCGTGCGGATCATCCGGGCGGCGCATGACCGGGGCGTGACCTTTTTCGACGTCGCTGAAGTCTATGGACCCTTCCTGGGCGAGGATATTGTTGGCGAGGCGCTTTCGCCGATCCGCGACCAGGTGATCATCGCGACCAAGTTCGGCTTCGACATCACGCCCGAAGGCCAGGTCACAGGCGTCAACAGCCGCCCTGACAATATCAAGCGGGTGACCGAGCAACAGCTCCGCCGCTTGAAGACGGACTACATTGATCTTCAATACCAACACCGTGTCGATCCGACCGTGCCCATCGAAGACGTGGCCGGAGCGGTGCAGGAATTGATCCGTGAAGGCAAGGTCCGCCACTTCGGCCTGTCCGCTGCAGGCGAAGCGACCATCCGCCGCGCCCACAAAGTGCAGCCAGTCACGGCGGTGCAGAATGAATACTCTGTCTGGACCCGCGATCCGGAGGTGGAGGTTCTGGCGACCTGCGAGGAGCTTGGCATCGGGTTCGTGCCATGGAGCCCGCTCGGCATGGGATACCTGACCGGTACTGTCACCCCCATGTTCGTGCATGGCCCTGCCGACCTACGGGCCAACCTGCCGCGCTTCACGCCTGAAGCCCGCCGCGCCAACTGGCCGGTGGTCGAACTGCTACAGCGTGTAGGCGCACGTCATCAGGCTGCGCCCGGCCAGGTCGCCCTTGCCTGGTTGCTCGCCCGCAAGCCGTGGATCGTGCCCATTCCCGGCCCGATAACGGAGGACCAGATGGACCAGAACATGGACGCGCTGCAGGTCCAGTTGAGTGCGGCCGATGTCAAGGAGATCGATGACGGCTTTGCCCGGATCACGGTCCAGGGCGCGCGTCTGAGCCCACCAATGCTCGCGATGATCGATACCGGCGCAAAACTTGGAACGAGTTCCAAGGGCGGAACCGGCATGTCACCGGTCAGGTGACCAACCCACAAGAACCGACGGGCTGAAGTCTAGCCGGGTACCGGCGGCGCTTCTTGTCCGAGGCGCTGCCACCTCTGTGGTCCTCGCTCCGGTCTTTCCGGATCGGTAGGGCCAGCCAGAGAGCACAACGAAGGGGACTACCATGAATAACAACAATCGGGTCGCTGTAATCACTGGTGCATCCTCCGGAATCGGTGAGGCGCTGGCACGTGAGCTTCTTTCAGAAGGATATCGCGTAGCCCTTCTAGGGCGGCGCCTCGAGCGTGTCGCGGCACTCGCAGACGAACTCGGCGAAGGCGCTATCGCGATCCAGGCTGACGTGACCGACCGGGACTCCATCGCTGGAGCCGCCGCGCGCGTCCAGGAGTTCGGCGGCGCCGATGTTCTAGTCAACAACGCAGGCGTGATGCTCACAGCGCCGTTTGGATCGGCCAAGCGATCCGAGCATCGGCAGATGGTCGAAACCAATCTCCTGGGTGTCATGACTGTGACTGAGGTTTTCCTTGACCAACTCCGCGCCAAGAAGGGAGATCTGGTGAACATCTCTTCTGTGGCAGGTCGCGTAGCTCCAGCCGGGTTCGCTGCCTATTCGGCAACCAAATGGGGGATCAACGGCTGGTCCGAGGCGCTTCGCGTCGAACTCCAGCCAGACATCCGCGTGATAGTCATCGAGCCTGGTGCGGTGGCGACAGAATTATCCGACCACATCACACACGAGGAAAGCAAAAAGTCTGCTCAGGACTACCGCGACAATGTTGCAATTCCGGCTCAGGACATCGCCGAAATCATAGCCTTTGCTCTCAGCCGGCCGAAGCGGACGTCCCTCAACGAGATCCTGGTCCGCCCGACCGTGCAGGCGATGTGAACAACTGTCTTACAGCCCCATGCGCCGCAAGATCGGTGAAGGGCTGACAACATGAAAGGACACATGAGATGAGTAACAAAGTGTGGTTCATCACCGGGGCAGGACGTGGCCTCGGCCTGGACATTGCCAAGGCGGCCCTGGCAGCCGGCCACAAGGTGGTCGCGACTGGCCGTAATCCAGACAAGGTGGCGAACGCTCTAGGTGCTTCCGACGACCTTCTTGTCGTGAAACTCGATGTCACCAAGGCCGCTGACGCCGACGCCGCCGCGCAGGCGACCCTTGAGCGGTTCGGACGGATCGACGTGCTGGTCAACAACGCGGCCAGCTTCTACGCCGGGTATTTCGAGGAACTGTCTCCCAAGCAGATGCAGTTGCAGCTAAGCACGAGCCTTGACGGTCCGATGATCGTGACGCGGGCGTTCCTTCCGGTCATGCGCAAGCAGCGCTCCGGCCAGATCGTCTCGATCTCCTCGACGGCAGGTCTGATGGGCTTTGAATTCTGCACAGCCTACTCTGCTTCGAAGTTTGGCCTCGATGGCTGGATGGAAGCGCTGCAGACTGAAGTCGGTCCGTTCGGCATCGAGACGATGATCGTCAACCCAGGCTTTTTCCGCACGGAGCTTCTGACGGAGGAGTCCACCAGTTACGCGGAAATCGCGATCGAAGATTATCACGAGCGACGCACGGCACAGATTGCCTTCTGGAAGTCCCAGAACGGCAAGCAGGGCGGTGACCCCGCTAAGCTGGCACGCGCTCTAATCACGCTCGCTGAGCAGGACGAACTGCCACGGCGCTTCCTCGCTGGCTCTGACGCTATCCAGGTGGCGGAGCAGAAGATTGCTCTCTTGCAGCAGCAGATCGAAGCGTACCGAGAACTGTCGAGTTCTCTCGCCATAGACTGAGGACGCTGGAACGCCCTGAGTCCACACCCTGCGTGCGGGCTTTGGGGCATTCGCCGATCCTCTATCTGCGTACCTTCCGAAGTCCGCTTTGGGCCGACTGTAGTCTTCGGGGCCACATTACTTCCCCTTGTAAGCCCAAGGCAGCAGCTCATCGATCCGGCTCTGCTTGTGACCGTTGACGATGGCGGTGAGCGTATTGGTCAGGTAGGCCTGCGGATCGACGGCGTTGAGTTTGCAGGTCTCGATGAGCGATGCGATGGTGGCCCAGTTCTCGGCTCCAGCGTCGTGCCCCGCAAAGAGTGCATTCTTGCGATTGAGGGCTATCGGCCGGATGGTTCGCTCGACGCTGTTGTTGTCGATCTCGATGCGGCCGTCGGTCAGGAAGAGCTTCAAACCATCCCAATATTTGGCGATGTACGCCAAGGCCTCGCCGAGTGGAGACTTGGTCGCGACACGGGCGCGGTGATGGACGAACCAGGTCTGCATGTCGGTGACCAGTGGTGTTGATCGTTCCTGTCGTCCGGCGAGGCGAGCCTCCGGATCAAGGCCACGCAGTTCGGCCTCGATCCGACCCAGTTCGCTGATCCGCTTGACGCTCTCTTCGGCGATAGGTGCTGCTCCGTTGCGGGTTATCTCCACCAGCTTGCGGCGAGCGTGTGCCCAACAATAGGCAAGCCGGATGTCCGAGCCGACACGGTCAGGTGCGATCAGTCTGTTGTATCCGGCATAGCCATCGACCTGCAGGATGCCGGAGAAGCCCTGCAATATCCGTTCGGCATGAATGCCCCGAGCGTAGGTGAAGGCCACACCAGGCGGAGCACCGCCGCAACTGGATGTTCTCAACCGAACAGGCGCGCCTCAAATTGGCCAAGGCCTATCCAAAGCCAACCGCCAAAGAGTCATAATCCATGTGCAGAGATACTAGTTGCCGGCGGGCATGGTCAGTGCAGCAGGTTTGCTCCGCGTGCCTTGACGATGTTTCGCATGATGCCGTTAAGCCAGTCCTCGGTGGAGGAACCGGATCGTCTCCTGTCGATCTCGCCGATCGCCTGCTCGAGCGTCCGCTCGACCAGCCGGTCGGAAGCGTCAACGTCTCCCAGCAGCAGACGCGCTGCGAGCCTGAGCTTAGGCAGCAGGGAAAATACGTCGTCTGACGGCTCGGTCGCCAGATTTCCGCTTGATGCTTTGGGCTCGGAGGGGAAGAGAGCATCGAAAACAGCCTGGCCGTCCGAGGATTTTCTGAGGCTGCTGGCATACCGAAGGCGCTCAGGAATAACGATGTCTTCGTCGCCGCTGAAAAACACGAACGGCACGCCGCGGCGCATCAGTTCGTCCGCGATCGGGAATACCCGTCTTCCATTGAGATTGACGTCCAGGATTGCGGCTTCCGCCTCATCGGTATGCTTCGACGCCTGTTCGACCGTCGCCACGGGGCCAAGCACGACGGCGCCCATCTTGCTGAAATAACGTGCAAGATCGCCCGCCAGCATCCATTCGTCCTCGACGATCAGGATATGCAAGCCTTGCAGGTCGCGCACCTCTTTGTTCCTTCTTTCTGCGGGAGTCACGGCTGTCGGCGCGGACTTGTACAAAATGACGGGACAAAGCCTCTTGCAACCGTTCCGCGCGCGCGAGCAGACGAGGCGGGATTTCTTCGGATACCGGGACCTTGGCCAGATCCGGCGAACGTAACGAGATTTGTTTTGCCGGCTTTATCTCAGGTGGTCGTTTTGCCATTGGAACCGCCTCGAAAACCGGATGTTAATGCCCACCGGCGGTGCTTTGTTCCGTTCGAGGACTATTTACTGGCCTGAGGCTCGGTCCGGTCCTAAAGCACGTCGCGTTTTGCCGGCCTCATGCGACGCGCTTTAGGCTGTTGTTTTTATTCATCTCGTTATCGCAAAACCGCTGCACACTTTTGCGCGACATGCATTAGTCTGAGGTCCGATTTGGCGGTTTCGCAGCCGCGGCTGTTACCGAGGCGTGGCATGGTGTTCCAGAACGGAAGATTTCCCATTGTCGGCGTCGGCGCATCGGCCGGCGGCATTCCCGCGATGGAGGGCCTGTTCAAAGGACTGACCGGCGGCACCGGCATGGCGTTCGTCGTCGTCACTAATCTGAGCCCAGAGCGCGAAAGCCTGCTGCATGACGTTATCGCACGTTACACCGGCATGCCGGTCATCGTCGCCGAGGAGGGCATGGCGGTCCAACCCGACCAAGTCTATGTGATGCCGCAAAACGTCGTCCTCACCATCCGTAAGGGCGCGCTTTCGCTGCGCCGGCCGAACACGCTTAACCGCGAGCGCAAACCGATCGACATCTTCTTCCGTGCACTGGCCGAGGACCAAGGGGAGTACGCCATAGGCATCATCCTGTCGGGGGGCGATTCGGACGGCACGCTGGGCGCCCGGGCGATCAAGGAACATGGCGGACTGACGATTGCCCAAGCCTCCAACGGTTCCGGCGCGCGCAACCCGGACATGCCGCAAAGCGCGATTTCGAGCGGCCTGATCGATATCGCAGCGCCCGCCGAGGAGATCGGCGCAAAGCTTCAGGCGTTTGGCCGCGGCTTCAATGTGCTGAACGGGCTGGCCGAGGGGGGTGGCGAGCACAAGGCTGACATGGGTCGGGCCGCCGATGAAATCGACCCCACTCTGCGCGGCCATTCCGGTCACGACTTTTCCAGCTATAAGACGAAGACGTTCTCCGCCAATGAAGAGGCGCAGTCGACTAATGAGGAGCTTGAGGCCTCGAAGGAGGAGAAGCAGTCGCTCAACGAAGAGCTCAGCACCATCAACGCGGAGCTGACCAGCAAGATTGAGGAGCTCGACCGCGCCAACAGCGATCTCAGAAACCTGTTCGAAAGCACAGAGATCGCAACCATCTTCCTCGACCGCAACCTTGTGGTGCGGACCTTTACCCCCGCTGCATCGGCCTTCTTCAATCTGCACCCATCCGATGTCGGACGGCCGCTGACCGATCTTTCGAGCCAGCTCGACTATCCCGAGCTGAAGCCTCACATCGAGGCAGTGTTCGAGACGGGAGAGACCCTGAACCATCACCTTGCGCGCGACGACAAGGGCCGGTTCTACCTGGTTCGCATCAACCCGTGCCGGGACAAAGGCGGCGGCATCCAGGGCGTCGTCGTGACCTTGATCGACGTGACGACGCTGGCGCAGGCGGAAGAGCGTCAGCAGGTGCTCATCTCCGAGCTGAACCATCGCGTCAAGAACATGCTGGCGGTCGTGGCCAGCATCACCAACCGGACCCGTGAAAACTCGGCATCGAAAGAGGAGTTCGCTGAAGCCTTGATCGGGCGCCTGCATGCAATGTCACGAGCCTATAGTCTGCTCTCGCGCGAGAGCTGGACGGAAGCCTCCGTCGAGGAACTGCTGCGTCAGGAACTCGATCCCTTCGGCCCCGAACGGTTTGAGCTCGATGGCAGGAGGGTAAATCTCAAGCCGGCACAAGGGCTTTCCTTCGGCATGGCCATCCATGAACTGGCGACGAATGCCGCCAAGTATGGCGCACTGTCGAAACCTGCCGGGCGGATAGTTGTCAAATGGTCGGTGGCCGACGGAACCTTCAAGCTCGTCTGGCGCGAGAAGGGCGGCCCCCGCATCAAGGAGCCAACCGACAGCGGCTTCGGCCTTACCCTTCTGCGCGGAGAAATCGGCTATAGGCTGGGCGGAAGAGTTGAAACAAGTTTCCGCTCAAATGGTTTGGAGGCGGAAATCGCATTTCCTCTGACCCGCGAGGGCTCGTCGTGACCGGAAAGGTGCGTGTGCTGATCGTCGAGGATGAATGGCTGATCGCCGACGATGCGGCGGCTTACCTACGCAAAGCCGGCCATCAGGTGGTTGGACCTGTTTCGTCGGTGACGGCGGCACTCCGGCTCGTTGGCGAAGGCGGCGTCGACGCGGCGTTACTGGATATCCAGTTGAACGACGAAACCAGCTATCCGATTGCGGAAGCGTTGCGGACGCGTGGTGTTCCGTTCGCCTTCCTCTCAGGCTTTGGTGAACGCGAAATTCCGGCCGGGTTCCGCGCTTGCAGGATCGTGCAGAAGCCGGCGAGCCAGAGTGCGATCCTGAATGCCGTGGATGAACTCGCGCGAGCCGGCTGAGGTCGCGATTTGAAAGTCGCGCCAGGTCACATCGGCGTGGTGCGTGCCTGCCGCGAACGACGAACGCCTATGGCAATATCCGCACCGGTACCGATTTGACCGCCGGAACATGAGCCTTCTCGGCTCTGTGCCACAAAGGAACCAGCGGGTTGAGCTCGGGGTAGTAACCGGCACAATTTCCCTCCGGCACCGAGTAAGGTGTAACGCGCAGCCCGTGCACGCGGCGCTCCACACCGTCCTGCGCATTGGCTTCGAGATCGACTTCCTGTCCGGCGCTCAAACCGAGGCGCTGGATATCCTTCTCGTTCATCAACAGCACCATGCGTGTGCCGCTGATGCCGCGCAGCCGGTCGTTGTAGCCGTAGACGGTCGTGTTGAACTGGTCGTTGGAGCGCACCGTGATCAGTGTCAGCACATCACGGCCGGCGACATCGATGTCGGGATCGGTTTCAAGGCCACTTGGCAGCTTGAAGTTGGCCTTCTTGTTCGGCGTCTCCCACACCCGCTTGCTCGCCTTGATGTCGCGATGGAAGCCGCCGGGCGTCAGGAAACGCTCGTTGAAGTCGCGGAAATGTTGGGGGTAGCAGCGCTCGATTTCGTCGCGGATGCGGGAATAATCCCCAACCCACTCGTCCCATGGGATCGAACTTCTGCCCGGCACTGTCGCCTTGGCAAGCTCGGCAACGATCCTGGGCTCGGAAAGCAGATGCGGCGAAGCCGGAGGTCGCGATCCGAACGAGCCGTGGATACAGGCGGTGGAATCCTCTACCGACACCCTTTGGTCGCCGCTTGCCTGATGATCTCTTTCCAGCCGTGACAGGCAAGGCAGCAAATAGGTTGTCCGCCCGGCGATCAGGTGGCTGCGGTTGAGTTTGGTCGCGATCTCGACATGCAGGTCGAGCCCACGCCAGGCCTTTTCGACCAGGCCGGTTTCCGGAACGGCCCGCACGAAATTGCCGCCCAGTCCGACGAAGCCCTTGACCGATCCGTCGATGACGCCTTCGCAGGTTTCGACCGTATCGCGACCTTTCTCGCGCGGCGGTTCAAAGGCATAGAATTCGGCGAACTTGTCGAGCGGGACGAGCTCGGGTTTTTCCGATATGCCGACGGTGCGCTGCCCCTGGACATTGGAATGCCCGCGCAGCGGCGAAATGCCGGCGCCGGCTTTTCCGATATTGCCGCGCAGCATCAAAAGGTTGCACAGCATCTGGACGTTCTCGGTGCCGTGCCGATGCTGGGTCAGGCCCATGCCGTAATTGCCGATCACCGCGTTGGCATGGCTGTAGACCTCGGCGACATGTTCCAGGTCGGTCTGCGCAATGCCGGATCGCGCGACGATATCGCTCCACTGGGTTTTGCGCAGGAAGGCTTCGAACTCGGCGAAGCCATGCGTGTGCTCGGCGATGAAAGCCGTGTCGAGGACACGCGTCCTGCCGCTTTCGCGGGCGGCATCGTCGAGCGCCTGCAACGCTTTGGCGATGCCCGTTATCGCAGCAATGTCGCCGCCGGAACGAACCTGGAAGAAGTCGCTGGACATTTTGGTGCCAGGCCCGGGCGACAGCATGTCGACAGGGTTTTGCGGGTTCTTGAAGCGTTTCAGTCCCCGCTCGGGCAAGGGATTGAAGGTGAAGACGGGCACGTTGCGTTGACGTGCCTCCTGCAGCGGATGCAGCAGGCGCGGCGCCGTCACCCCGGTGTTGTGCCCGAAGAAGAACATCATGTCGCATTTCGCAAAGTCTTCGAGCTGCACGGTCCCGACCGGCGAGCCGATCGATTCCGGCAAGCCGACCGAGGTCGATTCATGACACATGTTGGACGAATCGGGCAGGTTCGAAGACCCATAGATTCGTGCAAAAAGCTGGTACATGAACGAGGCTTCGAGCGAGGCCCGGCCAGACGTGTAGAACACTACCGATTTGGGATCGAGCCGCCGCAGTTCGGCAGCTATGTCGCGGAACGCATCGTCCCAGGAGACCGGCTCGTAACGGTCGGTGGCGGCACTGTAGCGCATGGGCTCTGTTAGCCTGCCCTGTTTTTCCAGATCGTGGTCCGGCCAATCGAGCAGTTCCGTCACCGAATGCTCGGCGAAGAAAGCGGGTTCGCAGCGCAGCTTGGTCTGGTCCCACATCGTCGCCTTGGCGCCGTTTTCACAGAATTCGAAAGGCCTCGGCTGGGCTGGCTTTGCCCATGAGCAAGACATGCACATATAGCCGTCGGCCTTGTTCTGCTTGAGCAGCGTGCTCCATATCCCGGACAATAGCAGGCCTTCGCCTCGCGCCTTGCGGACCAAGGATCTCAGCGATCCCCAGCCGCCTGTCGGGTGGTCGTATTTCTTGGTTTCGATGCGATCGGTTACGGCGGGTCTCATGCAAGCCACTCCCTGTGGAAGAGCGCTCATACGAACCCGCGGTGAGGCTGAATGTTCCGGGCTGGGTCCGTACCGTCACGCCGTCCGTCTAACCGGAACCATTTCCGCCATCGTTTGTTCGGCTCGAAGAAAGGAGCCGCGCAAAATGGAGCGACGTAATGCATTAATTGCGATGGTGATTTCGGCCATCATCATCGTCGGCCTTCTCATAGGCTTTTTGTACGGCGATATGGGCTGGCAGACTTCGCCGCTCAAAAGAGCCCCTGAACAGAACCAGGGTGGCAATGCTCCGGCCGATACCTCGCCTGCCGCCGGCATCAAGAAGAACCCCAAGGAAAATACCGAAATGCCAGGCCAGCAATGACGTAGGGCCAGCAATGAAATTCAGCAGCAAGGCAATGCCACGAACTGAAACGGGTTCCTGTTTTTGCGGCGCCATAACGGCGGAGATGCGCGGCGAGCCTTTCTGGATTTGCTCCGATCACGATGACGACTGCCGCAAGGCGATAGGAAGCCCTCTGTCGGTGTGGGTCGGTTATCGGCCTTCCGAATTCACATTGCTCACCGGCACACCGAAGATATTTTCGAAAACCCCAGGCGTGCTCCGGTCCTTCTGTGCGGATTGTGGAACATCGATCAGCTATGTCGACCAGGGCCTGCCCGACGAACTCTATCTGGCGATCGGCTTCCTCGATCATCCCGAACGGTTTCCGCCGCGGGCCCACGCATATTGGGACATGAGGCTTCCCTGGGTCGACTTTCCAGACGAGCTGCCGCGGGTGGGGACGTATTCGAGGCGGCGCGATCCGGCGTTCGGAAATCCGGCAGACCGATAGCCTACTGCCCGCCTGCAGGTGGAAACGTACCGTTCGCAGCCCCGTACGAAAACGACAATTGGCGCACGGCTGAAAACGCGCGATCATGTGCCAATGGGCCGCCGTTTGGATGACAAGCTCGATTGCAAGGCGTGCGGGACGATCCTGATGGAGATTCCCGACAATCCGAAGGATTCGACGCCGATCCATTGCAGCAATTGCGGCGCCTATCTCGGCGAATGGGGCGATCTGCAGGAGGATTTCTTCAGGCAGGCGTTCGGTGCCCAGGCCTTCGATCTGAACAACGGAAACATTATCAAGAAATAATCCTGGATCCCGCCGGCCCCAAGCCACGGCCTGTGGACCCGGCTCGTTGCGGCAATCACCGTTAATGTCGGACCCTCGGGAACCTTTCTCCCGAGCCGCTTGTTTGGGTGGCGGAAGGAGAAACGCCATGAGCACAAAACCTCCCCCTGTGCCGCCGAAGAATCTGAGCCCAAAGGGCGCCGGTGACAAAAAATCGGTAGCAGCCGAACAGGGACCGCAATCAGCCGTTCCGGATCCCGACAAGCAGGGCCAGCAAGGCAATACGAAGGTCAACACCACCCATCAAGGCAACGTCCAGGATCGCTAGGTCATGTCCACGTCGAAGAAGACTCCTGCCAGCATCCGCCAGGGCGGTCCCGGCGCCGCGCACGAAAACGCCAAGAAGCCGCTGAGCGTCGAAAAGCCGCCGGCCGACTCCGACCGTCGCAGCCACAGCAAAGTCTCCGGCGGCGGCGGCGAACGCGACAGCCACCATACCCACGACCCCGAAAAGAAAGGCGACACTCGGCCCGCGCATCAGGACAAGTGAAATCGGGCGGCGACGCGACGATCGGTGAGGTTCGAGCGAAGTGTCAGCGGGAACGGCGCGCCAAGGCAAACGGCACGACGTTGTCGACCACCGGCAAGTCGAACAGCATCGGAAGCCCCCGCGTCGCGGCCATTTCCACGATCAGCTCCTCGATCGAGTGATCGGTCAGACGGGTCTCGACGCCCAGCCGGATCATCGCCGCCAGCTTGTGCACCGGCACCGGCACGGACTTTGCCCGGTCGTCGAGCAGCTTGCTGATTTCGATCACGACGTCGGCGTCGATATTCCTGGGCAAGTCTCGCATAAGCGCCTCCCCGCCAAACGAAACGAAAAGCCCGCCGCACCTTTCGATACGGCGGGCGATCCAGTAATGCGTACCGGCGAGGGGATCGGGGTGGGCGTGCCGGCGCGCGCAGATCGCAAGTAATTTTAGTTAAATCCGTCAACTTCGATGTGTCACGGAAAAACGTCTGTACGTTTTTTACCGAACCGCGCGGATCGTTAGCTGTCCCCGCCGTCGCGCGGCGCGGCAGCACGGATGGCGCGATCCATTGCCCTCCGGACAGCGAACTCAAACAGTATACATTATAAACTTAAAACATCTTGCCAGGTGATCCAGCCTATGCTCCACTTGAGCCGGGAACATGGCTGATAGGTCGATTTCTGCCGACACGTGGCTGCATTTCAAACGGCACGACTGCGAGAACACAGCCTCAAACGATATACGAAATCTTCGCATGGGAAGGCGTGGATGACGGAAACGATAGAGCTCAAACGGGTTGGCGATGGCAATCTGCGTGCCCAGGTCTATCAACAAATCCGGCTGACGATACAGCATGGCGAATTGGCGCCTGGCCAGAAGCTCGTCGACGTCGATATTGCCGCCCAGCTCGGCATTTCCAGAATGCCTGTCCGCGACGCCTTGATGCAGTTGGTGCATGAGGGCTATCTCGTCGGCACCACACGCGGCTTCACCCTGCCCACGCTTACCGCGACGGATGTCGCCGACATCTTCGAGGTCCGCCGCCTGCTTGAGCCACGGGCCGCCGCGCACGCCGCACGGACACTTGACGCCGCTGGCCTCAAGACCCTGGCAGCCGCGCTTCGGGAGGCCGAGGCTGCGGCCGCCGCCGGCGATGCCGACCGCTTTTTCCAGGCCAATTCGGCATTCAGGAATTGTTGGCTCGGCGCCGTCGAGAACGAGCGCCTTTCCCAAACGATTGCAAGGTTCGCCGACCACGTGCTCGTCGTCCGCTTAAGGACGCTGTCGCACCAGCCGACGCAGGCCGTTATCGTTGCCGGCATGCGCGCAATCTATGAGGCATTCGTCAAGCGCGACGCCGTCGCCGCTTACGACCGCATGACCCACTTCATTCAGAACGCCGAGGAGCGTTTCATGAAGCTTAGCCCACCGTTTCAAGACTCCAACGGTGAAGGTGAGGGCATGTCGCGGCAGGGGAAAGCATGATCAGGAAGCAGCACCCGCTGAAAGGGCCGAACAGGTTCAAGCTCGGCGTCTTTTCCATGAACGCCGATGGCGGCCTGGCAATGACCACCGTTCTCGAGCGCTGGCATGCCCGCTGGGAAGACAACCTCAACTCCGCCTGCATCGCCGATCGCGCCGGCCTCGAGTTTCTGCTGCCGATCGCCCGCTGGCGCGGCTTCGGCGGTTTGACGCATGTGCGGGAATGGTCGTTCGAGACTTTCACCTGGGCGGCGGGCCTTGCTGTCGCCACGGAAAACATCGGCCTGTTCATGACGGTGCATGTGCCGCTGGTTCATCCGCTGCAGGCTGCAAAAGCGCTGGCGACGGTCGACCACATCTCCAATGGGCGGGCCGGCTTGAACATTGTCTGCGGCTGGAACCCCGACGAGTTCGCCATGTTCGGGCAGACGGTCGGCGATCGAACCTACGATCAAGCCGAGGAATGGATCAACATCATCGTGCGTGCCTATCAATCGAGGGAGCCGTTCGATTTCGGCGGCGAGTTCTATGATCTGAAGGGGGTCGTCAGCCGCCCACCAAGTCTGCAGGCGCCACGACCGGTGACCATGAACGCCGCCTTCGGCGCGCCAGGGCGCAACTATGCAGCGCGCCACTGCGACTATTTGTTTTCGACTTTTTCCGAAATCGCCGACGGCCGTGCGCATGTGGTCGACATCACCAACCGAGCGGCCGAAGTCGGACGCGAAGTCGGCGTCTATACGGTCTGTCACGTCGTCTGCCGGGAGACCCAGCAGGAAGCCGAGGACTACTACCGGCATTACGCGCTGGAATGCGCGGACGAGGGTGCGGTCGACGAGCACATGCGCAAGAAGAAGGAATTCGCGAACTCGCACGACGCGAAGGCTTTCACCGAATATCGGCAAAGGTTCGCCGGCGGTGCCGGAACGTTCCCGCTCATCGGCACGCCGGAAAAGATCGTCGACGATCTCACTGAGATCATGGACCAGGGCTATTCCGGCGCCGCCCTTACATTCGTCAACTACACCTACGAATTGCCCTTCTTCTGCGACCGCGTGCTGCCGCTGATGCGCCAGGCCGGGCTTCGAGTCAATTGATGCCGGCGGCCGCCATTCCGACCCCGTGGGTGGATGGGCACGACGCCATCAATCCGCGCGCCTTCAAGCAGGCGATGCGGGCGGTGGCGGGCTCGGTCGCCATCCTTGCCTCGGAACATCACGAGATCGGCTTTTGCGGCATCACGGCGACGGCTCTCTGCTCGTTCAGCGCCGAGCCGCCGTCGCTGCTGGCCTGCGTCAACCGCGGCAGCACCTTTGCCTCGGCCATTCGCGAAGACTTGCCGTTTTCGGTCAATCTTCCCGCCGGCGACCAAGAGAACGTTGTGCGTGCCTTTGGCGGCATGACCAAAGCCAAGGGCGCCGCGCGGTTCTCGTCCGGATCATGGGTGCGTGGCGAAACCGGCGCGCCCTTGCTTGTCGGCGCGCGGGCAATGTTCGAATGCCGGGTGGCCGAAATCATTGTGCGGGCGTCGCACATGATCGTTATCGGCATCGTCTCGGGCGTTGCGCTGGACCGCGCTCATCGATCGCCGGTCTTCTACGCGCATGGGCGGTTCCTGACAGTAGGAGATGATGCCAACTAACCGCCGTTCACGTGGCGGCGCGGCGATTGCAATTTCAGATCGGCCCGATCATGGGCCGGATCATGGGCGAACTATCAGAGGGAGTACGGCAATGCGCATTTGGAAATCCCTTGTTCTGGCTGCACTCATGTCGGGTGTAGCGGGTATCGCCACGGCCGAAGAGGTCGTCCTCAACGCCGTGCATTTTACGCCGACGCAGAACGGCTACGCCCAGAGCTTCCTGAAGTTCGTTCAGAAGGTGAACGAAAAGGGCAAGGGCGTGGTCCAGATCAACGTGCGTGGCGGGCCGGAGGTCATTCCGCCGATCCAGCAGGGCGCGGCGCTCAGGAGCGGCCTGATCGACGTGATCGACACACCGGCAGGGCAGTTCCTCGAACTCGTGCCCGAAGGCGAGGTTTTCTCCGCATCGACGAAGACGCCGTGGGAGGTCCGCGACAATGGCGGCTGGGATTTCATCAGCGGGATTTTCGAGAAGAAGGCCAATGCCCATCTGCTGGCGCATGTCGACGCGGGCTCGGGCTTCAACGTCTTCACCGTCGACGAACCTAAGCTCAACGATGAAGGCAGCATCGAGTGGAGCAGTTTGAAGATCCGCTCGTCGCCGCTCTACCGCGATTTCCTTGAATCCTTGGGCGCAACGGTGATCGTGCAAGCGCCGGGAGACGTCTACACTTCGCTCGAGCGCGGCGTCGTCAATGCCAACGCCTATACCGTATTTGGCTATGCGTCCTTCGGCTGGGACAAATTCACAAAATACCGTGTCGACCCGCAGTTCTTCAAAACCGACGTGCTGATCTCGATCAACAAGGCGAAATGGGACACGCTGTCACCCGAGGCGCAGAAGCTGCTTGCCGACGCGGCCGTCGAATACGAGCGCGTGAGCTATGACGCCAATCTCGCCGAGTCCGAAAAGCAGGCACAGGCAATGATCGGCGGCGGGCAGAAGGTGATCAGCTTGACCGGCGCCGGCCGCGACAAATTCCTGGCGGCTGCCACGCAGGCAAGCTGGGCGAGAATGACCAAACGCGATCCCACCAACATCGATCAGTTGAAGAAATTCTTCCAGTAGCCCGAGCGGAGGGCGCTGGTGCGCCCTTCATCAAGGTGGACATGAGGGTCGTCGGAAATGGACGGATTGTTTGCAGCGATCGGGAAGCTGAGCCTTGCGTTGGCGGCGGCGGCAAAAGTGGTGCTTGGCCTGATCATCGTCGCGGTGGTTGCTGATGTGTGCGTCCGCAATCTCGGCCTGAGGCCGCTTGCCTGGGCGGTGTCCGCGACGGAATACGGCCTGCTCTACGCGGCATTCCTGCCGATGCCCTGGCTGGTCCACAGCAAGGGCCATGTCTTCGTCGAGTTCCTGCGCCAGGCGCTGCCGGTGCGGGCAAGGGCGGTGCTTGAAAAGCTGGTCTATCTCGCCTGCATTGCCGTCAGCCTCTACCTCGGCAGCGTCGCTCTGTCTTCGCTGACAAGTGCCGTTGCGGGCGGCGAATACGAAACGCGCAGTTTCGATATGCCGAAATGGCTGGTCTTTCTGCCCATCATGCTCGCCTTCTATCTCTCGGCGGTGGAATGGCTCAGATATCTGCTCGGCCGTGACACGCTGTACACTCTCGATCCGCTGGAAATGGAAGGGCTCTGACCGGTGGCCTGGCTGTTTCCATTCGCCGTGCTCGTTGGCACCATCCTGCTGTTGATGGGGCTTGGGCTGCCGGTCGCCTTCGCGTTCTTCGTCACCAATGTGATCGGGCTGTACCTGTTCTTCGGCGGTTCGATCGGCGTGACGCAGATGGTCGCCAACTTCTCCGACGCTGTCTCGACCTATGCGCTTGCCCCGCTGCCGATGTTTCTTGTCATGGGCAGCCTGTTCTTCCGCTCCGGCCTCGGCGAGAAGGTCATCTACGCGCTCGACCTGTGCGTCGGCAATCTGCGCGGACGTCTTGCCTATGTCGTCCTCGCCGCCGGCACGATCTTTTCCGCGCTGTCAGGTTCCAGCCTTGCCAACACCGGCATGATGGGCTCGCTGATGGTGCCCGAGATGCTGAAGCGGGGCTACAAGCCGCATATGGCCTACGGCCCGGTGCTTGGCGCAGGAAGCCTTGCCGTCATCATCCCGCCATCCTCGCTGGCCGTCTTGCTCGGCTCGCTGGCCCAAATCGACGTCGGCGCGCTGCTCATAGCGGGGGCTCTGCCCGGACTGCTGCTCGTTGTCATGTACGCGGCCCTGATCTTCGCGCAGACAAAGATCGATCCGGACGCCGCTCCGCATTATCCGGTGCCCGCCGTCCCTGCGGCCGAGAAGGTGAGGGCGGTTGCCGTAAACATCATTCCGATGAGCGTCATCGTATTCATGGTGGTCGGCACGATCATCCTTGGGATAGCGACGCCGACGGAATCGGCCGGACTCGGCTGTGCCGCCGTCTTCGCCTTGTTGTTTGTCTACCGACGGTTCAGCTGGTCGGTTGTCTGGAAGTCGCTGGACGATGCGATGAAGGTCACCGGCATGACCTTCCTGATCATCTCGGCTTCGACGACGTTCTCGCAGATATTTGCCTTCTCCGGCGCCTCCAACGGCTTTATCCAGTTCATCGTCGGCTACGATCTTGGACCGTATCCCATGCTGCTCATGATGGTGCTCGTCATCCTGCTGCTCGGCATGTTCATGGATCAGGTCTCGATGATGCTGATCACGCTGCCGATCTTCCTGCCGATCGCCCAGCAATTCGGCTACGAGCCGGTATGGTTCGGGCTGATCCTGCTGCTCGCCTACGAGGTCGGCTTCACCACGCCGCCGTTTGGTCTGCTGCTGTTCATCATGATCGGCGTTGCGCCGAAAGGCACATCGCTCAAGACGGTTGCCATGGCTGCGGCGCCTTATATCGCGCTGACGCTTCTGCTGATCCTGCTGATTGTCCTCTTTCCGCAGATCGCTCTCTTTCTTCCGAATTTGATCTAGTCGAACTCGATCCAGCAGGTGTCCACATGCGCTTTGCCTATCTTGCTTTCTTCCACGATGACCGCGAGGCAAATTTGGCCATCGCCGGCGAAGATGTTGACGCCGTGCGGCGTGTGATTGCTTCAACGCCGGGCCTTGCGCTTGCAAACATCTATCTACCCGAAGTGGCGACGGACATGTTCAACAACGATGGTCCACCGCCGGTCTTTGGCTTCCAGCTCTATTTCGACGAACTGGCGGACATGGAGGCGGCGCTGGCGCCGTCCGGCCATCTGCAGGCGCTTGCCGCACCTGGTATGCTGTCGAGCATCGCCGGTTCGAGGCCGACGCAACAGGCAATGTGCGTGCGTCCGTTTCCCGTCGACGACGCTGGCGTCAAGACGTCCGGGCTCCCCTGCAGCTATCTTGTCCACTATCCCGGGCCGGCCGAAGACATGAATGCCTGGCTCTACCACTATGTGACGCATCATCCGCAATTGATGCGGGGCTTTCCCGGCATTCGCCACATCGAGGTTCTGTCGCGACTGGATTGGTGCGGTTCGCTTCCCTGGCCGCGGATCGACCATATGCAGCGCAATCGGGTCATGTTCGACAGTCCCGCGGCATTGACGCACGCGCTGCAATCGCCGGCGCGGCTGGAGATGCGCGCCGACTACAAGACTTTTCCGCCGTTTTCAGGCGGCAGCCGGCATTTTCCGATGTCGACGGAAGCCGTGCATCCTTCGTCAAGGGCCACATAGGCAAACAGGTTTTTTGCCGACGCCGAAAATTTCTGGAGATTTCATGTACGACTTTCGCAAGAAATGTATCTCTCTCGATCGCCTCATCGGCACCTTCTGCGCCATCCCGCACCCTGTGGCGGTCGAAGTGGCCGCCGCCAGCGGGGTCGATTTCCTGTGCATCGACTGGGAGCATTCGCAGATCGGCCGCGGACGGCTCGAGGATCTGATTCGCGCGGCCGATGTCCACAGGATTCCCGCGATGGTGCGCGTTCCCGGCCACACGCCGGAGTGGATGGCGGCCGCGCTCGACGCCGGCGCGTCGGGTGTCCTGGTACCCCGCGTCTCCACGGCCGAACAAGCGCGCATGGCGGTCATGGCCTGCCGGTACCCGCCGGTCGGCGCCCGCGGTGTCGGCCCGGGCCGCGCCGCCGGTTATGGCTACAGGATTCCGGACTACCTCAAATCGGCCAACGAGGTCCTGACGGTCGCCATCCAGGTCGAGACGGCCGAAGGGTTCGCCAACATCGACGACATCGTCCAGGTCGACGGCGTCGACGTGGTCTTCATTGGCCCCGGCGACCTGTCGGTCTCGATCGACGCCATGGGGCCGGCCGGCCAGGACAAGCTCAATGCAGCGATTATGAGGATCGCGGCCGCGGCGCGCACGGCCCGCAAGGCCGTCGGCATCTTTCGCCCTTCGGCGGATGATGTCGGCAAATGGTCGCGGCACGGCATCAGCTTCTACATGCTGGCCAGCGACACGATGTTTCTCGGGGCCGGCCTTGCCGCCGGCGTCGCCTCGGCGCGCAGCGCCTCATAGCAAGAGTTTGCCATGAAGATCATCAAGACCGACGGTGTGCTGTCAGTCGAGGAGGAGCAGCTGCGCTACCTCGACGGCTTGAACGTCGAATTTGTCGAAAAGACGCTGCTCACGGAAGATGCCCTGATCGAACACTGCCGCGACGCCGACGCATTGATGGTATTGCGGGAGCCGATCACGGCTCGTGTTTTGGCGGAACTGAAGAGGCTCAAGGTCATCGGACGGTTCGGCGTAGGGCTCGACTCGATCGACGTCGAGGCCGCCAGCCGTGCCGGTGTTCAGGTAACCTACGTGCCGGACGCCAATCTGGTTGAAGTCAGCACCCACGCCATGGCCCTGATCCTGGCCTTGACGCGCAGGCTGAAACAGTTCGACAGCGCGGTGCGCGCCGGCCGCTGGACTGCAATGGCCGACGGCGCCGGCATCACGCGGCCCGACAGGCAGATCCTCGGCCTGATCGGCTTCGGCCAGATCGGGCGGCTGACTGCCGAGCGGGCGCGGGTCTTCGGCTACCACATCATCGCCCACGACCCGCATATGCCGGCCGAGCGCATCGCGGCCGGTGGTGCCGAACCGGTCGGCTTCGACGAGCTGCTGGCCAGGGCCGACATCGTCTCGCTGCACGTTCCAGCGACACCGGAGACCAGAAACATCATGTCGGCACAAGCCCTGTCGCGGATGAAGGAAGGGGCGATACTCATCAACGTGGCCCGCGGCGGCCTGGTCGACGAGGTCGCATTGGCGGACGCGATCCGGCGCGGCCATCTGGCAGGCGCCGGCATCGACACGTTCGAGCGGGAGCCGCCTTCGCCCGACAATCCGCTGCTGGCGCTGGACACTGTCCTGGTCAGTCCACACGCGGCGCACTACTCGACCCAGTCTTACGCGGAGGTTCGCAACAAGGTGTTTGCCGATGTCGCATCGGTCCTGCGCGGCGGCAAGCCGGTATATCCGGTCAACCGGATATGACCAATTCCCGATGTCGGCACCACCTCTATCCGCCTGCTCCGCGGAACCCAAGTCCTGCAAGTCGGGGTTCGCAGGGCGATAAGGGGCAGCGCAACCTGTCGCGATTTGTCCGGTTGCCACATTTTGTTCTTGCTTTGTGCCGGCAGCTATGCTAGTAATTTGCGTATGGTGCTGATTCGGACCGAGGACCGCCGCAAGGCGGTTTTTTTTGTCTTTAGGTTTCAGTGCCATCCGTCGAGGCTCAACTCGGCTTGTCGCGACGCTCGACGATGTAGATGTGATCGGCGACCAGCACCACGTCGCCATGCTGGTTGATCACCTCGCAGCGCTCGACGACCCGGCCTGAATCGGGTCGCTTCGGGTCGTCTTCCTTGGCCGAGATGGTGGTGCGGGTCCTGATCGTATCGCCGATGAACACCGGCTTGATAAAGCGCAGCCGGTCGTAGCCATAGGAGAAGGCAACCGGGTTGACGACGCTGGCCGTCAGCCCGACGCCGACCGAAAAAACCAGCGTGCCGTGGGCGATGCGCTGGCCGAACGGCGTCGTCTTCATGAACTCGGCGTCCATGTGGTGGGGAAAGAAATCACCGGTATGGCCGGCATGGACGACGAAATCGGTCTCGGTGATGGTGCGCCCGCTGGTCATGCGCGACGAGCCGATCCGGTAGTCCTCGAAATAGACAGTCTGCTCCATGTCAGGGCCTCGCCGCTATCGGCGTTGCCGGCGCCGCGCTCGATCGGTAGGCGGCTTCGACCAGCGCCATGGTGTTCCAGCCGTCCTCGACGGAACTGACAAGCTCGGCGTCCTCGCCCGACGCGTAGCGCTGGACATTGGCCATGCGGCCGGCAAAGGCGTCCGGAAACCATGCGCCGACGAGTGGAACCGCAATCCAGTCCGTGCCGCCTTTGGGGTAGATTTCGAGAATGTCCGGCTCGCCGCACGGATAGTCGAGGTTGACGCCTAATTTGAGGTAAGCGGCGCCCTCGGTACCGCAGATGCGGAATTCGCAGGCCTGGTGTTTTCGACCGAATTTGTGATCGTGGTTGATCGACAGTGCACAGCGCACGGTGTCGCCATAGTCGAGGATCGCGCTGGTGCGCGTTTGCGCAACCTTGTGGCCGGGATGGCCGAGCGTCTTGGCGTGAACCCCCTTGGGGTCGCCGAGCAATTGCCGGATCAGGTCGAGATAATGGATCGAATGCATGGCGATCTCGACGCGCGGCGCCTGCAACAGGAATTCCCAGAGCTGCCAGGGTGTCGCCAGCGCCAGCCATGCGTCGAAATCGACCACTTCGCCCAGCCAGCCCTTGGCGATCGCATCCCTGAGCGCCAGCATCATCGGCGCGAAGCGCAGCTGGAAATTCACCGCCGCCTTCAGATCTTTGGAGCGGCAGATTTCAAGGATCTGGGTCGCCTCGGCGAGATTGCTGCCCATCGGCTTCTGGATCAGCGCCACCGCACCATCGGGCAGCGCCCTGAGCACGCCGGCATGATAGGCCGGCGGTGTCGCCAGATCGAAGACGGCGTCCTTGATTGACGCAGCTTCCTCGACCGACCGGTAAGCGGTGACGCCCCATCTCTGCGCCAGTTTTTCCGCCTTGGCCAGGTCGGGGTCGAAAAGCCCGGCAACCGGGAAACCGGCGTTCCCATAGGCCGGGAAATGCGCATCGCCGACGATCGAGCCGGCGCCGAAAATCACGATCGGCCTGGGCTTTGACGGCTGTGCCCAGGCCTGGGAGAGCGAGGCAGGATCGAAAATGTCATCAGTCATAATGGAAGACTTCGTCCATCGACGCCCACCACTCGCCCTCCTTGCGGGTCGGCAGCGGCTCCTGGCACGGCATGCAGAGCGCCCACCATTCCTGCGTCGTGGGATCGGCGGCCATCTTCGCCATGTCGGCGGCATAGTCGGTGCCGTGGTACTCGAAGGTGCTGAACAAAAGGTGCTCCGGCTCCCTCAGATAGATCGAATAATTCTTGATGTTGCAGGCGGAAATCATCTTGAGGACGTCCGGCCACACGGCGGCGTGAAGCCGCACATACTCGGCGACTTTCTCCGGCTTGAGGCCGAGCACCATTCCCATTCGCTGCATGTCCGCCTCCTATTTTTCTATCGCCATGGTGAATTCCGCGATGCTCTTCGCCTTGATCGCATCCCAGTCCCAGTCGATGCCGATGCCGGGTTCGTCCGGCGCCAGCGCGTGCCCGTCCTCGATACGCATTTTCTTGCCGGTCAGCTCGTCGAGCTGGGGAATATACTCGACATATCTGCCGTTCTGAACGGCGCATGTCAGGCTGACATGCAATTCCATCAGGAAATGCGGGCAGACCGGTATGTCGAACGCCTCGGCTGCATGCGCCACCTTCAGCCACGGCGTGATGCCGCCGATGCGGCCGACATCGACCTGCACGATCGAGCACGCGCCCTTCTGCATATATTCGCGGAAATGCCGGATCGAGTAGAGCGACTCGCCGACGGCGATCGGCGTCGACGTCGCATTCGACAGGCGGATATGGCCGTCAATGTCGTCGGCCGGCAGCGGTTCCTCGATCCAGGCGAGGTCGAGTTCACGCAAGCGCTCGGCCCGGCGGATCGCCTCGTCGACCGAAAAGCCCTGGTTGCAGTCGGTCATGATTTCGTAAGAGTCTCCAACCGCCCGGCGCACCGCCGTCAGCCGGGCAAGATCCTCAGAGCCGTGCGGCTTGCCGATCTTGACCTTCGAGCCGCGAAACCCCTTGCCCTTGGCGGCCAGCGCATCCGCGACCAGCGCCTCGGTTTCGATATGCAGCCAGCCGCCTTCGGTCGTGTAGAGCGGGCAGCGGTCCTTGGCGCCGCCGGCAAGCTTCCACAGCGGCAGGTTTTGCTTCCTCGCCCGCAGATCCCAAAGGGCAGTGTCGATGGCCGCCAGCGCGATTGCCGTGATCGCGCCGATCGTCGTGGCATGGGTGGCGAACTCCAGCTCGTGCCAGATCGCCTCGATCATGTCGGCGTCGCGGCCGATCAGCCGCGGCGCAAGGTGGTCGGCCAGCAGCCGCATCACCGAGGAGCCGCCCGTGCCGATCGTATAGCTGTAGCCGATGCCGACCGCGCCGTCGGCGTCGGTGATGGTGACGATCGGTGTTTCCTGGCTGACAAAACTCTGGATGGCATCGGTGCGCTTGACCTTCGGCACTAGGTCGACCATCCGCAGTTCGATTTTCTCGATCTTTGCCATGATTTTAACCTCGCAATGTCCTGCCTGTTTCGGCGGAAAACAGATGGGCCTGCGACAGGTCCAGGCTCATCTTGACCCGGTCGCCGGCTTTCAGCGGCTTTGGATTGAGCATCCGCGATACCCAGTCGCTGCCGTTGAATTCGGCGAACACCAGCGTCTCGTTGCCGAGCGGCTCGGTGACGGTCACCGGCAACTCCATCTGGTGGACGTCGACGTCTTCGCCGGAGCTGATGCCATGCCCGGTCGGATAGATGTCGTCGGGCCTGAGGCCGAAAACGACTTTGTCGCCGGCCTCGATATTGGCCTTGAACTGGCTGGGCAAAGGCAGCCTCTCGCCGCTGGCGAACAGCAACTGTCCGTCGTCGACAACCGCCTCATGCAGATTCATCGGCGGCGAGCCGATGAAGCCCGCGACGAAGCGTGTCTGCGGCCGGCGGAAGACCTCGTCGGGTGTGCCGACCTGCTCGATGAAACCGTCACGCATGATGACGATACGGTCCGCCAATGTCATCGCTTCGACCTGGTCATGGGTGACGTAGATCACTGTCGACTTGACCTTGGCGTGCAGCTTCTTGATCTCGGTGCGCATCTGCGTCCGAAGCTTGGCGTCGAGATTGGAAAGCGGCTCGTCGAACAGGAAGACGTCGGGATCGCGCACGATGGCGCGGCCCATGGCGACGCGCTGGCGCTGTCCGCCGGACAGCTGCGACGGCCGGCGCTCGAGCAATTGGTCGAGGCCGAGAATGCCGGACGCTTCGGCGACGCGACGGTCCATTTCTTCTTTCGCGGCGCCCGCTATCTTGAGCGAGAAGCCGAGGTTTTCGCGCACGGTCATATGCGGGTAGAGCGCGTAGGACTGGAACACCATCGAGATGTTGCGCGAGCGCGGCGGCAGATCGTTGACCATGCGGCCGCCGATCTCGATGACGCCGTCGCTGATCGCCTCGAGGCCGGCGATCATGCGCAGGGTTGTCGACTTGCCGCAACCGGACGGCCCGACCAGCGCGATGAATTCGCGGTCGGCGACCTCGAGATCGATGCCGTGCACGACCGCCACCGGGCCGTAGCTTTTGGTGAGGTTCTTGAGCGATACGGTTGCCATGTCAGCCTTTCACCGCGCCGGAAGTGAGGCCGCCGACGAGGTGTTTCTGGACGATGAAGGTAAGCGTGAGCGCCGGTATGACCATGACCACGGCGAGCGCGCACATGCCGCGCCAGTCGATGGTGAATTCGGCCGTATAGTCGAGCAGGCCGACCGGCAGCGTCTTGGAGTTGATCGAGCGCGTCAGCTGCGAAGCCAGCGCGAACTCGTTCCAGGAGGTGAGGAAGGCAAAGATGCCGGCCGAGGCGATGCCGGGCCCGGCGAGTGGAAACTCGACCTGCCAGAAGGCCTGCCAGCGCGTGCAGCCGTCGATCTGCGCGGCTTCGGCGAGATCTTTCGGCACCTGGCGGAAAAAGCCGTCGATCAGCCAGACGGTGAACGGCACGTTGAGCGCGACGTAGACCAGGATCAGCCCGAAATGCGTGTCGACGATGCCGAGCCGCGCAAAGACGAAGAACAGCGGCAGCGACAGCGCGATGCCGGGCACCGTGCGCGTCAGCATCAGGCCGAGGAACATCGCCGACTTGGCGCGAAAGCGGTAGCGCGCAAAGGCGTAGCCGCCGGCCATGCCGATGACGATGGCGATCACCGTCGAGGTCACCGAGATGATCAGCGAATTGCGGAAATAGTCGAGCACCGGAATGCCACCCTGGCCGACGCCGCTGAACATGGCGATGTAGGCGTCGAGCGAAAGCTGCTGCGGAATCCACACCGGCGGCTTGGCCATGATTTCGACGGTCGGCCGCAGCGACGAGAGCACGATCCAGATGCCGGGCAGGCAGATGACCAGCATGGCCAGGAACAGTCCGATGCCGTGAACGATTCGGAGCGCTTTGTTGCCGACGCGATGCAGGCTGTTCTGGTCCATCCTCACCACTCCGCCGCGATCTGCGTGCGCGCTGCGGCGAGCTTGCGGTAGAAATAGACGGTGAACAGGATTGACAGCAGGATCGAGAAATAGGCCATGGCATTGGCCATTCCCATCCTGGCATCGCTGTAGGCGGTGCGGGCGACCAGCGTCCAGACCAGTTCGGTGCGGCCGGCGGGGCCGCCGTCGGTCATGATCTTTACGATGTCATAGGCGCGCGCGACGTCGAGTGAGCGGATGGTCATGGCGATAAAGGCAAACGGCATGATGAACGGCCAGGTGACATAGCGGAATGTCTGCCACGGCGTGCAGCCGTCGACGCGGGCCGCCTCGACCGGTTCGCGCGGCATCGCCAGCAGCCCGGCCAGGATCAGGATCGCGAACACCGAGGTCGACGACCAGATCTCGGCGATCAGGATGGCGATGAAGGCGAGATTGCCGTCGATCAGCCACGGGATGGCGCGATCGGTCAGGCCGAGCCCCTGCAGGGCGTTGTTCACCAGGCCGATATTGTCATTGAACATGAATTTGAACTGGAAGCCGACGAGGATCGGCGAAAACATCATCGGAAACATCATGATGGTGCGCAGGATCCGCTGGCCGCGCGATGCCTTCTCCACCAGCAGGGCCAGCCCGAGCCCGATCAGCATTTCCAGGTTGAGCGCGACGGTCAGCAGCACCACGGTGCGGGCAAAGGCGACCCAGAAAGCGCGGCTGGTCAAGATGGTGACGTAGTTGCGCGCGCCGATGAAGACCCAGAACGTCTCCGGCCTGGTCAGCCGGAACGGCGTGAAGCTGGAATAGAGCGAAAGCAGCAGCGGCACCACCACCACCGCCGCCAGAACGATCACCGCCGGCAGCAGGAGCAGCAATGGCGGCGAAGGTCTCCAGCCTTTCATGGCGATCCGGTTCTGGTTGGTGCCCGGACACCGAAGGCCGCCATCGGCGAGCTGGGATCAAGACAAAGCGTGTTGCGCATGGTTCGTAAAAAGTTCGGGGACGCCGCTCTTCGATGAGCGCGGCGCCCCCTTGGGAGAATGGTCAAAGCTTGCCGGCGTCCTCGAGGATTTGCGTGGCCTGGGCGGCAGCGTCGTCCAGTGCCTGCTTGGAGGTCTTGTCGCCAAGGATGGCGGCCTGCAATTCGGGATAGACGGCGTTGGAGATTTCGATCCATTCAGGTGTCTGCGGCACGGCAAAAGCGTGCTTTGCCTCTTCCTGGAAAGCCGCCAACACTTCCTTCTTGTAAGGATCGCTGGCCGCCTGCTGGATATCCCAGTCCCACACCGCCGTGCGGGTCGGCAGTGGGCCGCTTGCCGCCTCGAGCTTCTGGCTGTCCTCATTGGTCAGGAACCAGACCAGCGACGCCGCGGCTTCCTTGCTGGCGCAGTTTTCGGTGACCGAAAATCCGTGGTGCCCCGACCAGCCGGTGCGAATGCCGGCCGATCCCTTCGGCGCCACCTTCACGCCGACATTGCCGGCGACCTTCGACGACTTCGGATCGTTGAAGAAGCCTGCCCAGCCCGGCCAGTCGAGGTTGATGGCGACGGTGCCCGAGGCAAAGCCCTGGCCGAGATCGTCCCACAGATAGTTGGTGGTGCCGGCCGGCACCGCCTTGGCCCTGTAGAGATTGACGAACCAGTCGAGCGCGTGCACGCCGGCTTCCGAGTTGAAGGCCGGCTTGCCATCCTTGTCGAGGTATTCGCCGCCGTCGGCGATGAGCATCTCGTAAAAGCGGCCGTTGATCGCCTCTTCCTTGCCGGCGAACTGGGTGCCGTAGAAATCGGGCGGGCTGGCGAAGAATTCCGCCTGCTGGGCGACCTCGTCCCAGGTGTCGGGCGGTGTCAGTTCCTTGCCGTACTTGGCCTTGTAGGCGGCCTTCTTGGCTTCGTCCTGGTAGAGGCTCTTCTGGTAGTAGAGCGCCGAGACGTCGAACTGCGCGCGCGGCAGCATCACCAGCTTGTCGTCGAGCGTCGAGGCCTTGATCGTCGACGGCACGAAGGCGTCGATCTCCTCCTTCGGCAGCAGCTTGTTGAGGTCGGTGTAGATATCAGGATATTGCGGCGCGAAGGACGAGTGGTTCGACCCAACGCACCAGTTGATGCTGCCGGAGGCGATGTCCGATTTGATTTCCTTGTCGAGCTCGAAGTGGTTCTTCTTCGAGATCACGTTGACCTTGGCGCCGGTCAGTTTTTCCCATTCGCCGATGCGTGCGTACAGCCCTTCATATTGCTGGCCGCCGATCAGCTTGGCGTCGATGGTGACGCCGTCGAATTTGCCGGGCAGGTCGGCAGCAAGGGCACTCGCACCCAGTGCGAGCAGCGTTACGCCGGCCGACAGGCCGCAAAACAGTTTCGTCATTGGTATCCTCCCAAGAGTCTGCGTCGATCCATAGCGAGGGCTGATCGGCAGCTTCATTCATATACAAACAAAACATTTATAGCATCGTCAAGCCGAAAGTTCTTCCGGAAGCAATGCCGTTATGCGTATATGAAAGGTGAAATTCACTGGAGAAGCCCAATGGCAGAGGACGAGGAAGACGACCGCTATCGAGCGCCGGCGTTGGACAAGGGGCTCGACATTCTCGAGCTGCTGGCCGGCGTCGACGGCGGCCTGACGCAGGCGGAAATCGCCAAGAAGCTCGACCGCAGCCCGAACGAGTTCTACCGCATGCTGGACCGGCTGGTGCGGCGCGGCTACGTCACGCGGCCGGATGGCGACCGTTATTCGCTGACGCTCAAGCTGTTTGGCCTGGCGCAGCTGCACGCGCCGGTGCGCCGGCTGGTTTCCTATGCGACCCCGCTGATGCGCGAGCTGGCAGAAACCTCGCAGCAGGCAAACCAGCTCGTCGTCTTCGATCGCGGCTCCGCCGTGGTGATTGCACAGCAGGAAGCGCCGGATTACTGGGGCATCTCGATCCGCGTCGGCTCGCATATCAGCCTGTTCGACACCGGCTCCGGCCATGTGTTGCTGGCGTTCCGCCCGCCGGAAGAGCGGCAGATGATGATCTCAGAACATCTGCGCAGCACCGACAAGCCACCGCAATCGCCGGAGTTCTTTGCCCGCCTCGACCAGATCCGGGAACGCGGCTACGAGATGATGGCATCGATGCAGACCGCCGGTGTCTTCAACCTGTCGACACCGGTTCTTGGTTCGGACGGCAGGGCGATCGCCGCGCTGTCGATCCCCTACATAACCCTGGTCAACGCACCCAAGGCGCCCGACATTACGAGGACGATTGAGCTGCTGCTGGCAGCGACCGAAAAGCTGTCGCAACTGGCGTGATCGACCGTCAAGCAATCGCGATGAATTCTTATTTGAATGAAGATTTTCTCCGTGAGATGATCTCGAAGTCGCCAAGGAGGAGCGCGCCGCCATGATCTTCGACACCCATCTGCACCTGATCGATCAGTCCGCGCTGCGCTATCCCTGGCTGGCCGGCGTGCCGGCACTCAACCGCGATTTCTCCTACGACGAATATGCAGTCCAGGCCCGCCGCGCCGGCATCGAGGGCGCATTGCATATGGAGGTCGATGTCGATCCTGCCGACATCGAGGCCGAAACCGGCCGTGTCAAAGCGCTGTCGCGGGAGAAGGCCAGCTTGCTGCGGGGGGCAATTGCCTCCTGCCGTCCGGAAGAGCCCGGCTTTGCCGCCTATCTCGAGCGCCAGCGCGCCGATCCTTTCGTCAAGGGCTTTCGCCGCGTGCTGCACGTCATGCCGGACGAGCTTTCGGAGGGCGCGCTGTTTCGTGAAAACATCAAGCGGCTTGCCGGCAGCGGCCTGACCTTCGACCTTGTCGTTCTGCCGCACCAGATCCCCAAGGCGATTGCACTCACCGACCTCGCGCCGGACGTGCAGTTCGTGCTCGACCATTGCGGCGTGCCCGACATCAAGGGTGGCGCCGAGCACCCCTGGCGCGAGCACATGGCGGAGATCGCGCGGCGCCCGAACGTCGTCGGCAAAATTTCCGGTGTGGTCGCCTATGCGGATGCCGGATCCTGGACTGTCGAAACGCTGCTTCCCTATGTCGAGCACACCATCGAATGCTTCGGCTGGGACCGGGTCGTCTGGGGCAGCGACTGGCCGGTCTGCACGCTTGGCGGCGGGCTTGCGACCTGGATTGCGGCAACGCATGCGTTGCTTGCCGGCACCAGCACCGATGAACGGCAACAACTGCTGTCCGGCAACGCCAAGCGGCTGTGGAGTTTGTAGAGCATTTTGCAGCCAAGTGATGGAATCACTCGGCGTCGCACAAATGCGGCTCAAACGAATAGGTGGCCTCAGATCGTCGCCGAGACGTGCCGCTCGCGACCGTAGAGCGAAACCAGGAGCACGATGACCAGGCCAAGTGCCGCCTGCACGGTCGAGGGCCGGAAGCCGAGGCCGATCAGCAGCGTGTTGATCTCCGTCAGCACCAGGACGCCGGCAATGGTGCCGAAATAGCTGCCGCGGCCGCCGACAAGGGCGGCGCCGCCGACCACCACTGCCGCGATCGTCTGGAACAGATAGGGCTGGCCGACATCGCCATAGGCAGAGCCGGTGAAGCCGAGCAGCAGCACGCCGGCTGCGGCGGCGAAGAAGGCGCTCGCGGCATAAGTCACCGTCCACATGCGGACTGGATCGATCAGCGCCAGCGGCGCAGCACCTGGATTGCTGCCGAGGGCGTAGAGACGGCGGCCGTATGGCGTGCGCGCCAGCACCAGCGCCACCAGCAAGGTCAGCACCGCGACGCATGGCACCAGCCCCGGCACCGGCAGCGGTCCGACCGAACCGCCGATCGAAACGAAGGCGGAAACCGCGGCAGGCGCCGATCCGGATGGAAAGCCACCGGTCCACAACAGGACGGCACCTTGCACGATCATGCCGGTGCCGAGCGTGACGATCAGCGGGTGGATGTCGAGCCCGCGCGAGATCAGGCCGTTCAGCGCCCCGATCAGTAAGGCGAGCGCGACGACGACTGTGCAGACAAGGGCAAAATTCCAGCCGCCGCCGTAGAGCTGTGCGGCAACGACATTGGCAAAGCCGATGATGAAGGGGATCGACAGATCGATACCGCCCAGGATTACGACGAGGGTCTGGCCGATCGATGCTACCGCCAGCAGCGAGGCGATCACCAGCAGCGCCCGGATGGCGAACGGCTGGGAGTAGCCCGGGATGAGCAAGGTGCCAAGGAGATGCAAGGCGACAGCGACGGCAAAGGCACCGGCGACACGGGCATTGGTGGACTGGAACCAGGTCTGGCGCATGCTTCTCAGCCTTTCCCTCCCGAGAGCCGTTCCTGCAGCGCCGTCATGATGACGGCCACAACCAGGATCGCGCCATAGGCGATCTGCAGCACATAGGTGGAGACGTTGAAGGCGGTCAGCACGCTCTGCAGCAGGAAGATGTCGATAGCGCCGATGGCGGCACCGGCGAGCCCGCCGCGCCCGCCGGCAAGGCTGACGCCGCCGAGCGCCACCGCGGCAATCGCGATCAGCGTGTAGGTTGGCCCGATATTAGGGTCGGCCGAACCGATCAGCGCGGTCAGCATGAGGCCGGCGCAAGCGGCAAGTATGCCGGTCACGACATAGGCGATGAAACGCACTTTGGTGACTGGAACGCCGGCCGTGTAAGCGGCGCGATCGTCGCTGCCCACCGCCATCAGCTGGTCGTAGTAAGGCGTCTGCCGCACCAGCCACCAGAACAGGAAGATCAGCGCCAGCGGCAGTGCCGACCAGGGTCCGGCCATTGCCTTCAGCCAGCCCGGCGCCGGACCGATCGGCGCCGGCAGGATGGTCAGCGTCATGCCGGTGAGGATCAGATAGGTGCCGAGCGTCGCAACGATCGGCTGGATGCGAACGATGGTCGCCAAGAAGCCGTTGGCAGCGCCGACGATCGCGCCGATCAGAAGCGCCGCCGGCACGATGACCAGCGGCGAAGATATGCCAAGCCTGAGAAACAGCACCTGGATCACCATCGCATTGACGAAGCCCATCAATGGCCCGACGGAAATGTCGATGCCGCCGCGCCCGGCGAGGATCACCGGAGCCGAGGCGAGCGCTGCGCCGATCAGCGGCGCGGCGAGCCCGATCAGCGCGCCCCAGGCGGCAGGATGGAAGCGCGCCGGATTGAGCAGCAGATTGACCGCGATCAGGATCACCAACAGCACTGCCGCAAAGCCGGCGCCGCGCCATCGCGCCGCCATGCGCCGCAACCCGCTCATGCCGCGCGCCCGAACATGGCGGCGATCACCGTATCGCTTTTCATCTCGTCTCCGGTGATTTCAGCCGCCACCTGCTGTTCGCGGAACACCAGCACGCGATGGCAAAGCAGCAGGATCTCCTCGATCTCGCTCGACAGGATGACCAGAGCCATGCCGTCCGCCGCCAGTCGACGAAACACATCATAGAGGACATGGCGCGTCGCCACGTCGACACCGCGCGTCGGATCATTGAGGAGCAGGATCGCCGGTTCCAGCGCCAATGCGCGGGCCAGCAGCACCTTCTGCTGATTGCCGCCGGAAAGCGTGGTGATCGGGGCGTCCGGCCGTGGCGCGATGATCGACAGTCTGTCCCGATAGCGTTCATAGCGCTGCCGCCGCGCGGCGAAGCTGAGCAGACCGAAACGCATATCGCGCGACAGCGTCGAGACGGCAAAATTGTCGAGCACCGATTGGGTCGGAAAAATGCCGGTGGTGCGCCGGTCGCGCGGCAAATAGGCGATGCCGCCGGCGACCGCCTTGCGGAAATTGGTGATCGCGCGCGCTCCGGTTGGCGCCTCGACGGTCACCTCGCCGCCGGCCGGGCGTTCCAGGCCGGCCAGCACTTTCAGGAACCGCTCCTGTCCGTGGCCGTCGAGGCCGGCAAGGCCGACGATCTCGCCAGGCGCAATGGTTTGCGTCATGGGGCTTGCGCCCGGCGCGATCACCAGGCCGCGCACCGAAAGGCTGGCGCGATCAGCCATGCGCCAGCTCCGCCGCCGTGCGTGGCGCCATCGCTCTGAGAAGTTCGGATGCGGTGGACGTGCCGCGTTCCTCAGTCGTCACCACGCTGCCGCCGCGCAGCACGGAAATCCGGTCCGAAAGCGACATCACCTCGTCCATGCGGTGGGTGATGAACAGGATCAGGCAGCCCTCCGAAGCAAGCCTGCGCATCATGGCAAAGACCGCCTCGCGATCGGCAAAGTCGAGCGCCGCCGTAACCTCGTCGAGGATGAGAATGCGCGGGTTGCGAACCACGGCGCGGGCGAGCACTACCAATTGCTGAATGGCAAGCGGCAATTGCCCGGCCAACTGGTCGAGCGGGATCTCGGTCACCGCGAAGCGCTTCAGCACCGCTTGTGCGCGTTGCCGCCGCTCGGCGCGCGGCACGGTGCGCGTCAGCAAGCCGTCGAGGCCGAGCAGGATGTTGTCCGTCACCGAACGGTCAGGCGCGATCAGCACTTCCTGGAACACGGTGGCCAACCCGGCGGTCTGGAACGCCGCCGGCGAGAGGCCGGTAAAGGGCGCTCCGTCGAGCAGGATCGCGCCGCTGTCCGGCTGCACAATTCCGGACAGCAGCTTGACCAGAGTGCTCTTGCCCGAACCATTCTCGCCCAGGATGGTGTGGATCGTGCCGGCGCGGAATGCGATGGAGGCATTGGCCAGCGCAATCGTTTCGCCGTAGCGTTTCGAGATGGCCTGGACTTCCAGCATGAGCAATCCTGATGGAGAAAGCCGGCACCGCTGGTGCGGAGCCGGCGCTCATAAATGCTACTTGGCGCAGGCGTCCGGCACCTTCGAATAATCCCAGCCCTTGGTCGGTGCCGGATTGGCGAAGTAGGCATCGAGCCATTCCTCCGGCATCGGATCCTTCGGCGGGACCGGGAAGATCGAGACGGCGTCCGGCGTCATGCAGTCCTTGTACCAGGCGCCGAGGTCGGCATTGTGGACCGGCGGAATCGGGATCAGCAGCGTATTGAGCTTCGGCCTCTGTCCGTCGAGCATGCGCACGCCGACACGAAACAGCGTCTCGGCCGTCCAGTGCGGCAGAACCGCATGGCCTTCGAAGCGGTATTTGTCGGGATTGGCCTTCCAGTAGCCGAGCGCATCGCCGGTGATCGAGCCGGTGATCAGCGGGGCAGGGCGGCCGGCCTCGGCAAAGGCCTCGGCAACGACGCGGCTTTCGCTGCCCGTCGTCCACACCGCATCGATCGGCGCCGGATTGGTGGCGATCGCCTGCAGCACCGCTGTCTTGGTGACGTTGGCCGTCCAGTTGCCGTTGACGCTGCGCGAGACCTTGAGCTTTGAATTTTCGGCCAGCGCCTTGTCGCCGCCCTGGCGCTCCTGCACGACGATCGGGTGACCGGCAATGCCTTCGACCAGAAGCACGCTGCCGCCGTCCGGCATTGCTTTGCCGATCGCCGTCATCATGTCGTAGCCCCAGCGCGCATAGTTGGAATCGACATTGATCGCATTCGGGCTGGTCACCGACCCAGCTGCCGTGATGAAGGGGATGCCGGCTTTGGCTGCGGCATCGATGGCATCGTCCAGCGCCGTCGCCGAGCCGGGGATCGAGGTGATGATCGAGCATTTCTTGTCGATGAAGGCGCGGATCTGGTTGATCTGCTGACTGGCGTCGTTGTTGGAATCCGACACCTCGAAGCTCGCCACGGTGCCGTCGGCGATCAGGCCGTCGACCAGCCGCTTCAACTCCTTGGTCACGGTGACGCGCCACGGATTGCCCTGGTAGGACTCGGAGTGGCACCATTTCCACGGCTTTGACGGCGGCGTGAAATTATCCCAGGCCGACGGCAGCACCTTTTGTGGCGCGCCGTCATATTGTGCCTTCAGTTCGGTCGGCAATCCAGCAATCACGCCCGAAACGTCTTGAGCGCAGGCTATGGTCGTGACCGATGCAAGTGCGGTTGCGGCCATAAGGCCGCGGATCAGGCTGTTCATGTTCTCCTCCGTTCGGTTGTTCAGACTCCTCTGCCGGCAACGCCGGACACCTGCGTCGAAAGGCTCTCCCGAAACAGGCGATTGAGATCGGCAACGACGCGAGCGGCATTGTGCCTTTCGCTCAGGCCGAGATTGATGCGATCGGACGCCGCCTGCTGGAACGCCATGTAGCCGTCGTGGCGCGGCCTCACCCAGGCACCTTCGAGCGTAGCCCGCGTGTCCTTGTAGAAATTGCCGGCGGCGGCGTTGACGGCGGCATCCGCCCAGGCTGCCGCATGGCCGGGCTGGCCGCCGGCCGAGGCGTAGGGGCCGTGCTGCACGTCAGCGCTGGCGATCCAGTAGGCGAAGTCGATTGCTTCCTGTCCGGCCTTCGAGAAGGCCGACACGGCGATGCCGGTCCCGCCGAGCGCCGAGCCTTTGGGGCCGGCATTGCCAGCGGCCGGGATATCCGCGAAAGCCAGGCGGGTGGGTCGAAACCCGGCGATGGCATAGGAGACATAGCCATAGATCAGCGGCGCGCAGGCGATCCGCGAGCCGGATCCGGCCATTTGCTCCAGAACCGCGATCGGATCCATGCCAAGACAGGCCGGGTCGACGAGGGCTGCGATCTCGCGCATCATCTCGAAGACCTGCTTGCCCGCTGCCGGGTCCACATGGTCGCCAGGGCCTTCACCGGCAGGCCGGCCGAGATTGCCGGCAAGCGTGTAGAACACCATCAGCGAATGCGGCGGCCTCAGCGGCAACAGCACGTGGCCTTGCCGCGCCAGATCGAGGGCATCGGCCCAGCTCGCCGGCGCAGCCGAAAGCATGTCGGGCCGCCATGCCTGCACCTGGCTCGCCGCGTCGATCGGAAACGCCCACTGCCGGCCTTGCCAGTTGTAGCTCGGATAGGACCGGCCGACACTGCCCGCCGCAAGTGCTGCACGTTCGGCTTCCCGGCCGGCGACATCGAGCGGCGCCAGGCAATTCTCGGCGGTGATCTGGCCGACATGCGGATGGTCGACGACGATCAGGTCGTAGGCACGGGCCAGTTCCTCGACCGGGAAGGATTCGAAATCCTGCAGCGAGCGCTTGTCCCATTCAACGGCGATGCCAGTTTGTTGCTTCCACAGTCTCGAACAGGCGACCATCGGGTCATAGCCGCGCGGATGGCTCCAGGTCATGCCTTTGAGCGTGACGTCGCTCACAGCCCGAACTCCACGCGGATTTTTGCGCTGTGCTCGCCGATGCGTGGCGCGGCCCGCTCGACCTTCGCGCGGATGCCGTCTACCCTGAGCGGCGAGCGCGTGGTGAGGATCGAAACATCATCCTCGCGCGTCACCGTCTGCAGCATGTCGAGGACCTGGAAGCCTTCGCTGGCCATCATTTCCGGCCAGGTCAAAACCTTGGCGCACCAGATGTCGGCAGGCTCGAGAATGGCAAGCCATTCGTCGACCGTCTTCGTTGCGATCTTTTGCGCGATGATCGCCTTGATCTCGTCGCGGGCGGTGAACCAGGTCGACGGCTGGTCGCGATAGGGCGCAAGCTCCTCGAGCCCGAGGAGATCGGCGAGTTTCGAGATCGGCGTCATGGCGATCGCCAGATAGCCGCCCTTGGCCGGATAGACGCCGTAGGGCGCCGAGAGATAGGCGTGCGCGCTGCGGAAGCTCGACCGCCGCGGCAGCCGGCGCCCGTCATTGAGATGCGTGGTCAGCACCTCGAACTGGAAGTCGACCAGCGCTTCGAGCAGGCTGGTCTCGACATGGCTGCCCTTGCCGGTCACGCCGCGCCGCACCAGTGCGGCGAGGATGCCTTGCGCGGCGGCGGAGCCCGCCAGCATGTCGGCGATCGCCAGGCCGAAGGGCACCGGCCCTTGGTCCTCGTCGCCGTTCAGCCACATCACGCCGGAGCGGGCCTGCGCCAGCAGATCCTGCCCGGGCCGCTTGACCCACGGGCCTTCCTCGCCATAGCCGCTGATCGAGGCATAGACCAGGCGCGGATTGATCTTGCGCACCGCCTCGTAATCGAAGCCCAGGCGTTCGATGACGCCGGGCCTGAAATTCTGGATCAGCACGTCGGCCTTGGCCAGCAGGCCGCGCAGCGCCGCAAGGTCGGCCTCGTCCTTTAAGTCGATGGCAAGGCTTTCCTTGGCGCGGTTGATCGCATGGAAAATGGTGGAATCGCCGCCGATCTCGGTGTCGCTGAGATAGAGCCGGCGCGACAGATCGCCGCCGTCCGGCCGTTCGATCTTGATGACGCGAGCGCCGAGGTCGAGTAGTCGCAGCGAGCAGTAAGGCCCGGACAAGAACTGGCTCATATCGACAACGATGAGCCCGGTCAGCGGCAGTTCGGCAATGGCAGCCATTGCCTATTTCTCCGTCTTGCCGGCGAAATCGGCCGGATTGCGGTACTTCACCGTCTGCAGGTGCTCGCAATAAAGCACGAGCTCGCCTTCACCCTTGAAGACTTCATAGCTGGCGCGGATCAGCCCCATTTCCTTGTATTTTGGCTTCTTGTCGAGGTTGGAGCGGATCGAATAGATCGTGTCGCCTATGAACACCGGCTTGATGAAGCGCAATTTGTCGTAGCCATACGAAAAGGCGTTGATGCAATTGGTGGCGACGAGACCGAGCCCGGCTGAGAACACGAAGGCCCCTGCCACCAGCCGCTTGCCGAAAATGCCTTGCGTCTCGGCGAACATCTGGTCCTGCACGTATGGATGGATGTCGAGCACCAGCGTGTTGAAGAGATGGCTGTCGCCCTCGGCAATGGTCCGGCGCAGCGAGCGGATCTTCTGGCCGACCGGCCAGTCTTCGTAGAACCAGTTCTCCGCGTTCCAGACGGGAAGGTCGGCGTGATTCCTAGGCATGTTGGCGGGGTGTGTCGATGCCACGCCCACGGTTGGCGCGAAACCGCTCATGACGACTTCCTCTGGGAGCGGGAATCGTCCATCAGGGCGCGCCGCAGACCAGCGAAATGCATGATCGATCCTCCCGTCAATCTTCTTTTGTGAATAGTATTTTCACATATGGGGTTGTGTTGCAAGCGTGAACAGGCGAAATTTTGCCTGCTCCGTCGGGGCCAATGCCGGCGGAACAAGGGAGGAAGTGATGCAGAATGCCTGTCTGGTTTTCGTCGGCAGCCTCAATCGCGACGCCCCGTATTTTCAGGGCGCGCGCGGCATCGGGCTGGGTGTCTACAGTTTCGACGAAGGGACGCTGCAGACGAAGAAACTGGCCGAGACGGGAGACATCGACAATCCCACCTTCCTGTCGGTGACGCCGGACGGCTCCCACATCTATGCCAACTCAGAAGTGTTCACCTGGCGCGAAGGGGTGGTCTCGGCCTACCGTTTCGACAGGCAGACCGCCACGCTGTCCTACATCAACAAGCAGCCGACGCTGGGCAGCATCACGGCGCACAACGCCATCACGCGCGACCGGACGAAGCTGCTGGTCGCCAATTACGGCATGGGCGAGGGCGGCCCCGATCGCTCGGTCGTGGTCTATGGGTTGGGTGAGAATGGCGGCCTGACAGCGCCGTTGTCGAGCGTTGCCCATAGCGGGACCGGACCAGATCCTGCCCGCCAGGAGCGGCCGCATGCCCATAGCGTAACCGAGACGGTTGCCGGCGGCATGGCGATCGTCGCTGACCTCGGCATCGACCGGCTGGTGTCCTATCGCATCGGCTCAGACGGCAGCCTGACGAAGCTCGCCGAGTCGGCGCTTGCGCCAGGCGCGGGTCCGCGCCATCTCGCACTGCATCCGGGCGGTCGCTTCGTGTTCGTCATGAACGAGCTGGATTCGACGGTTGTCTCGCTGGCGCTGGACGAAGCATCAGGCAAGCTTACGGTGATCGACAGCAAGCCGGCCGTGCCGCCCGAGGCGCGCGACGGCAATCACTGCGCCGACATCCAGATCTCGCCTGACGGCCGCTTTCTCTACGGCTCCAACCGCGGCCATGACAGCATAGTGGTGTTTTCGATCGACCAGCAAACCGGCAGGCTTGCCCTTGTGGGCTATACGCCTTGCGGCGGCGCCACGCCGCGCAATCTGGCACTGACGCCCTCGGGCGGCCATCTGTTCTCGGCCAACCAGAATGCCGACCGCATCTCGATTTTCGCCCGTGATGCCGCAACCGGCCGGCTGACCGACACCGGCCGATCCATCGAGATTGGCACACCGATGTGCGTGAGGATCGTGCGTTGACGCGATCTCAGAACTCGAGCGCCTGCCTGAGTGCCGGGCCGCTCCTGACGCGCAAATCGAGGTCGGCCTCGATATGGTCGATGTGGTGCAGCATCAGCGCGCTGGCGCGTTCGGCATTGCCATTTTCCAGCGCCTCGAGGATCTGCGTGTGTTCGTTGTGGCCGCAGCTCGAGATGCCCGAGCGGCCATAGAGTGCGATCACCAGCGATGAACGAGCGACCAATTCCTCCATGAAGCGCTGCAGGATGACGTTTCCCGCGACCGACGCCAGAAGCAGGTGAAAATCCCCCGACGCCTTGATCTCCGATCGCCTTGCGTTCGGTCCGCGTTCGGCGATGAAACGGCCTTCTTCGTCGAGCTGGGCCTTGAACGCGGCGACATGCGCCGGCGTCATCCGTCCGGCGGCGGCAATCGCGATGCCTGGTTCGATGAGCCGGCGCGAAGCAAAAACCTGCCGCGCTTCCTCCGGCGACGGATTGGCGACGAAGGCGCCGCGATTGCGCTCGGTGCGCACCAATCCCTCGAAGGAAAGCATCTGCAGTGCCGCACGCGCCACGGTGCGGCTGACATCGAACAGCGTGCCGACTTCGCCTTCGGATAGCTTTGTTCCCGGCGCTAGCCGGCGATCGACGATCGCGTCGCGCAACTGGTCGCGGATCGCCTGCGCGCGATCCTCGTTGGCGGCCTCGATAGCAGGGAAGGTCTGGTCGGCAATGTTCATGGCAGTGGTCCTGCGTTCTTCTACCCTGAATCGCATCGCTTGGACGAGAGACAAAGTGAATACAGAGATGAAAAAGATTGCATACGATCTTTGCGAAGATCGGCGGCAATCGCCTATAATTTGTGCATTGCACAAGGGCGACGTATCGGCAGCTATATAGAGGCGGCCCTGATTTCTTCGAGGATTCAGTCGGTTGGTGCGGCGGCGCGCAACTGGCACGCATGATGCTTTGGCTAATCCGACCAAAGGGGAAGCTGGATGTCCAAAGCCGCCGAAATCGACATTGTGTCCGTTTCGAAAGTCTATGGCGCGACGACTGCCGTCGAAGGCATCAGCCTGAAAATCCCTGCGGGTACCTATTGCTGCCTGCTCGGTCCGTCCGGCTGTGGCAAGACCTCGACGCTGCGCATGATCGCCGGGCACGAGAGCATATCGAGTGGCGACGTGCGTCTCGGCAACACAGTGGTCACCGACCTGCCGCCGGCCAGGCGCGGCACTGCCATGATGTTCCAGTCCTACGCACTGTTTCCGCATCTCGACCTGATCGACAATGTCGCCTTCAGCCTGAAGATGAAAGGCGTCGGCAAGGAGGAGCGCCGCGCCAAGGCACTCGACATGCTGAAGCTGATGCAGATGGAGGCCTATGCCAGCCGCCGCCCGGCGCAGCTTTCCGGCGGGCAGCAGCAGCGCGTTGCTCTTGCGCGCGCATTGATCACCGATCCCGAGGCGCTGTTGCTCGACGAACCGCTTTCGGCGCTCGATCCTTTCCTGAAGATCCGCATGCGAGCCGAACTGAAGAAGCTGCAGACGTCGCTCGGCATCACTTTCGTCCACGTCACCCACAGCCAGGAAGAGGCGATGGCGCTGGCCGACCTGATCGTGGTGATGAACGATGGCCGTATCGAGCAGGCGGCGCACCCTCGCACGGTGTTCGAGCGGCCGGCCACGGCCTTCGTCGCTCGTTTCATGGGCGACCACAATGTCATCTCCGGGCGCGTCGCCGGCAGTCGCGACGGCATGGTCGTTTTCGATGTGCCCGGCGGCGTCACGCTCGCGGCCAGCGGGCAGGGCAGGGAGACCGGGGAACCCATCGACATCGCCATTCGCACCGACCACGTGCGCATCGGCGAGCCGCCGGCAGCCGGGCTCGGCTTCACCGGCATCGTTTCAAACGTCGAGTACCGCGGTTCGACCGTGAAGCTCTCGGTCAATGGCGCCGGCATCGAGGATTTCACCGTAATCGTCGACGACACCAGCTTCTTCGCCAGCCCGGTTGCCGTCGGCGACGCAGTGCCGATCGCCTGGGACGCCGAGGACGCGATCGTCCTTGGTCGTCTCGATTCCTGAAATCCAGCATAACCAATCAAAACAGGGGAACTGAACATGACCAACACCACCGACAAGAAGACTGGAATATCGCGACGTTCGCTGCTCAAGACAGGTGCCGCCGCCGTCGGTTTCGCCGCCGGTTCCGGCGCCATATCTGGCTTTCCGACCATCTGGGCGCAATCGAACATCACGCTGCGCCAGTTCGGCACCGGCGTATCCAACCTCAATGCCATCGCCGACAAGTGCAAGGCCGATCTCGGCATCACGCTGGAGATGACAGCAACCGATTCCGACGCCGCCGCACAGCGCGCCGTGACGCAGCCCGACAGCTACGACATCGCCGACATCGAATACTGGATCTGCAAGAAGGTGTTCCCGACAGGCGTCCTGCAGCCGATGGATGTCACCAAGCTGAAATATTACGACGAGCTGGTGCCGCTGTTCAAAACCGGCAAGCTGGCGCCGGACAGCGTTATCGCCCAGGGCACCGCGCCGCACACGGTCGGTTACGTCGAGGCGCAGGACAGCAAGGTCTTCGCCAAGGCGCCGACCAACTGGTTCACCATGGTGCCGACGATCTACAATGCCGATACGCTCGGCATCCGCCCCGACCTCGTCGGCCGCGATATCACCACCTGGGCCGACATCATGGATCCGGCCTTCAAGGGCAAGACCGCCATCCTCAACATCCCGTCGATCGGCATCATGGATGCGGCGATGATCATGGAAGCCACCGGCAACATCAAATACGCCGACAAGGGCAACATGACCAAGGAGGAGATCGACAAGACGATCGACTTCCTGATCAAGGCCAAGCAAGCCGGCCAGTTCCGCGCCTTCTGGAAATCCTTCGACGAGAGCGTCAACCTGATGGCTTCAGGCGAAGTGGTGATCCAGTCAATGTGGTCGCCGGCCGTGGCCGCGGTCCGCTCCAAGGGCATCGCGTGCCGGTTCCAGCCGCTCAAGGAAGGCTACCGGTCCTGGGGTGGCGGGCTTGGCCTGGCAGCCCATCTCTCCGGCGCCGAACTCGATGCCGCCTATGAATACATCAACTGGTACACGTCCGGCTGGGTTGGCGGCTATCTCAACCGCCAGGGCTATTACTCGGCCAACATGGTGTCGGCCAAGAAGTTCATGTCCGAGGACGAGTGGGGCTACTGGATCGAAGGCAAGCCGGCAAAGGGCGATATCCTGTCGCCGGACGGCAAGGTCATGGAAAAGGCTGGCGCCGTGCGTGACGGCGGCTCTTTCGAAGAGCGCATGGGCAAGGTCGCCTGCTGGAACTCGGTCATGGACGAAGACCGCTACATGGTGAAGCGCTGGAACGAGTTCATCGCTGCGTAGGTACAACGTCTTCCCCTTCTCCCCTTGTGGGAGAAGGTGGATTGGCGCGCAGCGCCAAGACGGTTGAGGGGTGCCGGCCGGAGCGCTGTTGGTGCCAAGCTGGAACACCCCTCATCCGACCGAGCTTCGCTCGGCCACCTTCTCCCACAAGGGGGAGAAGGAAAGGCGGCTTCGCCGCATCGCTGACTTATACCGAGATGTTCATGACAGCCGCGCTCGAACGCCCCGCCACCGCCGCCGCCAAACCCGCCAGACGCCGCCGGCTCTCGATCGGCGCCCTCGTCCCCTATCTCCAGGCAACACCACTTGCCCTGATCCTCGGCGCGTTCCTCCTGCTGCCAATTCTGATGATCGCCGTGGTCTCATTCTGGGATTACGATTTCGCAGCGATGTATCCGGATTTCCTGACCACCAATTATTCCGACACGCTCGGCTCCTGGGTCACCTGGAAAACCTACCTGAATACGCTGAAATACGCCGCCATCGTCTGGGCGCTGACGCTGTTCATCGGTTTCTGGGTCGCCTATTTCCTTGCCTTCCATATCAGGACCACGGCCATGCAGATGGTGCTGTTCCTTGTCTGCACGGTGCCGTTCCTGACCTCCAACATCATCCGCATGATCTCGTGGATTCCGGTGCTTGGCCGCAATGGCCTGGTCAACTCGACGCTGGTGCAAATGGGGCTGATCCCGAAGCCGATCGAATGGCTGCTCTATTCCGAATTCGCCGTGGTGCTGGCCATGGTGCATCTCTATACGCTGTTCATGGTGACGCCGATCTTCAACACGCTGATGCGCATCGACAAGTCATTGATAGAAGCCGCGCGCGACGCCGGCGCTTCCGGCTGGCAGGTTCTGTGGAACGTCGTCATTCCGCTCGCCAAGCCCGGCATGGCGATCGGCACCATTTTCGTCGTCACCCTGGTGATGGCCGACTTCTCGACGGTGCAGGTGATGTCCGGCGGGCAGAGCGCCTCCGTCGCGCTGATGATGAAGAACCAGATGTCGCTGCTGCAATATCCGGCAGCCGCCGCCAACGCCGTCGTGCTCTTGGTGCTGGTGCTGCTGATGGTCGCGGGCATCCTGCGCATCGTCGACATCCGCAAGGAGCTGTGAGGCGATGAGCCAGGACAAGCGCACCCTCGAATTCTATGTGTTGGCGGCGTTCTTCGGTCTTTTCGTGTTGTTCCTCTACGGCCCGCTTTCGGCGATCCTGATCCTCTCTTTCCAGGGCGAGAACGGCGGTCTGACATTTCCGCTGAACGGCGTGTCGCTGCACTGGTTCGCCAATTTGTTCGAGCGCCAGGCGGTCGGCGACTTCGGCGGCAGCTTCAAACGCTCGCTCGTCCTTGGCCTGATGGTGATGGTCGTCACTGTCGCCGTGTCGCTGCTCGCCGGCCTGGCCTTCCGGCAGAAATTTCGCGGCGCAACCGCACTGTTCTATCTGGCCGTCGCCAGCCTGGTCGTGCCGTCGATCATCATCAGTCTCGGCATCGGCGTCGTCTTCCAGCAGATCGGCTTCCGCCCCGCCTGGTACACCTCCGCTTTCGGCGCCCATCTGACCTGGACCTTGCCTTTCGGCGTGCTGATCATGTTTGCTGTCTTCAACCGGTTCTCGCCAGCCTATGACGAAGCCGCGCGCGATCTCGGAGCATCGTCGTGGCAGACCTTTGCCCATGTCGTGCTGCCGATGATCGCGCCCAGCCTGATCGGCGTCGGCCTGTTCGGCTTCACTCTGTCATATGACGAGTTCGCCCGCACGCTGATGACCTCGGGCACGTTCAACACGTTGCCGCTCGAAATCTACGGCATGACGACGAATGTCACGACGCCGGTGCTCTATGCGCTGGGCACCGTGACGACCGTGTTTTCCTTCCTGGTGATCCTGCTGACGCTCGGCGCAATCGTCTATGTCGGCCGCCGCCGCGAGCGTGCCTGACAGTGCAGATCCTCGTCGTCAATCCAAACACCACCGCCAGCATGACCGATACTATCGCGGTCGCCGCCCGATCGGTCGCTGCTCAATCGACGAAGATCGTTGCCGTCACCTCGTCGATGGGACCTGTATCGATCGAAGGCTATTACGATGAAGCACTTGCCGTGCCCGGCCTGCTGGTCGAGATCGCCGCCGGCGAACGCTCGGGCGCGCAAGCCGCGATCATTGCCTGTTTCGACGACACCGGCCTCGATGCCGCGCGCGCCATGGCCAACATTCCGGTCATCGGCATTTGCGAGGCATCGCTCAGCACGGCCTCGTTCATCGCCCAGCGCTTCACCGTCGTCACCACCACCGGACGTTCGCGCGTGCCGGTCGAAGGGTTGGTGCAGCGCTATGGCATGGCAGGGCGCGCGCGTGTGCGCGCCGCCGACATCCCGGTTCTTGCCCTCGAAGATCCGGCGTCCGACGCACTGCTCAGGCTGCGCAACGAGATTGCGCGCGCCATCGACGAGGATCGCGCCGAGGCGATCGTGCTCGGCTGTGCCGGCATGGCCGATCTGGCGGCGGCGCTGCAGCGGGAATTCGGGCTTCCGGTCATCGACGGCGTGGGCGCTGCCGTGAAACAGGCCGAGGCCTTGATCGCCCTTGGCCTGACGACATCCAAGCGCGGCGCCTATGCAAGCCCGTTGGCAAAGTCCTATCATGGCGCGTTGAAATCCTTCGCGCCTGGCGCCGCCGAGTGATCGCAATGCCCCGAACGATCCGAACGCTCGCACGTGAAGAAGTGCAAACCCTTGTCGATTGGGCGGCGGCGGAAGGCTGGAATCCCGGCCTTAACGATGCCGCGCTGTTTCAGGCAGCCGACCCGCAGGGCTTCATCGGTGCCTTTATCGATGGCGAGATGGCGGCCGGCATTTCGGCCGTTGCCTATGGCGACGGTTTCGGCTTCATCGGCCTCTACATCTGCCGGCCGGACAAGCGTGGCCAAGGCCATGGCAAGGTCGTTTGGGATGCCGGCATAGCGCGGCTCGGCAAGCGCACGATCGGCCTCGACGGTGTCGTCGAACAGCAGGCCAACTACCGCAGCATGGGTTTTGCACCGGCCTACCGGACGATCCGGTTCATGGGGTCACCGAATGTCCCGGCAGCCGTCGGCAACGACATTCGCGCCATAGGGCCGGAACTCGTGCCGGACATACTGGACTATGACCGCCGCTTCTTTCCCGGTCCGAGGCGATCCTTCCTGGAACACTGGCTGCGCCCGCCGCATATGGCGCTTGCGATCCTCAAGCACGGCGCCATTGCGGGATACGGCGTCGCGCGCCAATGCCGGGACGGCTGCAAGATCGGCCCGCTCTTTGCCGACAGCCTGGACGCGGCAAGCCATCTCTTCGCCGCGCTCGCGCACATGTCCGGTCCCGGAAACGTCCATCTCGACGTTCCCGAAACCAGCCGGCAATTTGCAGACTTGCTGTCGTCCGCAGGCCTTCAGCCGGGCTTCGAGACGGCTCGGATGTACAAGGGAAAGGCGCCGCAGCTCGTGCAGTCCGGAGTTTTTGCGATAACGACGTTGGAGTTGGGGTGAGGCGGTACAAGCCGACTTCCAGTGCAAAGTCGGGCAACAGGACTACGCGGTCTATTTCTCCTGAACTGAAATGCCGGAATCGTCGATGCGAAGTTCCACGCCTTTCGGCCTAGTCTCCTCGCGATAAACGTAAATCCCCAACGCAATAACGGCGACGGCCAAAGCGCCGATGATGAGATAAAGATAGTTCTGCTTCATCCGCTGTCGTTAACAACATGATGTGGGCGAGTCTAGCAGTTCGGGTATCAGGACGGCGGCCGGAGACGCACGTCGATCAGCCATCCAGCCGGTCGCGCAGCATGCTCCAGGGGAGCACCATGTTTGGTGCATGCCGCATCAGGCTATGGAACGGGATCGGCGACGGCGGCGCAAACGGCAGCGGCAAATCCTGAGGTTTTGTTCCATCAGCCCAATCCGCAAGCACCTTGCCCATCGCAGTGGTCATGGCGATGCCGCGTCCGTTGCACGCCAAGCCGGCGATCAGCCCGGGGCCGAGATCGACGAGGTGCGGCAGGAAGTCGGGCTCGACGGCAGCCATCCCCGACCAGCTGTATTCAAGCGGCGGGATGTCCGGGAGATCGAGATGCCCGGCAAGCCGCCGCCAGATCGCCCGCGGCACCCGCGTGTCGGCACCGGGGCCAAAAACATGCATGCCGCCGGTGATCAGCCTGTTTTCGCCGTCGAAGCGGAAGGTGAAGAGATTGCGTCGTGTGTCGCCGACGCCTTGCCCGCCAGGAAGCAGGCGAGTGCGTATTTCGCGCGGCAGCGGCGCTGTCGCGATCTGGAAGATTTTCAGCGGGAAATAGGTTCGCTGCAACGCCCGATCCAGCGCTCCGCCATAGGCGTTGGTGGCGACCAGCACCTTTCCTGCGCGTACCGAACCGGAGGCCGTCTTCAAAGCCCAACCATCGCCTATGTGATCGATCGACGTGACACGCGTATGCTCGAAGATGCGCGCTCCGGCCTTTTCCGCCGCGTCGGCCAATCCGCGCGCATATTCGACCGGATTGAGGACGCCACCCGATCTGTCGATCCAGCCGCCGAGATAACCGCGAACGCCGGTCAGCTCTTCGACCGCCTGTCTATCCAGCGCAACAGCCGGCCTTCCGCGTGGTGCCCATTGTTCGGCGCGCGATCTGGTCTTTTGCAAAGCGGCCGGTGAATGGGCTGGTTGTATCCAGCCGCTCTGGACGGCATCGCATTCGATGGCATGCCGCCTGATCAGGTCGAAGACGAGGTCGGCGCTGCCGGCGGCGAAATCTACAAGGCGTTCGCCGCGTTCGGGCCCGAGCTGGGCAATGATATCGTCGGGGTCTCTTTTCGCGAAATTCGGCACGACGAAGCCGGCATTCCTGCCGGTTGCCCCCCAGGCGATGATTTCCGCCTCGAGGACGGCAACCGAGATGCCTTTCTCGGCACTGTGCAGCGCGGTGGAAAGGCCTGAAAACCCGCCGCCGACAATTGCCAGATCGACATCGAGTGCGCCTTCGAGGGTGGGCCGGTCGCGGCGACTGCGGCTGACGGCATGCCAAAGGGAAACGCCGCGCGGCCGGGTCACAGCGTTCATGAGCCGCTCTCGCTCGGGGCCACGCGTGCACGCTTGCCGAACTTTGGACGCCGCGGCCTGTCGCCAAACAGGCCGTTCGGCCTGACCAGAAGGATGACGCACAGCATCACGCCGATGGCGACGATCTGCAGCGAAGCGGCGCGGGCCTGCTGTTCCGGCGAGAACAACATACTGGTCAAGGCTCCCGATCCGGCCCATATCGCCCAGACCAGGATGCTGCCGATGACGGCGCCGATGTTGCTGCCCGAGCCACCGACGATCAGCATCACCCAGACCTGGAAAGTCAGCGCCGGCAAATAATTGTCCGGGGCGATGAAGCCGGTGAAATGCGCCTGCAGCGCACCGGCAAGCGCCATGATGGCGCCACCGACGGCAAAGGCCTGGACGCGGTAGAACCGTGCGCTTTTGCCTAGGGATATCGCGGCCCGCTCATCCTCGCGAAGCGCCTTCAACACGCGCCCCCACGGGCTGCGCGACAGATGCTCCAGCGCGAGATAGACGATCAGCGTCACCACCGAGACGATCGCAAGGTTCGAAAGGTTGAACAGCAAAGGCGTTTCGGCAAGACCGCCGAACGGACGCGGAATGAAGCCGATGCCGAACGGCCCGCCGGTCAGCTTCTGGGCATTGAGCGCTACCAGTTGCACGACGACGGCGACGCCGAAAGTAGTGATCGCCAGATAGTCCGATCTCAGACGTAGCGTGGCAATGCCGGTGATGGCGGCGGCGACGCCGCCCAACAGCATGGCGCCAAGCCAGCCGATAAGGATCGGCAGGTCGAAGCCGCCCAGGCGCGCGGCATCGTCGGGCGTGGTCAGCAGCGCCGAGGTGTAGGCGCCGATGGCAACGAAGCCGGCGACCCCGATATTGAAAAGCCCGGTCAGCCCCCATTGCAGATTGAGCCCGAGCGTGATGAGCGAAAAGATCAGCGCGGTGGTCAGGAAGAAGGCGCCGTAGCCGAGCAGATCCATCAGCGTTCCCTCACTCCGAAAAGGCCGATGGGCCGCACGAACAGCACCGCCATCAGGATGATGAACGAGACGGCTGCCCGCCATTCGGCGCCGATCAATTGCACGGCAGCCGCTTCGGCCATGCCGATGATCAGGCCGCCGAGAACGGCGCCGGGCACGCTGCCGATGCCGCCGAGGATGGCGGCCGCGAACATCGGCAGCAGCATCTCGAAACCCATGAACGGGCGGATCTGGATGAGAATGCCGATCATGACGCCGGCGACGCAGGCCAGCGCGCCACCGATGATCCAGGTGACGCGCACCACCCTGGCGACGTCGATGCCGACGATGCGGGCAAGTGCCGCGTTCTGGCTCAATGCCTGCATCGAGCGGCCGGTCTGGGTCCGCGTCATCAGGAGATGCACGCCGAGCACCAGCACGGCGGTCAGCAACAGCAGCGCGATCTGGTCCGGGGTGATGCGGATGCCGAAACCTATCGGCATGGCGATCTGGATCGCCCGGCTGAAATAGGTCGGACGCGAGGTGAAGATGAATTCGAGCAGGCTTCTCAGCGCCATCGAGGCGCCGAAGCTCGCCATCACCACGATGATCGCCTGGCCCTTGGCCCGCAGCCGCGCGAACAGCACGATGTCGAGCGCCAGCGCCAGCAGGCCGGTGGCCGCCATGCCGATGATGAGTGCGACGATCAGCGGCCAACCGAAGGAGAGGGGCGCGATCGGCGCGATCTTGCCGAAAATCGCGCCAATGGCGCCAACCACGGCGAGCGTCGCATAGGCGCCCCAGGCCATGAAGTCGCCATGGGCGAAGTTCGAGAAGCGCAGGATCGAATAGGTGAGTGTCACGCCGATGGCGCCGAGGCCGATCATCGACCCTGCCAGCAGTCCGTCGACGACGAATTGCAGGTTCATGCCGCGCTTCCTTGTCCAAGGTCGAGGCGGCGCTGGCCAAGATAGAGTTCAGCGACGACCGGGTCGTTCCAGAGCTCGGAGGCGACGCCCTGGTGCCGCTCCTTGCCCTCGACCAGCACATAGGCGCGGTCTCCAATGGCAAGCGCTGCCTTGGCGTTCTGTTCGACCAGCAGAATGGTGACGCCGGACTTTCGGATGCCGGCCAGCATCTCGAACACCATCGCCACGAATTTCGGCGACAGGCCGGCCGACGGCTCGTCGAGCACCAGCACCTTGGGATGGACGATCAACGCCCGGGCGACGGCCAGCATCTGCCGCTGTCCACCCGACAGATTGCCCGCGGCCGTTCTGCGCTGACGGGCGAGATCGGGAAAGGCCGCATACATTTCCTCGATGCGGGCTGGGACCTCGCGCGGCCTCAGGATGCCGCAGGCGACCCTGAGATTGTCCTCGACCGACATCAGCGGGAAGATGTTCTCTGTCTGTGGCACGAAGGCAAGGCCAAGGCGGACCATGATGTGAGCGGGCGACGCCGTGATATCCTTGCCGTCCAGCAGCACCGTGCCGCCGGTGATCGGGACAAGGCCGGCGATGGCCTTGATAAGGCTCGACTTGCCGGCGCCGTTGGGACCGAGAACGACGACGATCTCGCCCTGGTCGACGGTGATCGAAGCGCCGCGCACGATCGGAACGCCAGGCTCGTAGCCGGCTTCGAGATCGCGGACATCGAGTACCTTTTGGCTCATGCCGTGCCTCCGAGGTAGGCCTCGATGACGCGCGGATCGCGCGCCACCTCCTCCGGGGTGCCTTCGCACAGAAGCTGGCCGCTCGCCATGACCAGCACGCGGTGGCAAAGCCGCGTCACCATGTCGATATTGTGCTCGATCAGCAGGAAGGTGATGCCGCGCGCATTGATGTCGCGGATGCGGTCTATAATGATCTCGAGCAGGGTTGCGTTGACCCCGGCCGCCGGCTCGTCGAGCAGGATGATCGCCGGGTCGGCCATCATCACGCGGGCCAACTCGAGCAGCTTGCGCTGGCCGCCTGAAAGCACGCGCGCAGGTTCGTGCGCGAGGTGAGCGATCGTGACGAGCTCGAGCAGTTCGACGGCTCTTGTCTCGGCAGCCCTTTCTTCGGCAGCGACCCGCCGGGGCGTCAGGAAATTGGCGAGCAGTTTTTCTCCGGCCTGCCCTTGCGCGGCCAGCATGACGTTTTCGATCAGCGTCAGGTTAGGCAAGGGCCGGGGGATCTGGAACGTGCGGCCAAGGCCGCGGCCAATGCGGCGATGGGCAGCCTCCCCCGACACCGATACGCCGTTGAGGAGGATTTCGCCGCTGGTCGGCAGAATGCTGCCGGCGAGCAGGTCGAACATCGTGGTCTTGCCGGCGCCGTTCGGGCCGATAAGGCCAAGTATTTCGCCCGGCCGGACGTCGAACGAGACATTGTTGACCGCGACCAGGCCGCCGAAGCGTTTGACGACGTTCCTGGCCGTCAGAACCGGCGTGCGGATCTCCTCCTGCCGTTCCGTCGTGTCGCCCATCAATCCCTCAGGCCGAAAAGCGATCCTGGTCGCCTATGATTTGATTTGTGATCACGCTTGCTTTGATCACGCTATTCGGCTTTAATTTCTTCCGCAAGCCGAAAACGGCCAAGACCGGGATTGCCTATGCAGAAGGCCGCCATCGAAAAGAACAATGAGATGATCGCAGCCCAGCTTACGCCGGTCGGCCGCGAGACCGTGCAGGATCGCGTCTATTCGGAGTTGCGCCGCGCCTTGATCGGCGGTCTTTTCGAGCCGAGCCAGGTTCTGACCATCCGCGGCCTCGCCGACGCGCTGGTCACCAGCACCATGCCGGTGCGCGAGGCGCTCGGACGGCTGATCACCGAGAAGGCACTGGAAGCGCTTCCCAACCGTTCGGTGCGCGTGCCGCCGATCACGCTGGAGCGCATCGACGACCTCTTGCGCGCCCGTTCTCTGATCGAGGGCGAAGCGATCGCGCTGGCCGCCACGCGCATGAACCCGCGCCAGATCGCTTCGGTCGAAGCCATGCTCGGCGAGTGGGACGAGATGCGGGCGCTGAAGCACAAGAAGGATATCGACCGCGAGGCCACGCTCAACCAGAGCTTCCATTTCGAGATCTACCGTTGCTGCGGTTCCGCCGTGCTGATCCCGATGATCGAGAGCCTGTGGTTGCAATCCGGGCCTTGCATCCGCGTTGCCATTTACGCCTTCTCCGACGCCGGCGAGGTCGATACGGCCCACTACCACCGCAGCATCGTCGCAGCGCTTTCCAGGCAGGATGCGCAAGCGGCGCGCGAGGCGCTGGTGGCCGACATCAGCCGGCCCTTCGCCTTTCTGCGCGACAAGCTCCAATCCACAAGCAAGGAAGGATTGAGGGCATGACGGTGCCTGGCATCAACATCACCGAGCCACACTCGATGCTTTCCGTGACCGCGCTGCTGTTGCCTGAAAAGGCGCCCGACAACGCTGCCTTCCTGCTGGCGTATCTCGAGCAGCCGCGCGTCGTTGCCGGCATCCATGCGATGTGGACGGGGCCGGAAATCTCCTGCCCGGTTCCATCAGCCGAACTTGAGGGCCAAACCTATGCCAGGCCCTTGCCGGCGGAGAACGCAACGCTGACGCCGCAGCCGGGCGACATCGTGTTGTCCTACGTGCCGCCGCGCATGTGGGGCGGCAACCCGAATGCCATCTTTGACGTCGGCCTGTTCTACGGAGCGGGTGCACGCCTGCTGTTCCCGATCGGCTGGCTTGCCGGAAGCGTCGTCGCGCAGGTGGTGCCTGAGGATCGCGATAAATTCGCAGCCGCTTGTGGCGTGATCCGCCGCAACGGTGCCTGCGACATCACCTTCACCCGGGTGGAGATCTGAATGGCTGAGACCGACGACAGTTTCGAACTCTTCGACCTTCGCGTCGAGGCGGTTATCCCCGAGGGCAAGCCGATCTATTGCGGCGCCAAGCCCGGCGACTATTTCGAGTTGAAGGGCGAGATGCTGTCGATGCCGGCGGGGCAAGGTTTCTCGATCTATTCCATTGCGGCAGTGTTGCCGCTTCTGGCCGCAAAGCAGCGCCCGACCCACAGGAACGACTGGATGACGTCGGACGCCGAGATCGCTTGCCCGGATCCCAATTGTGCCAGCCGGCTCCGGATCGTCAGGACCGGCAAGCGGCGGTTCAGCCATGCCGAAACGACGGCGGTGCCGCTGCCGAAGGAGAATGACCGGAGATGACCGCCAAGGCTTTCGAGCTCAGCCCCGGCTATACGATCTCGCGCGTTATCCGCGGCGGCTGGCAGCTTGCCGGCGGGCACGGCGCGATCGACCGCCAACAGGCGGTAACTGACCTGATCGCCACCTTCGACGCCGGCATCAGGACGTATGATTGCGCCGATATCTATACCGGTGTCGAAGAGCTGATCGGCGCGGCGCGCCTGCGCCTTGCCAATGAGCGTGGCCTCGACGCTGCCACCAAAATGAAGGTGCACACCAAGCTGGTGCCTGACCTGGAAAGGCTTTCCAATATCAGCCGCGACTACATCAGAGGCATCGTCGAGCAGTCGCTGCGGCGGCTGAAGACCGAGCGGCTCGATCTCGTGCAGTTCCACTGGTGGGACTATGCGCTGCCCGGCTACGTCGAAGCGATGGGCTGGCTCAACGAAATCCGCAGGGAAGGCAAGGTGCGCAACATCGGCACCACGAACTTCGACACGCCGCGGTTGGCCGAGATCCTGGCCGCCGGTGTGCCGCTGGTCAGCCAGCAATTGCAATACTCGGTGCTCGACCAGCGGCCAGCCAACAGCCTTGCAGCGCTCGCCAGCCGGCACGGCGTCAGTTTCCTCTGCTACGGTTCGGTGGCGGGCGGCTTCCTCAGCGAAAAATGGCTTGGCGCTGCCGAGCCGCAGACGCCGCTCGAAAACCGATCGCTGGTCAAATACAAGCTGATCATTGACGACTTTGGTGGCTGGGAGCTTTTCCAGGAGTTGCTTCGCACACTGAAGGCCGTCGCCGACCGCCACGGCGTCGATATCGCCACCATCGCCAGCGCCTGGGTGCTGGAGCAGCCGCAAGTGGCGGCCGTCATCGTCGGCGCCCGCAACCAGGCGCACGCCCTTGCCAATGCCAGAATCATGGACGTCGCGCTCGATGCCGACGACCGGGCGAGGATCGCTGCCCTGATCGCGCAAAGCCGTGGGCCGCTGGGCGACGTCTACACATTGGAACGCGACCGTCACGGCCGCCACGGCTCGATCATGCATTACAATTTGAATGCAGGCAGGAAATGAACGCGGCCACGGACGAAAAACCTTCCTTGCTTTCCCGCGCCAGCGCCGAGGTGGTCGATCTCCACCGCTTCTTCGTCGACTGGTTCAATGCGGCGAGTGCGGACAATGCAGATTTCAACCGGTTCGAAAGCGTCATGGGCGAAGGCTTCCAGATGGTTGCGCCGGACGGTCAGGTCCTCGATCGTGACGCGGTGCTTGACCATGTCAGGGCAAGCCGCGCCACCTCGGATGGCGATTTCAGTATCTCGATCGAGGATATCCGGGCCGGCTGGCAGGCAGGCGACACGATCGTCGTCTGCTACATCGAAACGCAGCAGCGGGCCGGCAAACATAGCCGCCGCCGCTCGAGTGCCGTTTTCACCACCAGTTCATCGGCGCCCAACGGCGTCGAATGGCGACATCTGCATGAAACCTGGCTGCAGATGCCGGAAGGCTGAACAGGCTCAAGACATCAATGAGAGTCGTGTAACAAAAGGGGAACAACAATGAAAAAGACCATACTTCAGATCACCACCGCGCTCGCACTGCTGACAGCGGCCGGCGCAGCGCAAGCCGCCGATTGCAAGATCACCGTCGGCCTCGTCATGGAACTGACAGGCCCGGCCGGCGAGTACGGCCAGGCCGGCGCCAAATCGGTCGAGATGGCCTTCCGCGACATCAACGACGCGGGCGGCGTCCGCGGCTGCGATCTCGCGACCGACACGCGCGACAGCCAGAGCCAGGGCAACATTGCGGTCGACGCCGCGACGCAGCTCGTGCAGGTCAAGAAGGTGCCGGTGATCATCGGCGGCATCATCTCCTCGGTGTCGATCCCGATCCTGACCTCGGTCACCGCTCCGGCCAAGATAGTCCAGGTGTCGCCTGCTTCCTCGTCGCCGACGCTGACGGCGCTCGGGCGCGACGGCAAGACCAACGGCATCTTCTTCCGCACCATCACATCTGATGCGCTGCAGGGCGTCGCTGCCGCCAAATATGCCATCGACAAAGGCTTCAAGAAGCTGTCGGTCATCCACGTCAACAACGATTTCGGCGTCAACATGGTGGCGGAATTTTCGCGCGCCTATAAGGCACTCGGCGGCACCATCGTCTCCGACACGCCCTACAATGAAAAGCAGTCGAGCTATGCCTCGGAGGTAACCGCGGCCATGGCCGGCGAACCGGACGGGCTTTACCTCGTCAGCACGCCTGTCGACGGCGCAACCATCGCCCGTACCTGGATTTCTCAGGGCGGTGTCCAGAAATTCCTGCTCAATGACGGCATGAACAGCCCGGACTTCATCGAATCCGTTGGCGCGGATTACCTGAAGGATGCGTACGGCACTTCCTCCGGCACCAGCCCGACCGCATCGACCGAGTATTTCACCAAGAACTACAAGGAATTTTCGGGCATCGAACCGTCGAACCCGGCGGCCGACCGGTCGTATGATGCCGGCGCCATCGTCGGCTTGGCCATCGCCATTGCCGGCTCCGAGGATCCGGCCAAGATCAAGGAGGCTATGTACAAGGCGGTCGACCCGGCCGGCACGCCGATCTATGCCGGCAAGGACGAGTTCGCCAAGGCGCTCGGCCTGATCAAGGATGGCAAGCCGATCCGTTACGAAGGCGTCATCGGCCCGGTTGCCTTCGACAAATACGGCGACATCACCGGCCCGTTCCGCCTCTGGAAGATCGTCGATGGCAAGGTGACGACCGACGGCGAAATGACCACGGATGACGTCAACGCCCTGCAGGCGAAGCTTCAGTAAGCCGCCTATGTCTTGTTCGGCATCGATCCCATTCCATTGAGGTTGATGCCGGACACTTGCATGTCCTGTTGCTGGTTAGGCCGGCCTGGAAACGACCACCGCACCAGCCGCCGGCATGATCCAAGGGCAGGCATAGTAATCGGCGATGCGATTTATGGTCCCGCCGGCGGCTTCGATCCGAACTGGATGGGCCGGCTTCCAACCGTTTTCGCCATGGTGGAGCACGAGCAGCACCGCCTGGCCATCGATCTCGCCAACCGCCATTTTCCAGGTCGTCGAGGCTCTTTCATATTCAACGAAGTAAGGTGATTCCGACAGCCTGCCCTTGAAGCAATCCGCGACACGCAATTGTGCGTCGGCGCTGGTCAACGCCCGTACCCCATCCCAGTCGCGGCGGTTGAACAGTTCGACATAGCGGCTGAGCAATTCCAGGAGTTCCGGATCGCGTTGGGGCTCCGAACGGACGATTGGCTCGCCTGACAAGGCGGCCAATTTCGAACGGCCACGGCTCAACGCAGCCTTGACGCCGCCCACAGTCGAGCCGACGAGGTCGGCGATCTCTTCCAGCGAATAGTCGAAGACGTCCTTGAGCAGGACGCAGGCGCGTTCTTTGGGCGGCAGGTGGATCACCAGCCGTTCGATCGCGCGATCCGCGCCCTGGCCCGCCGGCTCGACCGGCAGGATGATCTCGTCTTCGGCGAAATTGGCCTCCGCATGCTGACGCACCTGCCGGCTTCGCAGAAAATCGATGCAGCGATTATGTGCAATGCGAAACAGCCAGGGGCCAAGAGCACTCGCATCGTCCAGCTTCTCGATCTTCCGATAGGCCTCGAACAGCGCCTCTTGCATCACGTCTTCGGCGTCGAGCGTTGAACCGGTCATGCGTGCACAGTAGCGGTGCAGCCGTCCACGCAAATGCGCGACTGTCTCCAGAAAACCGGCGTAGCGGACGTCGAAAAGCCCGGTCGGGTCAAGTCTTGGCTGCATCTTCATGGCATACGGATCATAGCGGGACATAGGTCAACGTAATGACGCCGTTCTTGAAACGGTGGGTATCTATAAGCTCCAGTCTGACCAGGGACGGGTCGACATCCTGGAAAGCGCGTTTGCCATGGCCGACGCGGGTCGGCACGATCGAGAGCTGATACTCGTCGACAAGCCTGTTGGCGAGCAGCGTCTGGTCGAGATTGCTCACTCCGTACTTCAAAATGTTGCCGCCGGCCTGCTGCTTGATCCTGGCAATTTCGGCAGCGATGTCGCCTTCGATCAGCGACGCGTTCCAGCTCACTTCCTTGAGGCTGCGCGACGCGACGAGCTTCTTCAGCCCGTTCATGCGATCCATGTACTTGCTGCCTTTGACCTGCGGCCAACGCGCCGAAAACATTTCGTAGGTGACGCGGCCGAGCAGGAAAAAATCCGCCTCGCCGGCCTTTTCATAGGAGTGTTCCTTCATCTCCTCGTCGAAGAACGGTGACGCCCATTCCATTGGTGCTTCGATGACGCCGTCCAGCGAAATGAAGCTGCCCACGATCAATTTTCTCATCGCGTGTCTCCGGTTGCGCAACAGGCATCCCGTTGAACCCCAAGAACCGGCGCAAACGAACCGGCCCGACGGATGACCACAGGATGCAGTGCCTAAGACGTTTCCGGTTCGACTTTGGATACGCGTGAGAATCGTTTGAGCTAATAAAGCGGCTTGGCCATGTGCCGGGGCGTCGGCCACTCCGTCGTAATCCCCGGCTGCACCGGCCGCTCGAGATAGGTCGAGAGCACGACGTAGCTTCGCGTCGAGGTGACGCCGGGTGTTTCGTAGAGGCGCGACAGCAGGCCTTCGAGTGCCCGCGTGTCCTCGGTGCGGACCTTGATCAGCATGCATGTGTCGCCGGCCACCGAATGGATCTCCTCGACTTCGGGGTGTTCGGAGATTGCCATCAGCTCCGGCGTCTTTCCCCACCCCTTTGTGTCGATATGGACGAAGGCAAGCAGCGGCTTGTGCACCGCCTTGGGATCGATGATGACCGCGGTGTTGCGGATGGCGCCGCTGCGCCGGAGACGCTTGACGCGTTCATGGGCTGCCGGCGGTGAAAGGCCGACGCGGTCGCCGAGCTCGGCATAGCTGATCGTGGCGTCGTCGACCAGAACGCCTAATATTTTTCGGTCGGTTGCATCGATATCGCGGGCGGCAGGCCTGTTCTGCGGAATGCCATCTGTTTCTTCATCCATAATGAAATTCCCTATTGATGCAGAATTTAATACGGCCATTATTGCCATATGTCGAACACTGATCAAGTCGCCACATTCGCAGCGGCGCCCAAGCCGCCAATCCCGGCCCTCGCTTACCTGCTGACGGGGTGCATTGCTGTGATCGGCTCGAACTCGCTGGTGCTCGGTCCGATCGCGCCGGCAGTGGCCGCGTCCTTCGGCACAAGCGTACCGGCGGTTATGATCGCGTCGGCCGCGTTCGGGCTCGGGACGTCGGCAAGCGCCTTGTTCCTGGCGCGCTATATCGATCGGCTTGGCGCCCGCCGCATGCTGCAAGGGGCGTTGCTGCTGCTGGCGGTAGCGCTCGTCGCCAGCGCCGCTGCGCCGACCGTGACGGCGCTGGTCGCGGCCCAGCTTCTCGCCGGCATCGCTGCAGGTGTCGCCATGCCGGCAATCTATGCCAGCTCCGCCGCGATTGCGCCGCCCGGCCGCGAAAGCGGCACCATAGGCGTCGTGCTGACTGGCTGGACGCTGAGCATGGTCGCCGGCGTGTCGCTGTCGGCCGTACTTGCCGATCTGGTACATTGGCGTGCCGTTTTCGCGGCGGTCGCGGTGCTCGCAGCACTCGCATTGGCCAGCCTGGCTCTGACGTCGCTCAGCGATGTCAGGAAGAGCGGTCCGGCGCCGACGCCACTGGGCGCCTTGAGCGTTCCGGGGATCGTGCCGCTGCTGGTCGCCTGCGCCGCCTTCATGACCGCGTTCTACGGCATCTATGGCTATCTTGGCGATCACCTTCACAATGGCTTGGGACGGCCGGTCAGTGCCAACGGGCTGGCCGCGCTCGCCTATGGCGCCGGATTTGGCGCGGCGGCGCTTCTTGACGGCGTTATCGATCGCCTGGGTGCGCGGCGTGTCATGCCGTTTGCCTATCTGCTCGTCGCGGTCGTCTATGTCGCGATTGCCGCGGCAAGCAGTAGTTTTCATCTGACCATAGCGGTGATAGCCGTCTGGGGCCTTGCCAATCATTTCGGGCTGAACGTCCTGGTGATGCGCCTGTCGGCGCTCGACCCTGCGCGTCGCGGCACGATTATGGGTTTGAACAGCGCGGTGACCTATCTTGCGGTGTTCGTCGGCACCACGGCGTTCGGACCGCTCTATTCCACGTGCGGTTTTGCAGCATCGGCGGTGATTGCAGCTTTGCTCATGCTAATCGCTGCTGCGGTAGCGGCGTGGCGTTCGCCGAACCTATAGCGCAGCAAGGCTTGCTTCTCGGTCCCGTCCTTCGATAGATGCTTGGCGGATGAACAATACAACGCTTGAGACAACCGCCGATCCCTTGCCGCACGAGTTGGCTTTTCTTGGAGAGCGGCTTACGGCGTTCAACGACGGTGATGTCGGTGCCTCCGGCAGGAAGACACTGGCCGTGTTCGTGCGCGATGAGCACGGCGCTATTGTCGCCGGCATCTCGGGATACACCGCCTGGGGCTGGCTCTATGTGCAATGGCTCTGGGTCGATGAAAAACTGCGCGGTCACCGCATGGCTGGCAGGATGCTCGAGGCGGCCGAGAGGGAGGCGATCGCGCGCGACTGTCACGGCGCCTGGATCGACACGTTCAATCCCAAGGCCGCCAAGGCCTATGAGCGCCAGGGCTATCAGCCCTTCGGCGTGCTTGCCGATTTTCCCGTCGGCCGCAGCCGCATCTTCCTGCAGAAGAGGCTGAAGCCTGACTAGCCGGCAAGGCGTCCGCCGCACATCGGCTGGGGCACGCCGGTCGTACTGGGGAAGCTGATCGGCAAGCCCCTGAGCACGCGCACTGCCAGGAACGCAAAACACTCCGCCTCCACCGCATCGCCCTTCCAGCCCATCACCTCGGCCGGCACGGCCTCGACACCGGCGCGGCTGGCAAGCATGGCCATGATCGTTGGATTGTGGCGCCCGCCGCCGCTGACCACCAGCCGCTTCGGCCGGCGCGGCAGGAGATCGAGCGCCTTGCCGACGGCGGCCGCGGTGAAGGCCGTCAGCAGTGCTGCACCATCCTCGGCGTTCATCCCGTCCGCCATCGAGGCGCCGAAATCGAAACGGTCCAGCGATTTCGGGTAGGGTTTGGTCAAATACGGATGCTGCAGGAGCTTGGCCAGCCGTGCCTCGTCGACCGTGCCGGCGCGGGCAAGGGCGCCGTCGCGGTCCATTTCGCCGAGCCCCTTCGATTTGATGAAATCATTCAGCGGTGCGTTGGCGGGCCCGGTGTCGAAGGCAACAACATTGTCCGTGCCGTCCCACCAGGTGATGTTGGCGACGCCGCCGAGATTGAGTACCGCCGTGTCGCCGGTGGCGTCGGCTTCGCGCAGCAGCGCGGCGTGATAGGCGGCCGACAGCGGCGCGCCCTGGCCGCCGGCGCGCATGTCGGCCGAGCGGAAGTCATAGGCGACCCTGGTGCCAAGGATGGCATGCATCAGCTCGCCGTCGCCAAGCTGGCGGGTCTGGCCCAGTCGGCCCACTTGCGGGGCACGGTGCAGCACGGTCTGGCCGTGGAAGCCGACGACCCCTATATCGGCCATCGTCAGCCCGTGGCTTTCGACCAGATCCTTGACCGCCGCGGACTGGGCGCGCGTCAGCGCTTCCTCTGCCTCGTGGAAGATTGCCGGTTCCGGCCCTGTGAAATTCCAGCTCCTTGCCTGCCGCAGCGTCTCTTCCAGCAAGGTCCGGATCGACTGCGGGTAGGGGGCCAGCGTGTAGATGCCGAAGTCGTCAATCCGTTCGCCGTCGGTCTTGATCAGCGCGACATCGATATTGCCGTCCAGCACGGTGCCGGTCATCAGGCCGACGGCCCAGATTGGTTCCATCATTTGGCTCCTAAGCTCCGTTGACGAGATCGCCGACCGACTGGCGAAGCGTAACAATCCCGCTGTTGAAATGACGTGTCGGATGGATCCGGTTGGTGAGCAAGGTCCAGGCTCTGCCTTTGTCGAAGTCGACCCACAGCCCGACACCGGTAAAGCCGGTATGCCCGATGGTTTCGGGGCTGCATACCCGGCCGCCGGACCAGCCTTCGTGGGGTCGCTCCCAGCCATGGGTGCGGGTTGCCGACAAGGGCGTGCGCATTAGCGCGATCGAACGCTGCGACGCGCCGGTCCCGTCCAGCAGCCCTTGCGCAAAGTCGAGGACCGAAGCCGCCGTTCCGAACAGGCCGGCGTGACCGGCACCTTGCAAGGCCGAGCAATTGTCGTCGTGGACTTCGCCGCAGAGCACGCGATGGCGCCATGTGCAGTCTTCGGTCGCCGCCGCTTGATCCGGTTCGGCGGAGAACGCGAAGCCCGGACCGGGATCCATGTCGCGAATGGTCTTGCCAGACAGGCGCTCCAGGACGAAGCCGAGCAGGATGAAGTTGATATCGGAATAGACCGGCTCGCCAGCCTGCCATTCGCGCTGCAGGATGAAGGCGCGCAGCAGGTCCGGATCGTGGCCATAGGTGTAGATCGGTGCGACGGCGGGAAACGGTGTCTGATGGCCGAGACACTGGCGAAACGTTACGTTCCGTTCCCAGGCTTTTTCGTCATATTGGCGAAGGTCGGGCAGGACGGAAATCAGCGGCGCGTCGAGGTCGATGAAGCCTTCTTCCGCCAGTGCCAGGATACGCGACGTGGTGAAGATGACTTTGGTCAGGGATGCCAGGTCGAACCATGTCCCGACATGCATCGGCCGTATCTTGGGCACGACTTGGGCTGAGCCGATTGCCCGGACGATGCGTTCGCCGTCCCCGTCAACTGTGCCGAGCACGCCGCCCGGAATGCGCGATGCGGCCACGGCCGCTTCGAGCGGGGCGAATGCGCGGGAGAAGAGATCATGGTCGATCAACTACGCCTCCGTTCGGAAGGCAGCGATGGGGCTGTCCCTCCGGCCTTTCATATTCTTGGGCGACAATCATCACACTTCCACCCGTGCTCTATGATCCGGCCCGAATTGCTGCCAATTGGCCGGGCCCGGCTCAAACCCCAGCGGACGCACGAGCGAGGGGACCTGGCGCGTGTCCAGCTCGAAACGTTCATGCCGCCGGTCTATAGTAGGAACTGCCGCGATAAGCTGTTTGGTATAGGAGTGCTTCGGCTCCGAGAGCACCGATCTGGCATCGCCGATCTCGACAATCTGGCCGGCATAGATGACCGCGATGCGATGGGCGATCCGCTCGACGACAGCCATGTCATGCGAGATGAACAGATAGGCCAGCCCGAATTCACGCTGCAGCTCGACCAAAAGCTCCAGCACCCTGGCCTGCACCGACACATCGAGCGCCGAAACCGCTTCGTCGAGGACGATAACCGAAGGATTGAGCATCAGCGCGCGAGCGATGCACAGGCGTTGCCGCTGGCCGCCGGAGAATTCGTGCGGATAGCGCTGCAGGCTGTTTTCCGGAAGGCCGACGCGTTTCAGCAGCGCGGCCATTTTCGCTCGCGTTTCAGCAGTTATCCGTCCGCCGGTAGCGATCACCGGCTCTGCGAGGAGATTTTCGACGGTGAGTCTGGGATTGAGCGAGCCATAGGGATTCTGGAACACCATCTGCACGGGAAGGGCGCTCTGCCCGGCGGCGGCCTTGCGCGCGCTGGCCGAGATTGTGCCGCGCGTCGAGCGCACCAGCCCCAGAATCGCGCGGGCGGTGGTGGACTTTCCGGAACCGCTCTCGCCGACGACCGCCAATGTCTCGCCCGGCATTAGCTCGAAATCCACACCGTCCACCGCGTGCACGGCACCGCTGGCGCGGCTGAAAAACCCACCCTTGACCGGAAATCGCACTACGAGGCCATCGACCTTCAGCGCCGGCTCGGCAGCTTTTTGCTTTTCGCGTTGCGCGTCCCTGCGTGTCGCGCTGCCGCCGGCGAAATGCGGAACCGCATGTAGCAGATGCCGCGTATAGGGATGCTGCGGATCGTCCAATATCTGGTTCAATGCGCCCTGCTCGACAGCTTCTCCGCCTTGCATCACCATCACCTTGTCGGCGATGCCTGCAACCAGACCGATGTCGTGGGTGATGAAGATCATCGACATCCCGGTTTCCTGTTTCAATTCGGCGAGCAGCGCCATGATCTGCGCCTGCACCGTAACATCCAGCGCCGTCGTTGGCTCGTCGGCAATGAGCAGGCGCGGGTTGCACGCAATCGCCATGGCGATCATCACCCGCTGCAGCATGCCGCCCGACAGCTGGTTGGGCGTGTATTTCAACCGCCTCGCTGCGTCCGGAATACGGACGCGGTCGAGCGCGTCCTTGGCCGCCGCCGTTGCTTGTCGTCCGGTCAGGCCGCGATGCAGGCGAAATGATTCCTCGATCTGCCAGCCAATGGTCAGCACCGGATTGAGCGAGCTCATCGGCTCCTGGAAGATCATGCCGATTTCGCCGCCGCGGATCTTCGTCAATTGCGGCTCGGCTGCGGCGGTCAGGTCGAAGGTGCTGCCGTCGGCCCGCCTCAGCTTGATCGACCCGCCGGTGATGCGGCCGCCGCCATAATCGACAAGGCGATTGATCGACAGCGCCGTAACCGATTTGCCCGAGCCGCTTTCGCCGACGATGGCCAGCGTTTCGCCGTCGGCGAGATCGAAGCTGACGCCGCGCACGACCTCATTGGCTTGCGGGTTGCGACCGAAGCCGACGCGCAATCCGCTGACGGACAGCAGCGGGATCATGCGATCGATCTCCGCATCTTCGGGTCGAGGACATCGCGCAACGCATCGCCGAGCAGGTTGAAACCGAGGATGCCGATCATGATCGCCACGCCCGGGAAGATCATCAGCCAGGGAGCTGTCTCCATCAGATTGCGGCTGTCGCTCAGCATCAGGCCGAGCGACGCGGCGGGCGGCTGCGTGCCGAGTCCGAGGAAGCTTAAGCCGGCTTCGGTCAGCAGTGCCCAGGCCAGCGCCAGCGTCACCTGAACCGTCAGTGGCGCCACCAGATTGAGCAGCAGATGCCGTGTTACGATATAGCCCGCACTGCTGCCGAACGTGCGGGCCGCGTCGACGAACTCGCGCGCCTTGAGCGACAGAGCCGGACCTCGCACGACGCGCGTGAAGATCGGTGTGTAGACGATGGCGATGGCAATGACGCTGGTCAAGGTTCCCGGTCCCGCAACCGCGACGATCAGCAGCGCCAGCAGGATCGCCGGGAACGCCAGCACAACGTCCATGATGCGCATCACTAGGCCGTCCCAGCGGCGCCCGAACCAGGCTGCCGCCAGCCCGAGCACGGTGCCGGCCAGTGTCGCGACGGCGACCGAAAAGAAGGCCACGATGAAGGACTGGCCGATCCCGGTCATCAGCCGGCTTGCGACATCGCGGCCGAATAGGTCCGTGCCCATCCAGTAGGTGCTATCAGGCACATGCAGCCGTTCGACCCGGTGCTGCGTCAGCGGATTGTGCGGCGTCAGCCCCAGCATGCCAAGCACGGCAAGCAGCAGATAAAGCGCAACGATCGCACCGCCGATGCGGCCGCTGGGATGCGCAAATATAGCCCGCAATGTCGCCATCAGTGCTCGCTTAGCCGGATACGCGGGTCGAGCGCGACATAGGCGAGGTCGACGAGGAGATTGACGATCATGAAGTTGAAGGCGATGAACAGCACGCTTCCCTGCACCAGCGCGTAGTCGCGCTGCAGGATGGCATCCAGCACCATGCGGCCGAGACCGGGCAGCGCATAGATCTGCTCGACGATGACAGCTCCGCCCAGGAGGTAGCCGAACTCTATGCCGCTCAGCGTCACGACCGGGATGAGCGCGTTGGGCAAGGCATGCCGCCAGATGACGCCGCGCGCCGAAACGCCCTTGCTGCGCGCCGTCCTGACATAGTCGTCGCTGAGCACATCGAGCATCGCCGAACGCGATATGCGGGTCACCGAAGCCGCGAAGGCAAATCCAAGCGTGACCGCAGGCAGCAACAGCTGGCCGAGATTGCGCAGCGGATCCTGCCACAGCGGCGAAAACTCGCCCATCGCCGGCAAAACGCCAAACCCCGCCGACAGCGTGTAGATGATCAGCAGGGCAAGGACGAAGTTCGGCGTCGACTGCCCGATCATTGCGACAACGCGCACGCCGAGGTCGGACAGCTTTTCGTTATGGGTGGCGGCAAAGATCCCCGCCGGCATGCCGACAAGCAGGGCGATGACCATCGACAGCAGGGCGAGTTCCAACGTTAGCGGGAAACGCTCGAGGATGACGTCGAGCACCGGCCTGCCATAGGTGGACGAAATGCCGAGATTACCTTGGAAAAGACCAAGCAGCCAGCGCCAGTATTGGACGAACCAGGGCTGGTCGATGCCGAAATAAGCTGCAAGCGCATCGCGCTGCTGCGGCGTCAGCAGGCCGGCTTCGGTCCCCAGCATTGCCGTGATCGAATCGCCCGGAACCATCCGGATCGCCAGGAACACCACGATGGACACGCCAAGCAGGACGAGAGGGAAGGTCGCCAGTCGCCGCATCAGATAGTTCACGCGAAGAATATCCTCTCGTCCGGCATCAAAGCAGCTACTGGATCGTCACCTTGGCGAGGCTGAACAGCGAGCCTGTCGGCACCGGTTCGAATCCTGCGATATTCTTCTGCTGTGCCGTGTAGCTGTAGGACGTGTAGAGCCAGATCCAGGGCGACATCTCAGTGATGTGCTTCTCGAAGTCGGCGAAGATCGCTTTGCGCGCTGCCGGGTCGGTCTCGGTGCGGCCCTTCTGCATAAGACTGTCCAGCGTGTCGTCGATATAGTTCGCCACCTTCTGCAGATTGCCCGTCTTGGTCCAGTAGCGGTTGTACATAGTGTAGGGATCGGCCCTGCCGCCGTTCAGCGCGACGGCCATGTCGAAATCGCCCTTCAGCCAGGCGTCGACATAGACGTTGAGCTCCATCATCTTGATGTCGAGCTTGACGCCGATTTCTGCGAGCTGCGACTGGATGACCTGGGCTTCCGCCGCTGCCGTCGGCGGCTCGCCGGTGGCGCCGATCACGGTCGCCGAAAAGCCGTCGGCATAGCCGGCTTCGGCCATCAACTGCTTGGCCTTCTCAATGTCGCGCTTATAGCAGAACAACTGCTTCGGATCGGTCGCCAGTGCCGGGATGGTCAGCGGGCCGGTGACCTTGCCTTCGCCGAGCGAGGCGGTGTCCAGCACTTCCTGCCGGTCGATGGCGCAGGAAATCGCCTGACGCACCTTGAGTTCGGTCATCGGCTTGCGGGAGGGATTGAGCTGCAGCACGTGATAGGCAAGCACCGGCACGCGGTTCAACTGCAGGCTGGCTTCCTTGGGCACCAGCGTGGCGACAAGCGGATCGTTGAGCAGGGCAAAATCGATCTGCTTGGTGCGCATCGCCGCCAGGATCGCCGTCTCGTCCGGCAGCACGCTGATATCGATGCCGTCGACGCCGGTCGCGCCGCCTGCCCAGTCCTTGTTGGCGACAAGCACTTCCTTGGAATTCGGATCCCATTTTTCGAGCTTGAACGGACCCGAGCCGATCGTTGTCGTGCCGATCGAGCCGGCCGCGATTTCGCTTGCCGGGACGATCGCCGCATTGACGTCGCTCATCGCCGTCAGGATCGGCACGTCCGGCTGCGAGAGGTGGAACACGACGGTGGCGGGATCGGGCGTGTCGATGCTGGCGATCGAGAGAAAGTTGGCGCGCGCCGCAGCACCCGTCTTCTCGTCAAGTATGCGCTCGAACGATGCCTTGACGTCGGCCGAGGTTACGGCGGCGCCGTTCTGGAATTTTGCTTTCAGATTGAGCTTGAAGCTCAACTCCTTGCCGTCCGTCGAGAACTGCCATGAATCGGCAATCGCGGGCGTGATTTGCAGGTTTGCGTCGAGCCGCACCAGCGGTTCGTAGATCAGCTCCAGCAGCCGCAGTGAGGAGAATGCCGTCTGCTTGTGCGGATCAAGACCGGTGGCGTCCTGCGACCACGCCATATGCAGCGTCGCCGCACTCGCCTGCACCGGTAGCGCGACGATGGCAACCATTGCCGCGAGCGTCATGCCGGAAAGCAGTTTCTTGCCAATGTGCCGTACCATTGTCGTCTCCCATTATTGTTAAACCAGATGCCTTGCAGTTCCCCGGACCGCTTCAAAGGGACACACGCCCCGGAACATCGGCCCAGTATCCATGCGGTCTTACACCGTCTTTTCGCCTATCGCCTTGCGCAGGAAACCTCCCGCGTTGGCAAGCGCCTTACGTGCTTCTTCGACACCCATGCCGGTGATCGTCACCAGGATGGCCAGTTTTACATCATTGCCGGTCTGGTCGAGTGCCTGTCGTGCCTGCTGTGCCGCGCAGCCGGTCGTCTGCATCACGATCCTGACCGCCCTTGCGACAAGCTTCTTGTTGCTTGGATTGAGGTCAACCATCAGGTTCTGATAGCTCTTGCCGATGCGGATCATGCTGGCGGTGGACAGCATATTGAGCACCAGCTTTTGCGCGGTTCCCGATTTCAGCCGGGTCGAGCCGGTGAGGACCTCCGGGCCAACCACCGGAGAGATGGCAATATCGGCAATGCCGGCAATCGTCGATCGAGGATTGCAGGACAACGCCACGGTGGTGGCTCCCACCTCCTTGGCATAGGTCAGGCCGCCGATGACATAAGGTGTGCGTCCGCTGACAGCGATGCCGACCACCACGTCGCCAGCGGTCAGCTTGATGTCCTGCAGCGCCTTTATTCCCTGTTTCGGATCGTCCTCGGCGCCTTCCGCAGAGTGCACCAGCGCGTCGACGCCGCCGGCGATCAGGCCCACCACCATGTCCTCGGGTACGCCGAAGGTCGGCGGACATTCCGAGGCGTCGAGGACGCCGAGCCGGCCGCTGGTGCCAGCCCCCATATAGACAAGGCGTGCACCGTTCTGGAACGCGCTCACGATCCGGTCCACGGCCGCAGCAATATCGGGGATGACCTTCTCGACGGCTGCCGCAACGCCTTTGTCCTCGTCATTGATCTTGCGCAGCACCTCGAGGGTCGGCAACAGATCGATGTCCATGGTCTTCGAGTTCCGGTCCTCGGAAACCAGCCGCTCCAGTTCCGACATCAACCCTTGTTCGACCACTTCGCTTACTTTCAAGTGCGACTGCGAGCAGGACTGTGATGCCCGCGGCAAGCGGCGTCCAGTGCCTGCACCTGGCCGTCGGCTCCGTACCGGCTGCGCCGGTTCTGTTTCGTTAACTTTTTAGAATTTGATATTCCTTCTGTCAACGGAAAGCAGGAATAGTATATTCCTTGCCGAGCAAGGCATCACTGGCGGCAGAGGGATTTTCTGGCCAGGATTATGGCTCCCGAAACCGCATCGCCGTCGGCCGGCTTCAGCCGTCGGCGGACGTCGGGAGCGAGCCATGGCTCAAGCGGGCTGGACAACCCTCCGAGCAACGTAACCCGCGGCGCGCCTTTTTCGAACAGCACCCGCACGAAGGTGTCGATCTGCTCGGCAGCGCCTTGCACGATCCGCCGACCGGCCGGATCGCCCTGGTCGGCATGGCGGATCACCATCGGCGCCATGGCGGCATAGTCCGTCGCGCTGGCGCGGTCCATCCAGGCCACCGCCTCGAATGGATCGTCCTTGAAGCGCTGCATCACCTCGGCCAGCAGCGCCGTCCGCTCATGCCGGCCGTCATGGGCTCGCAAGGCAAGCTGCACTGCCTTCAGTCCGAGATCGGCGCCGCTGCCCTCGTCGGAAATCGGAAAACCGTAGCCGCCGACGCGCAGGTCGCGTCCTTCGACAAAGCCGAGCCCGATCGAACCGGTCCCGGCTATGACGATGGCGCCGTCTTGACCCGAATGCGCGCCAAGGCAAGCCGCGACGCCGTCGCTGAGGAAGTCGATGCTCGCAAAGGGTTGTTCGATGCCATGAAACGCCTCGAGCGCACCCTTACGGCCGATGCCGGCAACACCGATACCCGCGCGGATACTGGCGATTTCCGCCGCCGCGAACCCTGCCTCTTCGATCGCCGCGCCAAAGGCTTTGGCAATCGAGGCCCAGGCCACCTCTATACCGAGTCGCGTTGTCGCCGGGCCCGACAGGCCTTGCCCGAGCACGGTTCCTGCCTCGTCTTCGATACGCGCCCGGCAGCCGGTTCCGCCGCCATCGACGCCCAGGAAATAATGCGGAGACGCCCCACCGGCACTCATTGCCTTATTCGTTCGATCTGGGCGCCGCACAGCCGGAGCTTGCGGTCCAACTGCTCGTACCCGCGGTCGAGATGATAGACGCGATTGATCGTCGTCTCGCCCTCCGACACCAGCGCTGCCAGCACCAGCGAGACGGAGGCGCGCAGGTCGGTCGCCATCACTTGCGCGCCCTTCAGCTTCTCGCCTCCGCGCACCAGCGCCATGGTGCCTTGCAGCTTGATATTGGCGCCGAGCCGCATCAGTTCAGGCACATGCATGAAGCGGTTCTCGAAGATCGTCTCGCGCAACAGCGAAGCGCCCTCGGCACAGCACATCAACGCCATGAACTGCGCCTGGAGATCGGTCGGAAAGCCCGGATAGGGCTCCGTCGTCACGTCGACCGCCTTGAGCGGCCCGTCTCTCGATACGATCAGCCCGCGGTCGCCCGGCCATATTTTCACACCGGCTGCTTCGAGCAGCTGGACGACGGATGCCATGTGCTCGAGCCGCGCGTGGGTCAGCTCGAGCTGACCGCCGGTGATGGCCGCTGCGACGGCATAGGTGCCGGCCTCTATCCGGTCCGGGATGATGTCGTGCGTGGCGGCGCGCCAGTCTGTGCTGCCCCCGATCAGGATGCGGTGCGTGCCGGCGCCCTCGATCCGCGCGCCCATGTCGTTCAGGCAGGCGGCAAGATCGGCCACCTCCGGCTCGCGGGCCGCGTTGAGGATCTCGGTCTCGCCGTTTGCCGTCGTCGCCGCCATCATCGCCGTTTCGGTCGCGCCGACCGACGGCGAGCTCAAAACGATGCGCGCGCCTTTCAGTCCGCCCGGCGCAGACGCGACGATCAGTCCGTTTTCGATCGCGATATCGGCGCCAAGTGCGGCAAGTGCGGCGACATGCATGTCGACCGGCCGTGCGCCGATCGCGCAGCCGCCAGGCAGCGAGACCCGGGCATGGCCGAAGCGGGCAAGCAGTGGACCGAGAACCAGCACCGTCGCGCGCATGCGCCTGACGGTATCGTAGCTTGTCTCCCTGGAAGCGGCAGCACTGGTATCGATTGTGGCGGCATGCGCCGATCTGGTGACTTCGGCCCCATGAAGGCCGACGACGCCAAGCATGTTGTCGACATCCGTCACCTCAGGCAGGTTGGTCAGCTGCAGCGGATAGGGGCTGAGCAACGCCGCCGCTATTTGCGGCAAGGCCGCGTTCTTGGCGCCGGAGATCGTCACCGCGCCCTCAAGCCTGTGCCCGCCGACGATCCGCAATTTGTCCATGGCTCTGACCTAATCCCGAGCTGTCGGCGAGTCTACGATCTTTCATGTCCGAATCGTCGACATGCCCGAAGGCTGGGCCGCAACCGCACCAGTCGAGATTTGATGGTTCATTCTTGGCTGTCAATCAGAGACGGAATAATTTATTCCTTGGCTTGGCATTGTCGATGACAGGCAATGGAGGAACGCATGTCCGTCCTGAAGAAGATCGAGGCCAAGCTCGAAGTCATGGCGCCCGGCGACCGCGAGATCGGTCGGTATATCGTCGATAATCCCGACCAGATGCTCCGCCTGTCGACGGCGGCGCTTGCCGCCGAGATCGGCCGCAGCCAGTCGAGCGTCGTCAAGTTCAGCCAGAAGCTCGGCTATTCCAGCTATCAGGAGCTTAAGCTCGCCGTCAGTGAGGCAAAGTCGCAGGAATGGCACGTGCCGGCCGGCATGATCCACGGTTCGATCGAGGTCGACGACAGCTATCTGGTCATCTTGCGCAAGCTGATCGGCAGCAAGCTCTTGTCGATGCAACAGACCGTCGCGGCCAACACCGAGCAGGAAATCGGCAAGGCCCTCGAAGCGTTGAACGGTGCGCGCCGCATTCATTTGGCCGGCGTCGGCGCATCCTCGCTGGTGGCGCGCGATTTTTCCTACAAGCTGATGAAGCTCGGCCGCAACGTGCTGCACGACAGCGACAGCCATGTGCAAATGGCCAATGTCTCGACGCTTGGACGAGGTGACGTGCTGTTCGCGCTCTCCTATTCCGGGGCGAGCATCGAAACCCTGCGGATAGCTGAACTTGCCCGCAAACGTGGCACCACCGTTATCGCCGTCACCGGACTTCGCGACAATCCGCTGAACCGGGTTGCCGACATTCGCCTCCACACGATCGCCGATGAAGAGCGCGCGCGCTCGTCATCGATAACTGCGCGTGATGCACAACTGACGCTGACCGACCTGCTGTTCATCCTGCTCGTGCAGAAGCAGCCTGACGCCAACGAATACGTCCACAACAGCGAATTGGCCGTCTCAGTGCTGAAGGCTTAGCGCTCTTCGCCGTCTCGCGTTAAGGCCTCAGTTCCTCCCTGGCGCTGCACGCCGACAAGAGCAACTTTCGGCCTCCTTGGTGAAATAGCTTTCTTCAATGTGCTCACCCGCTTTCTTCGTCCGGCTGGCAGAGAGTCGCGGGAGCGCCGATTGGTCAAATGCCGCCGGTCGAAACAAATGTTGACAATGTCATCTGTTGTTGCGAAAGCGTTCAGCCTCGAATTTGACGGCCGAGACAATGGACGACCTTGGAGCACAGGAACAAGCGGTTCTCGACCTCATTGAGGCGAACCCATTCGCCGGCCAGCAGGACATAGCAACGGTACTCGGCATCGCCCGCTCGACGGTCGCGGCCCACATCGTGCAACTCGTCAACAAGGGATACATTCTCGGCCGTGGTTACGTCTTGCCGACGTCCAAGCGCATGGTCTGCGTCGGCGGCGCGGTGCTCGACCGCAAATACCACGCCAAGAAGGATCTGATTTTCGAGACGTCGAACCCGGTCGACGGCTATCGCAGCTTCGGCGGGGTTGCCCGCAACGTCGCCGAAAACCTTGCCCGCCTCGGCGTCGACATAAGCTTCGTCTCGATCGTCGGCGACGATGAAACCGGCCGCTCACTGGTGCGGCATCTGCGCGACCTCGGCGCCGATGTCAGCCAGGTCATCACCACCACGGAACGGCCGACGGCGGAATACGCGGCCATCCTCGACCGCAACAACGACCTCGTGCTCGGCATTGCCGACATGGAGATCTTCGATCTGTTTTCGTCGTCCTATCTTGACCGCTTCTGGCCGCATCTGGCTTCGGCGACATGGGTGTTCATCGACTGCAATCTGCCGGCCGCGACCCTCGCAGCACTGATGTCGCGCAAGCAGGGTGCGCGCTTCAAGCTCGCAGTCGACACGGTATCGGCGCCGAAATCAGCGCGCCTGCCGAAGGACCTGACCGGCATCGATCTTCTGTTCACCAATCATGACGAGGCCAATACGATGCTCGGCATGACGGATGCCGACAGGCGGCTGACGCCGGAGGAAGCAGCGGCAGCGCTGCGCGCGGCCGGCGCCGGCGAGGTGATCGTGACCGTGGGCGCGCATGGATTTGCCGTTGCGACCGAGAGCGGTGTGACGACCATGCACTCCGTCCCGGCCCAGCCCGTCGATATCACCGGCGCCGGTGACGCGATGATCGCCGGCACACTGTACAAGGTGCTTTCGGGTGAGCCGGTCGCTCATGCCGTGCGCACCGGCGCGCTGCTTGCCACACTGACCACCGAGAGCGAATCCAGCGTCCATCCCGATCTGTCGCCGCGCTTCCTTGCCGCCGGCATGTACCGCATTCCTGCCTGAAAGCGAGATGATATGAAACCTTTCCTTGTCCACCTGAACGATGAAGTCGCTGCTGCGCTTGATGAAGGCCGCGCGGTGGTGGCATTGGAATCGACGATTATCACCCACGGCATGCCATATCCGGCCAATCTGGAAACTGCCCGTGGTGTCGAGACCGTAGTGCGTGAAAACGGCGCCGTGCCCGCCACGATCGCAGTGGTCGCCGGCAAGATCAAGGTTGGCCTCGACGACCGTGAACTGGAAGAGCTGGCAGCGGCAAAGGGCGTGGTCAAGGCTTCCGGGCGCGATCTCGCCGCCATCATGGTGCGCGGCGGCTCGGCCGGAACCACCGTCTCGGCGACGATGCGGATCGCCGCTTTAGCCGGGATCGGCATTTTTGCGACCGGCGGCGTGGGCGGCGTGCATCGCGGCGCCGAAGCCACTTTCGATATCTCCGCCGACCTGACCGAACTCGGCCAAACCGGCACGACCGTCGTCTGCGCCGGAGTTAAGTCGATCCTCGATATTGCGAAGACGCTGGAATACCTGGAGACCCAGCGTGTGCCGGTGATCGCATACCGGAGCGACGATTTTCCGGCCTTCTACACCCGCTCCAGCGGGCTCAAGGCCGATCATCGCCTCGACACGCCCGACGAGATCGCGCGAGCCATGCTGCTGCATGACGAGATGGAATCCGGCACCGGCATTCTCGTCGCCAACCCTATCCCCGAAGCGGACGCGCTCGATCCGGCGTTCATCGACGGCACGATCGCAGCGGCCGTGGCTGAGGCCGAGAAGCGCGGCATCGGGCGCAAGGAACTAACGCCATTTCTGCTCGCACGCATCAATGAGCTTTCGCAAGGCCGCAGCCTGAAGGCCAACATCGCGCTGGTCCGCAACAACGCCGCGCTTGCTGCCCGCATTGCGGTTGCGCATGCGGAATTGAAGAGCGCGACCAGATAGAGACAGTATCCGGCCAGCGCTACCGGCCTTCGATTTCAGCCCGGCGCCAGGTCGAAGATGCGCCCGGCATTGAGGATGTTGTTCGGGTCGAAGGCTGCTTTCAGGCGGCGCATGGCCGCGATCTCGGCGTCGCTGCGCACAAGGTGCAGCCATTCCTTCTTGTCGAGGCCGATGCCATGTTCGGCCGAAACGCCACCGCCGGCGGTGGCAACACCGCGGTACACGATGCCGTATGCGGCCGCCGGATCCGCGGTGCGGACCTGATAATGCAGATTGCCATCGCCGAGATGGCCGAAGACGTAGATGTCGGCGCCAGGGTCGACGGCCCTGATGGCGGCTTCTGTTTCGCCCAGGAAAGTCGCCATTCTCGCCAGTGGGATGCTGATATCGACGCCGATCAGGCCTGCCATCGAAAACAGGAAACGGTTGGCCTCTTCTCGCACCGCCCAGAGCGCCCGGAATTCGCGCGGCGATTGCGAGACGACCACGTCGTCGATCACGCCATCTTCAACCGCCTGCATCAGCACCGCGGCAAAACGTTCGCCGTCGCGGTCGGGCTCGCTGCCCTGTATCTCGGCAAGCACATAGACGGGCGAGCCGGCGGGCAGCGGCGCCGGCGCCTCCATGCCGGCGATCATGGCGCCATAGAGCGGTGCGAAATTCACCTCATAGGCCGACAGCAAGGGCCCGAGCTTCCGCCTGAGCAGCGCAAGCAACGTGATCGCCGCGTCGAGCGAAGCAAGCGCGCAGAAGGCGTTGATCTCGGTGGCCGGCTTCGGATGCAGCCGCAGGCATGCGCGTGTGACCAGGCCGAGCGTGCCTTCGCTGCCGATGAACAATTGGCTGAGATCGTAGCCGGAGTTGTCCTTCGCCAAACCCTTGAGCGAGGTCAGAATACTGCCGTCGGCAAGCACCGCTTCCAGCCCAAGCACCTGCGCCCGGTACATGCCGTAGCGCAGCACACGGATGCCGCCGGCATTGGTGGCGACATTGCCACCGACGGTGGCCGTGCCGCGCGCTCCGATGTCGACGCCGAACAGCAAGCCGGCCGCATCGGCGGCTTCCTGCACCGCTTGCAGCGGCGCGCCGGCCTCGGCGATGATGGTCGCCGCCTCGCGGTCGAGAGCTTCAACGGAAGTCATGCGCTCCAGCGACAGCACAGCTTCGCCGGGTTGGATGCGAGCGCCGCTGGCAAGCCCGGTCCGGCCCCCCTGGACCACAAGCCTCTGCCCCGCCTCATTGCACAGGCGCAGTATGTCCGACACCTCGCCGGCAGTGCGCGGTCGCAGCACGACCTCCGGCCGCGCACCGGTCTTGCCGTCGGGGTCTTCCCTGTAACGCGGCCCGGCCTCATCTGCCGAGACGATCGCCGACCGATCCAGCCGACCCTCAAGTCGCGACAGAAGTTCGGCGGTTCGCGAGGAGAGGGCGCTCACGGATGCTATTGGCGCGCAGATATCGATGCAACGCACGCGAAGACCGCTGAGGATTGCAGGAGCGGCTTGACGCGAATTTCGCTGGAAAGAAAACATGCGGAAAACCCGCCAAAAATGCAGTCGGTTGCTGTCGCCATGCACCGCTCCTGTAACAGGTCGACCATAGGCGCGGACCGCGTTTTGTCAAACTGTGGCAGTTGGTGATGGGTGGCTCGACGCCTGCGTTTCGGCGCGGACCACCTTGATGTCGGCGCCTGCCGCCCATGCTCCGATATCGTCGCGGCGTAAGGCCGCAGCCATCATGTCCGGAAACAGATCCGGCGTGCAGGCGAAGACGGGAATACCAAGGGCTGCTACCGAGCCTGCCATTGTTGGATCGTAGCCGGGCCGGCCTTGATCGGTCAGCGCCAGAAGCACGACGACATTTACGCCGGATCGAACCAGCGCTGCCAGTCGCCGCAGCAGTTCCTGGCCATTACCGCCTTCATAGAGATCGGTGATCAGCACCAGATGCGACTTGGTGGGCCGTTCGATACGGTCGGCGCAATAGGCGACCGCCTGATTGATGTCGGTGCCGCCGCCAAGCTGCACGCCGAACAGCACCTCGACGGGATCGCTGAGCTCTTCGGTCAGGTCGACGATCACCGTATCGAAGCAGACAAGCTTGGTGCGCACAACCGGCAGCGAGGCCATCACAGCCGCGAAGATCGAGGCGTAGACCACCGAGCTTGCCATCGAGCCGGACTGGTCGACGCAGAGAACGACCTCATCCAGATCGACAAGCCGGCGCTGCTTGCGCATGAAGCCGACCAGTTTCTCCGGCACGATGGTCCTATGCTCGGGTTGATAGTGGCGAAGGTTCGCCGAAATAGTGCGCTGCCAGTCGATATCGCGTGCACGCGGGCGGTTGGTGCGTCTCGATCGATCGAGAGCGCCGCGTATCGCCTCGGCGGTCTTCTGCTCCAGCTTCTGCATCAGCTTGCCGACGATATCGGCAATGATCGTCCGGGCAATGTCCTTGGTCTTGGCCGGCATGACCGAGCGCAGCGAAATCAGGTCGGCGACGAGATTGACGTCCGCCTCGATCGCCTTGAGGAATTCCGGTTCCATCAGCATCTGCTTCAGGTCCAGCCGTTCGAAGGCGTCCTTCTGGACGATCTGGACGACCTGCGCCGGAAAGAAGGAGCGGATGTCGCTCATCCATTGTGCAACGCGCGGCGCCGACCGGCCAAGGCCGCCACGCCGCTTGCGTGGGTCGGCAGAAGCGGCGCTAATGCCGTCGCCGTAGAGAGCGTCGAGTGCCGCCGAAAGCCGTTTGTCGTCGCTGGAAAGTGCCCCAGACGTTTCGTCATCGGCGCCGATCGCCAGTCGCCAGCGGCGCTCCCTTCCGCCATCGGCAGTGAGCGGGCCGGGTTCGTTCATTTCGGCCTCGTCATCCATTGCCGGTTTCTCCGTTGAGCAATGGTCCAAGCAGCCCCAGGTGCCGGCGCCATGCCTCGCCGCCATCCGGCGTCGGCGTCAGGCCAGCCGGCAAGCGCGCGGCGCGGCCGAGGACCGCTTCGATCAGCCGGCGGCGTTCCATGCGATCCAGATTGGAAAAGACGCGGCGCAGCAACGGCAGGTGCGCGATGAAAGCATCTTCGTCCAGGGATCTGAGCCACCCATCGACCGCACCGCGCAGACCCTCGTCATAAATCAGCCGTTGACCGGCTGTGCTGAAGAAGCCTTCGAAGAACCCGGCCGCGTCAGTGACAGGCGTCCCCGGTGACAGGCGTCGCCCGAGCAGCCCGGCAGCGGCTTCGGCGGACAGGCGACCAGCTTCATACAGCAGGTGTGCGGCGCACCCGGCCAGCAGCGCCGTCGACCGTGACGCCTCCAGTACGGCCGCCAGCCCGTTGCGCCATCCGTCCAGCACGTCTTGGCCGGGTTCGACCAGCCTGATCGCCTCATCGGCCTTGCGCATCGCACCAACCAGTGTCGCGGCGGCCTGCTCATCCAGATCGCGCGCAGCGTAGGGAAGCGCGATCGCACCTTCGACGATCAGCCGCTCCATGAGGCCGGACAGCCGGTCCGTTTGCGTTTTGCGGGCCTCGCCGTAGCGGACAATGTCGGCGAGCGGCGGCACCGACGCCAGGATCTCCAGGCATTCACTGCTGCGCGCCGCGCGTGCCTCCAACGCCGTGAGGCCGGCAGTCGATGCTTCCGACAGGCCTGCAGTGATGGCGCTCTGGACCAGTGCCGCAAGCGTATCGAGCGTCGCCGCCGTTTCGATCATCTGGATCAGGCGGCCATTGGCAGCCTTTTCGATGGTCGGCCCGTAGATCAGGTTCTCGACCAGACGAACGGCATATTCCGGTTCCCACGCTAGGGTCCACCGCTCGCGGAAGGTGCCACGGCTGCGACCGGCATCGGTCAGTCTGCCCCAATGCACACCAAGCACGTGCAGCCGATGCAGCAATGTCGAGCGAAACAGCCCGCTCTCGCTTCGCAGGTCGACCGACAGTTCCCGCTCCAGCGCCTCGGGTTTTAGGCGCGCCGCCTTTTGGCTACGCTGCAGATCCTCGATCAGTGGCGCCAGCGGTGTGTCGGGCGGAATTTCGCCGACGTCCGAACCCAGAAGCAGCTCGGCCTCGACCAGCCCCCACAGCAACGCTTCGCCGTTGAAGAGGGCGGCGATCGCGGCGTCGCGCAATTCCTCAAATCCGGGTTTCGGTCGTTCGCGAATCGCGGCTAGCGTCCGGGCGAGCCGCTCCGCTTCGATCAACGAAGCGGTCGAGATCAGGTGACCCTTCGCCCGCAGCACGGCGGCGATCGTCGCAAGCCACAGGGTCGCCGCATCGCGCCGGCCGCGCGTGCGCCAGAGATGCTTGCACCAGCCCGGTGCGACGACGCCCGCGCCATAGCCGTATCCCCGCGCCAGGCGCGGTCCCGTCCACGGTGCCCATGTCATTGTGCTCTTGCGCCGGGCAATTCCCTTGATCAGGACCTGATCGTTTTTCTGAGTGTGGGTGGCCTGCAGCGCCGGCACATGCCATGCCCCGCAGACGACGGCGATCGGCCCGTCGAACTGCTTACGCGCCTTGGCGATTTCGAGCCGCATATGCGCCTCGCGCTTGGCTTCGAACTGCGCGATCGGACCCTCACCATTCCGCAGTGTCGTCATCGCATCGGCGATGGCCGCAAATATGGGGCCGGGTTCCGGGTTCTGTTCAATGATGTCCGACCACCAGCTTTCGCCGTCCTCATAACCGGCGGCGTGTGCCAGCATGGCTATCGGATCACGCGGAAGCGGAGCCGCGTCACCATCCTCGGGGGCTTGGGTAGCTTCGGTCGCATCGGTGTCCTCCGCGCCACCGATCGCAGCAGTGGTGAACCGTGCCGATGACGGCAGGTCGATAAACTGCAACGTCGCCTTATTGCCCACAGCCCAAAGCGCCGCCTGGTATTCGGGCGAGAACTCGGCAAAAGGCCAGAAGCTTGTCGAAGCCGGATCGTCCTCCGGATAGCAAAGGAGCGCCACAGGCGGCTGCATTTCGGGGCGGGCCAGCATGGGCAGAAGCTCAGAGGCGTCGATCGGCCCCTCGATCAGCACGGCGACCGGGTTCAAATCCTTCAGTGCCTGCACCAGGCTGTCGGCGGAACCCGGCCCGTGATGGCGTATCCCGAAATAGGCAATGTCGCCGTGGCCCATGGCGTCAGATCGCTGCGTTCAGCGCCGCGTAATAGCCGGCATAGTCGGCCCGCTTCTTGAGCACGGTTTCCAGATATTCCTCCAGCACCACCTTGTCCTGTACCGGATCCTTCACGATCGCGCCGACAAGGCTGGCGGCGAGACCTTCGGCGCCGAGCTTGCCACTGTCGAACCACGCCGCCTGGCTGAGCCCGCCAACCATCGTGGCGATCGCTTCTGCGGTCGACAGCGAGCCGGAAGGCGTCTTCAGCGTCACCTTGCCGTCGGCAGTCGCGCCGGAGCGCAATTCGCGGAAAATGGTCAGCACACGGGCGATCTCCTCGCCGACATTTTTCGGCACCGGCAGGTCGAGTCCGCCAGCCATCTCGTCGACCCGTTTGGAGACGATCGCCACCTCTTCGGCCATGTCTTCCGGCAATGGCAGCACCACGACATTGAAGCGACGCTTGAGCGCCGAGGAGAGCTCGTTGACACCTTTGTCGCGGTTGTTTGCCGTGGCGATAATGTTGAAGCCGCGCTGGGCGTAGATCGAGGTGTTCAATTCCGGGATAGGCATCATCTTTTCGGAAAGCACGGTGATCAGCGTGTCCTGCACGTCTGAGCCCATGCGGGTCAGTTCCTCCAGCCGGCAGAGCTTGCCGTTCTGCATGGCTCGGTAGAGCGGCGTCGGCACCAACGCTTCCTGGCTCGGGCCCTTTGCCAGTAGCTGCGCATAGTTCCAGCCATAGCGGATCTGGTTCTCGTCGGTGCCGGCCGTGCACTGCACGATCAGCGTCGAGTCGCCCATGATGGCGGCGGCAAGATGTTCAGACACCCAGGACTTGGCGGTTCCGGGAACGCCGAGCAGCAAGAGTGCACGGTCGGTGGCGAGCGTCGCTACCGCGGTTTCCATCAACCGGCGGCGACCGACATATTTTGGCGTTACCAAGGTGCCGTCACCGGCCTTCCCGCCTAGCAAATAGGTCAGCACAGCCTGTGGCGACAGGCTCCAGCCGGCAGGCCTCTGCCGGTCGTCATCGCGCGCCAGCGCCTGCAATTCCGAAGCGTAGGCCTGCTCGACCGGGAGGCGGATGGCTGCGTTCATTTTGCTGTTCTCCGGATTGGTCATGTGTTGCTTCCAGGCCCCGCCAGTGATGCATTGAGACGTAGAAGCCCGAGTGAAGGAGCCGCGGGCGGCACGCCCGCCGCGACCATGTCGTCGATCAATTTCGCTGCCGTGGTCGCGGTGGCAAGGAAGCCGATCGTCTCCAGTACATCGTCGAGACCCCGCCGCGCGGCGTCGTCTTTTCCGCCGGCGGCGGAACGCAGTGCGGCGAGCGCCTGTCCATTCGTCAGGTCGTCCCATTCCAGCCAGTCGACATCGATGCCTTCCGCCAGGTTGATCATGCCAAGATAAGTTGTCTCCTTGAGGATCAGCCTGATGAGGACACGCTTTCTGCGGCTGTCCAGGCGCGGCATGAGGTGAAGCACGAACAGCGCCGGTTTGCCGCCTTCGGCGATAAGTGTATCCGCCATCTGCGTAAGGGCGGCTTCGCTCCCTGAGGCGGCGACCATTCGTGCGATCAGGATGTCGGCTTTATTGTCGGCACCGAATTGCCAGCCTCCTATGAATTCGGCTTCCGTAGTGTTGAACCGTTCGGCAACCTCGACGAGGTTGCATATCTCGAACAGTTCGGCGCGGCGTTGCTCCTGCGCTTGGGATTTTAGTTTTGCTGGAGTGTAGATCGTCCGGCGGCGGATGAAGCCCGATCTGCCTTCAGTGATAAAGGCGGCGAGTTCGGCTACGGGATCGTCCGGTCCACCGTCGCTCGGGCGAACGTGCTCTCCTAATCTTGCCAGCAGCCGGCCAGCCAGTTCGCGCACCTTGCCGGACCTGTCGGCGGAAAGGCTTTTCAGGAAAGGCACGTCCTCGGCACTCAGGCCGAAGCGCATAAGCTCGACCAGCGCAAGTCTGACTTCCGCCGGTTCGCCCGACGCCTTGGCTTCGATCAACATTCGAGCCGATGTCGGGTCAGTACGGCGCATATCGGCAAGGGCCAAGCGTCGCGCGGCGGGATAGAACTCATCCCAGTTTTCCGCAGTCAGTTTCTCTTGTGGGGCAAGCCTTTCCCCGTTCATGCTTGCTTGCCAGTCTACCCATGGTGCGTAGACGTCAGGGCTGTTCTGATCCGAGGGCATCCAGTCCATGGGATGGAGCACAAAGCCGCGGCTGGCGACGAGCGCCGCCACGCGTGCCTTTCGCCTCGCGTCGGCGGCGTGCTTCAGAGCGGCTCTCAACAACGGCCGAAATCGTGCCGGCAGAATGGGCAGGGCAAGTCTGGGCAGCGGCGGACGACGCTTGAGTGTCGTCGGCGCGGCCGGCCGCAGCGCGACGTCGAGCGCTTGTGCTGCGATTGCCAGGAGCCGGCGCTCCTGTTCGTCGGGACTTGCACCGCCGGCGATTGCCTTCCATCCGGCCGGAGCCAGATCGAACGTAGCACCGCCGGTGATCCAGCAATCGCGCATTGCCGCCAGGCCTGTTTGCTCGCTTTCGTTCACGCCAGATCAAGCCTCCCGAACTCGCTTTGCGCCGCCAGAAGCTCAAGCCGGGCGCCGTTCCAGAGCGCTGCCGTGGCTGCAAGGTCGAGGCCGAGCAAGGTTTGATCTACCGCGCCGGCGATCGGCAAGGCGATCCCCTGCGGTTCATCCTCCGCCTGCCACCATGCCGTGCCCCGATCGTCGAGCAGGATAGCACCGGGCGGCAGCATGAGGGGACAATCGGCGATCCAGGGCGCGGCGTCCTGATGGGAAGCATGCGTGGCGAGCGGATCCTTCGCGGTGCCAAAAGCAAAATCGGGCCACGCGCCGGGCACAACCTCCCCCATGCGCTCCACCACGAGGGCGCGGAGCGGCAGGCGTGATGGATAAAACACCAGTCGGGCATTGAAACGGTCGCCTGGTGCAAAAGCGTTGGACCGGCGCCCGGCCGAAGCCGGGAAAAAGTCGAGCAGCACGGCAAATTGCGGGGTGGCGCTTTTCAAATCGAGCAGCCAGGTCGAATGGCTGACCAGACCATCGCGGCGGCTCTCGATCTTCTCGCCGAGAACTTCCCAGAGGCTTTCAACCTGTCTTGCATCCGGACTGCTGAGAACCTGTTCGCGGGGTTCCGACGTTGATACGAGGCGCTTCAGCTCGGGGTCGTCGGGCTCCGACCGCCACGCCTTGGCCAGCAGCACGAGCTTGCCGAGCTCGCGGATTGCCGCATCAGACCGTTCCTCGCTGCGCAGCGCCATCAGCCGCGACGGAATCTCGTCGATACGGCCGGCGAGCGCGGCTGCCTTCATATCGACCAGCCGCGCAGCAATCCGCCGGCAACGGTCGCTGCTGGCGTCGACAAACCCGGACAGACCGAGCCGTAACTGGTCGGCAATCCACTGGTCAAGCTCATCGAGCCCAGCCGACACTGCTTCTCGTGTGCTTTCCGCCCGCTTGCGCTGCGCCGCCTCGCGACGCTCCAGCGCCGCGATGTCTTCAATGGCGGTGCTCTCGTCGGCTTGTGAGGCTTCGCCGATGCGCTTGGCTTCCGCACCGGGTACCGGTTGCGCCGGCTGTGGCGTTGTCTTCCTGCGTCGGCCAAGCCAGTCATTCACCCATTCCGGCGTGGTATTGGCAGCGGCAAAACTGGCTGGCGCGGTGGCGGCAATCCACATCAGGGCCAGAGTGTGCTTGCATGGGAATTTGCGCGAAGGGCAGGTGCATTTGTAGCCGTGATCACCCGTGTCGACCACCACTCGATAAGGATTGGAGCCGGAGCCCTGGCATTCGCCCCAGATGAGCGCCTGCTGCTCATGCTTTTCGAGCCGCGGCCAGTTCGTTCGTTTGGTGAGCTTGGAGGCGGCGCTCAGCGACGCCTGATCGGGAGCAAGCGCCTCAATGGTTTTCAGATCGAATTCCAAGCCGCGCTTCTCCCCGCCCCGACGCAGTATAGATAGCGGTTTGTGAAGAATTATTATAGCTCTGGCATGGTGAAGATTGGCATGCCTTGGCCCTGTTTTGATGGGCCGGGACATGCCTCAGACGCAAATGGGGTCGACTGTTATTCGGCAGACAGAACGGGCTTTGGTAGCCGGCGGCCTAGGCGGAAGCGTTCAGGCTCTGCCCTTCAGGAACTCGATCACCATTGCCGCGGTCCAGGTGAAGCGATTGCCGCCGAGCGGCTCGCCGCTGAGGGGATCGTAATATTCGGCAAAACCGCTCTCGGCGATCAGCTCGAGACTGGATTGCGTGATCCGTTGTGCGATTTGGCTGTGGCCGGCGGCGGCAAGGCCGTCGGCGATCATGTAGTTGACCACCAGCCAGACCGGGCCGCGCCAGTAGCGCTTTGGGTCGAAGCGCCCATCCTCAGGATCGTGCGACGGGACGATGTAACGCGCTTTGCCGGCGATGCGCTCGATCGTTGCAGCGATGGTCGCTGCCCGGCTTTCCGGGATGGCCGAAAATACCGACAGAATGCCGCCGACCGACGCGCTGTCAACATGCTTTCCGGCCACTCGGTCGAAACAAATGTACTGGCCATGCGCGTCGCTCCACAGCCGTTCCATTGCCGAAAGCCCCTTTTCGGCACGGGCGCGATTGGCTTCTGCGATTTCGGTTTCGCCAAGTGCCTCGGCGAGATCGGCAAGGTCGGCGGCGGAACGGATCAGGATGGCGTTGAAGCCGGGATCGACGACCTGGAATGGCGAGGCATCGTGCAGCCGGGCATTATCCCAGCCAAGCCCGCGGAAATGCTGCAACAGCCAGACATAGCGGTCATACTGTGCCTTGGTTGGACGATGCGCCGGATCGGCGTGCAGGATGTCGCGGCGGGTGTAGGGCTCGACGCCTTCGGTCGGCACGCGCTCGAACGCCTCGTCCCAGTCGATCGAGTTGTCGCGGCCGGACTCCCATGGGTGGATTATGGCGACCAGCCCTTCGCCGTCCGGGTCGCGATTTTCGTAGAACCAGCGGTGCCAGGCATCGATTTTCGGCAACAGCGCGCGGGCGCGATCGGCCGCCAGGGCCTTGTCCTTGGCCTGGTCGAACAAGCGGCGCACGGCAAAGCCGGCGACCGCCGGCTGGGTGATGCCGGAGGTGGCAGTCGGGCGGTTGGTTCGCCAGACCTCCGGCCCGGGGAAATAGCCGTCGCTCCAGACATGGAAGACGATGTGCGGCACCATGCCGTCTGGCCATTGGTGGGCGAACAGCGTGTCGATCTCGGTCCAGGCGCGCGCCTCGTCATAGTGGGCAAGGCCGAGCGCGGTCAGGCAGGAATCCCAGTTCCACTGAAACGGGTAGAGCCCCTTGGTCGGTATGGTATAGGTGCCTTGGTCATTTTCCCTGAGCACCTCGACGGCGCGGGCGATGGTTTCGTCGACAGCAAGAGATATCATCGGGGCGTTCGTACTTTCAGAATCGAAGGGGATCAAAGGGCGTTGGTGGTTTCGGGATCGAACCAGCGGACGCGATCGGGTTTGGGCGAAAGCCGCAAGTGATCGCCGACGGCGACCGTGGCATTCGATTCGAGGATGGCGCGGAACAGGCCGCCCTCGACGTCGCAGGTGACCAGCGTGTGCGGTCCGAGCGGCTCGACAACGCGCACGGTGGCGTTAATACCTTCGTTGCCGGCGTCCACATCCTCGGGGCGAATGGCGAATTCTATCGTCTGCTTGTCCGATTTGGGGCCGGGCAGCGTCAGCCCGGCGACGGTCCAACTGCCGTCGGCCGTCTTCGTCGCCGGGATGAAATTCATCGGCGGGTTGCCGATGAAGGAGCCGACGAAGCGGGCCGCCGGATTGCGGTAGACCTCTACCGGCGAGGCGGCCTGGACGATACGGCCCTGATGCATGACGGCGATGCGGTCGGCGAGGCTCATCGCCTCGACCTGGTCGTGGGTAACGTAGATGGTGGTGGTCTTGGACGCCGCGAGCACACCTTTGAGCTCGGCGCGCATTTCGAGCCGCAGCAGCGCGTCTAGGTTGGACAGCGGCTCGTCCATCAAGATCACGTCAGGCTCCATCGCCAGGGCCCGGGCCACAGCCACGCGTTGGCGCTGACCGCCGGAAAGCTGGCCCGAATAGCGCTTCAAAAGCTGTTCGATATGCATGAGCTCGGCGGTGCGGTTGACGCGCCCGTCGACCTCCTGCTGCGGCAGCTTCTTCATGCGCAGGCCGAAGGCGATATTCTCGAATACCGTCAGGTGCGGAAACACGGCGTAATTCTGGAACACCATAGCGATGCCGCGTTCGCGCGGCGGCAGATGGTCGACGCGACGGCCGCCGATCCAGACCTCGCCCTGGCTTGGCGTTTCCAGCCCGGCGACGATCCTCAGCAGCGTGGTCTTGCCGCAACCCGAGGCGCCAAGCAGCACCATGAATTCCTGGTCGGCGATGGTCAGGTCGATCGAATGCAGCGCTGTGAAGCCGCCGAAACGTTTTGCCACCTGCTTGATGACGATCTCAGCCATCGGCGTTCTCTTTTGTGCGCGTCATCGGTTGGCGATCCCCCACATGGCGAACAGATATTTGCGAACGGCGAAGATGAAGATCAGCGCCGGAATGACCAGTGCCGCGCCACCGGCAAATTTGAGGTAGAGCGGCGATTCGCCGAGGCTCTGCAACAGGAAGGCAGTCAGCGTCCGGTTCTCTATGGTGAGCACTGCGGCAGCAAACACCTCGTTCCAGGAGATGGTGAAGGCAAACACCGCCGACGCCGCGATGCCCGGCAGCGCCAGCGGCAGAATGACTTTTCGGAATGCCTGCAATCTCGTGCAGCCGAGCGTCCAGGCCGCCTCCTCCAGCTCGACGGGAATGCCGGAGAACAGCGAGAAGGTGATCAGCACCGCAAACGGCAGCGCCAGCGTGGTGTGGACCAGCGCCAGCCCGATCGCGGTGTCGTCGAGGCCGGTGCGGATGAACATCACCGCCAGCGGCAGCGCCAGCAGCGGCAGCGGGAAGGCGCGGGTCATCAGCACAAGGAAACGGAACGTTTCCTTGCCCGGGAATTCGAAGCGCGACAGCGCGTAGCCCGCGGGTGCGCCGAAGCCGATCGAGAGGAGCATCGTCAGCGTGGCGACGAGAACGGAGTTCCACAGCGCCTTGGCGACGCCGGCGAAATTGATGAAGAAAGAAAGGCTGCCGAAATCGAATGACGGGAAGAAGCGCTTGGGAAAGGCGGTCACCTCTTCCGGCGACGACAGCGCGTTGACGATCAACAGATAGATCGGCAGCAGCACCCAGACGCAAAGCAGGATGACCGTTGCGACCAGCAACCAGTTGCCGGCTTTGCGGGCCTCAGGCGCGGCGATCGAGAGCTCCGCGACAGTGCTCATATGCGAGTCTCCTTCGGCACACGCAGCACCCGCAGGAAGAACAGCGTGAAGCCGATCGAGATGGCGAGGATGAACAGCGCCATGGCGGCGGCGACATTGTGGTCCTGCAGCGTGAACTGCCAATTGTAGGTCTCGCCCATCAGCACCGGCAGATTGGTGCCGCCGAGTGCTGCAACCACGGCAAAGACCTCAAAGGCAAGGATGACGCGCAGGATGATCGAGGTCTGCAGGCTTGGGCGCAGCAGAGGCAGCGTGATCTTGATGAAGCGCTTCCACGGGCTAGCGCCAAAGACCTCCGCCGCCTCGTAGTATTCCCGGGGGATCAGCCCCATGCCGGCGACCAGAATGACCATCATGATGGCGGTCGCGCGCCAGATCTCAGCCAGCGCCACGGCGATGAAGATCGTCAGCTTGCTCTGGTAGCCGAGGAACATAACCGGCCTGTCGATGACGCCGAGATTGGAGAGCAAGGTGTTCAGGAAGCCGGACTGGTCGAAGATGGCGAGCCAGATCAGCCCGGCGGCGAGATCGGAGATGCCGAGCGGAATAGCGAAGATGTAAAGCGCAGCGCTGCGCCCGGTTTCAAGCCGCGACACCACCGTTGCCATCAGCAGCGCCATCACCAGTTGGATCGGCACGACGATGGCGCTCAGCAGCAGCGTATTGCGGACAGTGACCGGAAACTTCCAGCTGCCCGCCATGGTACGGAAATTGTCGAGCGTAAAGCCGCCGTCGCGGGTGAACGCCTCGAAGGCGACCAACACGAACGGGTAAAGGAAAAAGACACAGAGGAACAGCGTCGCCGGCGTCAGCAGCAGATAGGGCAGGGCCTTGCTGTGCATGGAGCGCTCTCTCTATTCGAAGCTTCAAAAGGGGTGGGCGCCCGGCGCGCTGGAAATCCGGACGCCCGGGAGGATTCTTAATCGACCGGGCAGGCGCCTTGCGAGGGCTTGTCGGGCGCCCAGCATGGCGCCTTCGCCTGGTCGATGATCGCCTTCAGCGCCGTCGCCTGTTCGTCGAGCACGCCGTGCACATCCTCGCCGCCGAGCACGATGCGCTCGAAGCTGTCGGTGTAGACCTGGTTGAACTTGCCGCCGAGGCCGCCAAGTCCCATCGGCAGCAGCGCCGGCAACGCATCGGGAGCTCCGGTCATGGTGGCGATCACTGGGCTGAAGGCCTTCACCGAGGCCGGCATGTCGTCGGGCAGCTTGACGTCGACGATGGGGAAGAAGTTTGTCGCCTTCACCGTCGCGATCTGGGTTTCCGGTTTCAGCATATAGGCGACCAGCGCCTTGGCCTTGTCCATGTCAGGCGAGGTCTTCGGGATAGCGACACCGGCCACCACCGACATGTAGCCGCGGCCTGCCGGGCCAGCCGGCGCCGGGAAGGCGACAAACTCGTCGGGTTTCTGGTTGAAGGCGTCGGCGAGGCGCGCCACGTGATCGAATGCCACCCAGACTTCGCCGGTCAGCAGCGGCTCCTGCATGAAGGCATAGTTGGTCGAATTCGGGTTGGTGTATTGCCACAATTCCTTGAACTTATTCCACGCCGTCTCGGCCTCCGCCGAGCGGAACTTCGTCACCATCGAGCCGGTATACGATGGAAGGAGAAAACCCTCGAAGAAACGGTGCTTCAGCCCTTTCGGGCCGGCCGGAAAACCGAATTTGGGCGAACCGGTCTTTTCAGCGATGTTTTTCGCCCACTCGATCAGTTGGTCATAAGTGATGGTGTTGAGATCGGTGCCGGCCGGCAGATATTGCAGCGCCTGTTTGTTGGCCGCCATCAGAAAGGTGGCCTGCATCCATGGCAGGTACTTCTGCTCGCCGGTGCCGAGCATGCCGAGCTTCTTGTAGGTCTCGTTGACCTTGACGCCACCGAGATCGACGCCAGAGAGATCGACAAGGTTCGCGCCGACGGTGGAGAAGTCTCCGTGCAGGCCGCCGAGCACGCCTATGGTGCCGGAGCCGGCCTGCAGTTCGGCCTGAAGGCGGGTGAGCCAGGGCCCGTCCTCGGCGACCTGATAGTCGACCTGGCCGTCAAACCCCTTCAGCACTTCGCTGCGCATCTTCTGTGTCTCTTCCACTGGTCGCGCCTGTGTCGACCAGAACAACACCTGCTGGGCTTGTGCTGCGCCGGCAGCAAGCGACAACGCCAGCACCGCACCTGCCAATGTCCTCAACGCATTCATCGTCGTCTTCCTCCCTGGTTGTGCGCCGCTAAGGCGTCAGTTCCGTCCTGTGGGTGCCGGGCCATGGCTTGCCCGCGAGACAAGTGTCGGCCGGACCAGCCGCGTCAGTGGCGCGTCCGGCCTGTCGCCGATTACGGTCAGCAGCATCTCGCCGATCTCGCGCGCGCACCGGCGGATCGAGGCGTCGAAAGTGGTCAGCCCCGGCGGCGCATAGGCGGAGGCGGCTATGTTGTCGAAGCCGATCACCGAAAGGTCGCGAGGAATGGCAAGTCCGGCGCGCCCCGCCTCTTCCATCACAGTCAGCGCCAGCTCGTCGAACAGCGCGACAATCGCCGTCGGCCGCTCGGTGGCGTGCAGAAGCCGGTTGATTGCCTGGATGCGGGCACCGCGATCGAAACGCGGCGCCGTCGCCACATCGAGCCTGACGGACGGATCGCCCCGGCGGGCGATCGCGGCGGCGAGCCCGTCCTGTCTGAGATGGCGAAATGTCATCGGCTCGGAAATCGTCACCAGGCCGAAATGGCGGTGTCCGAGATCGTAGAGCATGTCGAAGGCCTCGCCGAATGCGTGCGCGCCATCGGTATCGAGCCAATGGTAGGCAAAGTCGCCGTCGAGCAGCCGGCCATGCGCGACGAACGGGAAATTGCGGTGACGCAGATAGGCAAGCCGCTCGTCGACCTCGGCGATGCGGGTGACGACGACCCCATCGGCGCGTCCGGATTCGACGACATGGCGAAGCACGGAAAGTTCCGACTGGCCTTGCGCCGCTGCGGCCAGGATCAGGTCGGAGCCGTGCGAAACCAACCCTTCGCCGAGCCCGGTGACGAATTCGCCGAGGAAGGAATCGACCAGATTGGGGCCGCGGATCGGAAGCACCATGCCGACAAAGCCGCTGCGGCCGGAGACCAGCGTGCGGGCTGCGGTGTTCGGCACATAGCCGGCCTGATGCGCAGCCTCGGCGACACGTTGGCGCGTTTTCAAGGCAATTTGCTCGTGACCGGCAAGGGCGCGCGAAACGGTGGTAATCGACAGGCCGAGCTGCGCAGCAAGTTCCTTGAGGGTGGTAACGCGGGCCGGCATCGTTCCTCCCGAACGAAGTTTGAAACGTTTGTAATCACTTCAAGCGAAATTGCAAACGTTTTAAATGGTGCGCGGTCGGTGTTGTTTCTTGCCCGTTGGTTAGCGCGGCCCCTATTCGGCCCCGGCCGGCAAGCTCCTGGCCGGAGATTTAAACGCAGCGGTTGCTTGACTCGGGCGACGCCTTGTGAAAAATTTTGCAGCAACTGATAAAAATATCAAAGGGCGGAAATGGTTGGTTTTGGCAACGGCCTGCTGCGCGACGATGAGACCGGCATGGCAGCCCGTGCCGCCTGGCTTCACTATGCCGGCGGCCTGACCCAGTCGGAAGTCGCCAAACGGCTTGGCCTGACCAGTCTCAAGGCGCATCGCCTGATCACCAAGGCCAATCAGGAAGGCCTGGTCAAAGTCTACATCGACGGCGAAGTCTCCGAATGCGTGCAGCTTGAGGATGAGTTGTCCGGCCGGTACGGCCTCGACTACTGCGAGGTGGTTCCGGACTTCGATGCCGAAGACCTGCCGCTCAAGGCGCTCGGCATTGCTGGCGCGCAGTTTCTCAAGCGCGAGATCGAACGCGGCGAAGAGGCGCTGATCGGCGTCGGCCACGGCCGCACGCTTGCCGCCTGCGTGGAATATCTGCCGCGCATATCGGCCGGCAGGATCCGTTTCGTCTCGCTGCTTGGCGGCCTGACGCGCAAGTTCTCGGCCAATCCGCATGACGTCATCCACCGCGTCGCCGAGCGGACTGGTGCGGAGGCCTATGTGATGCCCGTACCGATGTTCGCCAACACGGTCGAGGATCGAACAGTGTTGCTCGGGCAGAAAGGCGTCAGCGATGTCTTCGACCTCGCCAAGTCCGCCGACTTGCTCATCGCCGGCATCGGCACCGCCGAACGTGAGGCCTCGCTTGTCGCCACCGGTATGATCGAGAAGGGCGAGATGGAGGAGATCCGCCGCAACGGCGGTGTCGGCGAACTGCTCGGCCATTTCTTCGACGATGCCGGAAAGGCCGTTGCGACGACGCTTTCCGACCGGGCGCTGGCACTGGCGCGCGAAGACATCAGCAACCGCAGGATTGTCGCCGTCGCCGGCGGCAAGGTGAAGGTTCGCGCCATCAAGTCAGTGCTGGAGGGCCGTTATCTCAAAGGCCTGATAACCGACGAGCGGACGGCGCGATCGCTCGTGGAACAGACGCCGGTCGGGTAGCCGGCAACCATTTCGTTGAAACTACCCTGTGGAGGAGAAGAGAAATGCATGAGAAAGAGAAAGACCTCATCGACGCATTCCTGCGTGGACAAGTCGACCGCCGTGGGCTGATCAAGGGCCTCGGTGCAATGGGCCTTGCCGCCAGCACCGCCGGCACACTGCTCAATTTCGGGCAGACCCGCGCCCTGGCGGCTGATTTCGACTGGCAGGCGCATAAGGGCAAAACCATCAAGCTGTTGCTCAACAAGCATCCTTACGCCGATGCGATGATCGCCAACCTCGACAATTTCAAGAAGCTGACCGGCATGGAAGTCGTCTATGACGTATTCCCGGAAGACGTCTATTTCGACAAGGTTACCGCCGCGCTGTCGGCCAGCTCGCCCGAATACGATGCCTTCATGACCGGCGCCTACATGACCTGGACCTACGGTCCGGCCGGCTGGATCACCGACCTCAACGAATGGATCAAGGATCCGGCCAAGACCAACCCGAAATATGCCTGGGACGACTTCCTGCCAGGCGTCAAGAACTCCTGCGCCTGGAACGGCCAGCCGGGCGGCGCGCTCGGTTCGGCGGACGCCAAGCAATGGTGCATTCCGTGGGGCTTCGAGCAGAACAACATCACCTACAACAAGGGCATGTTCGACAAGGTCGGCGTCAGCGTTCCCGGCAATATGGATGAGATGGTCGCTACGGCGGCGAAGCTCACCAAGGACGTCGGCGGTGGCGTCTACGGCATCGGCGTGCGCGGCTCGCGCTCCTGGGCAACGATCCACCCGGGCTTCCTGTCGGCCTACGCCAATTTCGACCAGAAGGACCTGAACGTCTCGGCTGACGGCAAGCTGTCGGCCGCGATGAACACCGCCGAATCCAAGGCTTTCCACAAGCAGTGGGTCCAGATGATCCAGGAGAGCGGCCCGAAGGACTGGTCGACCTACACCTGGTACCAGGTCGGCACCGATCTCGGTGCAGGTGCTTCGGCGATGATTTACGACGCCGACATCCTTGGCTACTTCATGAATGGCGGCGATAACAAGATGGCCGGCAAGCTCGCCTTCTCGGCGTTCAAGGCCAATCCCGCCGCCAAGGCACCGACGCCCAATATCTGGATCTGGTCGCTGTCGATGTCCAACTTCTCCAAGGACAAGGACGCCACCTGGTACTTCATGCAATGGGCATCCGGACCCGAGCATGCATTGTTCGGTGCGACCAAGATGGACTTCGTCAATCCGGTTCGTCAGTCGGTCTGGAACGACGAGATGTTCCGCGAGAAGCTGAACAAGAGCTATCCGGGTTATGTCGAGATGTTCGACGTCTCGGCGCCAGGCGCCAGCATCAAGTTCACCCCGCAGCCGCTGTTCTTCGATCTCACCACCGAATGGGCGGCGACGCTGCAGAAGATGGTGGCCAAGGAAGTGCCGGTCGACGAGGGCCTCGACAAGCTGGCCGAGAGCATCAACAGCCAGCTCAAGGAAGCCGGGCTCGGCTAAGCCGCGGCCAAGGCTGATCCGTCCGCGGGCCAGCCTTTGAGATGTGATACGTTTGCGACGCGGTCCCGAAAGGTGCCGCCTGCTCGCCCGACCGGCCGCCTTGCTCCCTTGGGCGGCCGGGACGGCGAAGCAACAGGATGACGGAGCAGCCGATGACTGCGGCGACAATACAAAGAAACAGGCCGTCGGGCTTCAGGATCAGCAAGCGGGTGCTGCCCTATCTCCTCAGCCTGCCGGCTCTGCTGGTCTGCATCGGCATCCTGATCCCGTTCCTGACGTCGGTGGTCTATTCGTTCCAGCGCTACCGGTTGAGCCAACCCTGGGCGCGGCAGTTCAACTGGGGCGACAACTATATCTCGTTCTTCACCGACCCGAAGTTCTGGAACACGCTGGAGATCTCGCTGCTCTACGCCGGCATCACCGTTGTGCTTGAACTGCTTCTCGGTCTCGGCATCGCCATGCTGCTGCAAAAGCGCTCGACGCTGAACAACTTCATCTCGATCATGCTGCTGATGCCGCTGATGACGGCGCCGGCGCTCGCCGCGCTGATGTGGAAGCTGATGACCAATCCCGGTTTCGGCGTGCTCAGCTATCTCGCCAGCCTGATCGGGTTGCAGGATTTCCGCTGGGCCTCGTCTCCGTCGACGGCGCTGCTCACCGTCGTGCTCGTCGACATTTGGGTCTACACGCCCTTCATCATGATCCTGCTGCTTGCAGGCCTGCGCAGCCTGCCGACGCAGCCCTTCGAGGCGGCAGCACTCGACGGCGTGCCACGCAGCTTCGTCTTCTTCCGCATCACACTGCCGATGCTGACCCCCTACATCCTGACGGCGACCCTGTTCCGCCTGCTTGATTCCATCCAGCAGTTCGACATCATCTACGCCATGACGCAGGGCGGTCCGGGCGACACGCTGACCGTGTTCCAGGTTGAGGCCTATCTCAACTTCTTCCAGTCGACCAATGTCGGCCGCTCGGCGGCGCTGATGATCATCCTGTGGGCGATCACCTATTTCCTCTCGAACATTTTTATCAAGAACTGGCTGCGGCTGCGCGAACGCGCCCGCGGCCAGGCATAGGAGGCTGGCATGGAACACACCTCCCTTCTCGAACGCATCCTGCGCGGCATAGCCCTGGCGCTGGTCGTGATCTTCTTCATGTTCCCGATCGTCTGGATCCTGATGATGTCGTTCCAGACCAATGAGACAATCCTGCGGATTCCGCCGCAGCTTGTCTTCGAGCCGACGCTCGCCAACTATACCGCGTTGATCACCGGCAAGCTGATGACGGCGGCCGGCACGCTCGACATCGCCTTCATGCGCAATCTCTGGAATTCCGTCTTCCTGTCCGTCACTTCGGTTGCCGTCGCGCTGCTGCTTGGCGTCCCGGCGGCTTACGCCTTTGCACGGCACAAGTTCCGCGGCTCGGAGGACATCGCCTTCACGCTGCTGTCGTTCAGGTTTGCGCCGGCGCTGCTGGTGCTCCTGCCGCTCACCCTCTACTTCCAGAAGCTTGGGCTGGCCAACACCTATATCGGGCTGATCTGGGTTTACCAGCTGATCTGCCTGCCGCTGATCCTGTGGATCGTGCGCGGCTATTTCGAGGACATTCCGGCCGACATCGAATATGCGTACCGCATCGCCGGCCATTCCTGGTTTGCCACCTTCCGCAAGATTGCGCTGCCGCTCGCCGGCCCCGGCATCGCGGCTGCCGGCTTGCTCGCCTTTATCTTCGCCTGGAATAATTTCGTCTTCGCGCTGGTGCTCGCCTCGGCCGATAAGCAGCCGGTGACGGTCGGCGCGCTTGCCTTCATCACGTCGTCGGGCATCCAGTACGGCCAGATTTCGGCGGCGATCGTGCTGTCGATCACGCCGACCCTGGCGCTTGCGCTTTATGCGCAGCGTTATCTGGTCGAAGGCCTGTCGCTTGGCGCGGTGAAAGGATAGCTCCCATGGCAAGCCTCGAGCTGCGAAATATCGTCAAGCGCTACAAAAGCCAGACCGTTCTCGACAATCTGTCGCTGACCGTCGCCGACGGCGAAACGCTGGTCCTGTTCGGTCCGTCCGGCGCCGGCAAGACGGTGCTGTTGCGGCTGGTCGCCGGCGTCATCGATCCGGAGGAAGGAAAGATCCTCATTGGCGGCGAGGACATGACCGATGTCGATGCCGAGTTCCGTGGCGTCGGCATGGCCTTCCAGAACTTCGCGCTGTTCCCGCATATGACTGCGTTCGACAATATCGCCACGCCTTTGCAGGCGAAGCACTCATCGCAAGGCACGATAAAGACCGGCGTCGAGAGCGTCGCCAAGCTGTTGAAAATCGGCCATGTGCTCAGCCACAAGCCGCGGGCGCTGTCCAATGGCCAGAAGCAACGCACCGCGCTTGCCCGCGCCCTGGTCGGCTCGCCGCCGCTGCTGCTGCTCGATGATCCCTTGCGCAACGTCGATGCCAAATTGCGCTTCGAAATGCGGCTGGAATTGCCAAGACTGCTGGCGGATCGTGGCGCGACCGTCATCTACGTCACCCAGGACTACAAGGAAGCGATGGCGCTCGGCGACCGCATCGCGGTGATGTCGCAGGGCGTCGTCAAACAGCTCGGCACGCCCGAGCAGATCTATCGCGAGCCGGCCAATGTCGAGATTGCCCGGCTGTTCGGCGACCCGACCATCAACCTTCTGGACGTCAAGCCGGCGCGGGACGCCAAGGGCATCTATGTCGGCCTGTCCAACGTCCAGGTCCATCTTGCCGGCGCTCATGAGGCGGCGGTCGGCCGCGACTGCGTGATCGGTTTGCGGCCGGAGGCGCTGGCGTTTGTCGATGAACGCACGCCCGGCGCCATCCCGGTGACGGTCGAGGCCGAGACGCCGCTCAACGAGAAGATCGTCACGCTGGTGCGCACCGTGCGCGGCCGTGAAATTCTGGTTTCGCGTCCTTCCGGGACACCGGGCCAATCCGAGGGCAAGGTCTACATTGCCGTCGACAGTAAAAGCGCCCTTTTGTTCGATCGCACAAGCGGCGAGCGCATCGGCTCGAAAAACGTCGTCAATTTGCGCAGCGGAGAAGCGGCATGAGCCCGACCGCAATCACCATTTCGGGCGTCGACAAGTTCTACGGTCCGATCGACCGTGGCGTACACGCCGTCAAGAACCTGACGATGGAAATCGCCAAGGGCGAGATCGTGGCGCTGCTCGGCTCGTCCGGCTGCGGCAAGACCTCGACATTGCGCATGATCGCAGGCTTCGAAGAGGTCTCGCGCGGTAGCATCTCGGTTGCCGGCCGCAAGGTGCACACGTTGCCGCCGGTCAGGCGCAACGTCGCAATGGCTTTCGAGGGTTATTCGCTCTACCCGCCGCTGACCGTGCGCGAGAACATGGCCTTCGCCCTCAAGGCCGCCAGGCTGGCGAAGAGTGCGGTCGATGCAAAGGTTGCCAACATCGCCAAGCTGCTCGAGATCGAGGACATTCTCGAGCGCTATCCGAGCTCGATCTCCGGCGGCCAGCAGCAGCGCGCCAGCCTCGGCCGGGCGCTGATCCGCGAGGCCGACCTGCATCTGCTGGACGAGCCGATGGGCCAGCTCGAGCCGCAGCTTCGCGCCGTGCTGCGCGGCCGCATCAAGCATTTCATCAAGGAGCGTGGCCTGACCGCGATTCTGGTCACCCACGACCAGACCGAGGCCAATGCGCTGGCCGATCGCATCGCTGTCATGGAGGGCGGCGTGCTGCAGCAGTTCGATACGCCTGACAGGCTCAAGGAGCGGCCGGCAAACCTGTTCACCGGCACCTTCGTTGGCGAGCCGCCGATGAATGTCTTCGAGGCCTATGTCGGCACGGCTGCCGGCAAGATCAGTCTCAAGCTGCCCGACGGGCTTTCGCTCGACTACGACAAGGATGCGTTCAGCGGCCCGGTTCGCGACGAATTGCTCAACCGGCAGCGCGTCGTCATCGGCGTCAGGCCCTATGCGGTCCGCCGCTCCAAGGATGGTGTGCCGGCGACGGTTTCGGCCAATCAATGGCTCGGCGACCAGACCCATATCGCCGCCGATTTCGCCGGCGGTTCGCTGGTCCTGGTCGAACATGACCGAACTCGCTTGGAGCTTGGCGCGCCGATCAAGATCAGCATCGATCCGAAAAACCTTCACGTCTTCGATCAGGCGAGCGGCAATGCCATTTCGCACGGCACGGAGCTTGCTTGATGCAGGATGTGCTGATCGGCATCGACGCCGGCACGTCTGTCATAAAATCCGTCGCCTTTGACACGGCGGGCAGGCAGATCGCGTCCGCCGCGCTGCCCAATAAATACGAGACACTGCCGGGCGGCGGCGCCGAGCAGGACCTGACACGCACCTGGGCCGATACCGCGACGACCTTGCGCGAGCTTGCCGACAAGGTGCCGGATCTCGCCAGCCGGACCATTGCCATCGCCGTGACTGGGCAGGGCGACGGTACCTGGCTGATCGACAAGGATGGCGAGCCGGTTGCCAAGGGCTGGCTGTGGCTCGACGCGCGCGCTGCCGCGGTCGTCGAGGAGATCCGCGCGCGGCCGGAGGACCGGCTGCGCTTCGAAAAGACCGGCAGCGGGCTCGCTGCCTGCCAGCAGGGATCGCAGTTCGTGTTCATGAAGCGCCACATGCCCGCGATGCTTGCCAATGCAGCGACGGCGTTCCACTGCAAGGACTGGCTCTATTTCAAGTTGACCGGGCACCGCGCCACCGACCCGTCCGAGGGCACCTTCACCTTCGGCGACTTCCGCACGCGCGGCTATTGCGATGATGTGCTCGAGGTACTCGGCGTCACCGATCTCCGGCATCTGTTGCCGCCCATCGTCGATGGCACCAGGCAAAGCACCTCGCTGTCGGTGGCAGCAGCCGATGCGACCGGCCTGCTCGCCGGCACACCGGTCGTTCTGGCCTATGTCGATGTCGCCTGCACGGCGCTCGGCGCCGGCCTGTTCGATCGCGAACGCAAGCCGGGATGCTCGATCATCGGCTCCACCGGAATGCATATGCGGCTTGCCGAAACGCCGGACGAGGTTCTGCTCAACGAGGCTGCAACCGGCTACACGATGACGATGCCGGCACCCGGCGTCTTTGCGCAGATGCAGTCGAACATGGCGGCAACGCTCAATATCGACTGGGTCCTTGGCCTCGCCTCCGGCATTCTCGCCGCGCAAGGTATTACGCGGACCAATGGCGAGATGATCGCGCTGGTCGACCAGTGGATATCGTCGTCCGAGCCAGGCTCGCTGCTCTACCAGCCCTATGTCTCGGAGGCCGGCGAGCGCGGGCCGTTCGTCGATGCCAATGCCAGGGCCGGCTTCATCGGCATTTCGTCCAAGCACGGCTATGCCGACATGGTCCGCGCGGTGTTCGAGGGGCTGGCTTTCGCGGCACGCGATTGCTACGCCGCCATGGGGCCACTGCCCAAGGAAATCCGCCTGACCGGCGGAGCGGCCAGGAGCCCGGCTCTGCGCAAGATCCTGGGTGCTGCGGTCGGCGCCGACATTCGCACCAGCGAGCGCGAGGAGGCCGGTGCTGCGGGCGCCGCAATGATTGCTGCGGTCTGCGTCGGCCAGTACGCATCGATGGACGATTGCGTCAGTGAATGGGTCACGCCTTTGCTCCGTGCGGCCGAGCCCAGCGACCGGAAACTTGCCGGTGCCTATGAGGCGATGGCTCCGTCCTACACATTGGCGCATGAGGCGCTGCGGCCGGTCTGGCGTTCGATGGCCGCGTCCAGGCAAACCGACGTGAATTGAGAAGAGCATGCCCAAGAAAATTGCGATCATCGGCGACCGCTTCATGCTTCCGGAAGTGTTTCGCGAGAAAATCGAGGCGGCCTGCGGCGACAACCTCGACATCCGCAGCATTGAGACCGCTTGGCCCGACGAGCCGATGCAATTCGGCAATGCCGCGCTCGGTCTGGACAAGGTCAAGGAGTATTTCGGCGATCCCGACGAGGTGGTGGATTTCATCGGCGACGCCGAAATCTTCGTCACCCAGCTTGCGCCGCTCTCCGAAAGCATGATGCAGCGCCTGCCCACGCTTAAGCTGGTTGCGGTCTCGCGCGGCGGGCCGATCAACATCGACATGGCCGCCGCCAAGGCCCACGGCATCACCGTGGTCAATGTGCCCGGCCGCAATGCCAGCGCCGTAGCCGAGTTCACCATCGGCGCCATTCTCGCCGAAACGCGGCTGATCCGCGTCGGCCACGAAGCCTTGCGCAAGGGCGAGTGGCGCGGCGATCTCTACCGTGCCGACCGTACCGGCCGCGAGCTCAACGAAATGACCGTCGGCGTCATCGGCTACGGCAATATCGGCACCAGGCTGGTTCGGCTGCTGCGCGCCTTCGGCTGCCGCATCCTGGTCTGCGATCCCTATGTGCAATTGAGCGCCGAGGACCGCAATGCCGGCGTCGAGCTGGTTGCGCTGGACGATCTGCTGTCGCGCTCCGATGTGGTCACGCTGCACTCCCGGGTCACCGAAGAGACGCGCGGTCTGATCGCCAAGGACGCCATCGCCCGGATGAAACCCGGCGTGATCTTCGTCAATACCGCGCGCGGACCGCTGGTCGACTACGATGCGCTCTACGAGGCGCTCGTCTCGGGACACATCGGCAGTGCTATGCTGGAGACGTTCGCCGTCGAGCCGGTGCCTGCCGACTGGCCCTTGCTGCAGCTGCCGAACGTGACGCTGACGCCGCATATCGCCGGCGCGTCGGTACGCACCGTGACCTACGCGGCCGAGCAGGCGGCCGAGGAAGTGCGCCGCTTCATCGCCGGTCTGCCTCCGGTCAATCCATGCTGACGACAGGGCATAGAGCGAGATGAGCGGTGAAACCGAAATCGTCGACCTCTTCGTCATCGGCGGCGGCGTCAATGGCGCCGGCATCGCGCGCGATGCGGCAGGCCGGGGGCTGTCGGTCATTCTTTGCGAAAAAGACGATCTCGCCGAGGGCACCAGTTCGCGATCGGGAAAGCTCGTTCATGGCGGTTTGCGCTATCTCGAATATTACGAGTTCCGCTTGGTGCGGGAGGCGCTGATCGAACGCGAGGTGCTGCTCGAATCCGCGCCGCACATCATCTGGCCGATGCGCTTCGTGCTGCCACACAGCCCCGATGACCGGCCGGCCTGGCTGGTCCGGCTCGGCCTGTTCCTCTACGACCATCTTGGCGGCCGCAAGCGGCTGCCGGCCACGCGTACGCTCGACCTGCGCACCGCGCCCGAAGGCGCGCCGATCAAGGACGCCTTCAAGCGCGGCTTCGAATATTCTGACTGTTGGGTCGATGACGCTCGCCTGGTCGTCATCGACGCGCTCGACGCCGCTGAGCGCGGAGCCAGGATATTCACCCGCACCGCCTGCACAGCCGCCCGTCGCGAACACGGCGTGTGGTCGGTGGAGATGCGCGACGGTCGAACCGGCGTCAGGACCACAGTCCGGGCACGGGCGCTGATCAACGCCGCCGGACCCTGGGTCAACGACGTCATCAACCGCGTCGCCGGCCAGAATTCCAGGCGCAACGTGCGCCTGGTCAAGGGCAGCCACATCGTTGTGCCGAAATTCTGGGAAGGGCGGCAGGCCTATCTCGTTCAGAACAGCGACAAGCGGGTGATCTTCATCAATCCCTATCAGAACGATCTGGCGCTGATCGGCACCACTGACATTCCCTATGAAGGGCGGCCGGAGGACGTGACCGCCGATGCGAGCGAGATCGATTACCTGATCAAGGCAGTCAATCGCTACTTCAAGCGCCAGCTCGCACGCAGCGACGTCGTCTACTCGTTTTCCGGCGTCAGGCCGCTCTATGACGACAATGCCGACAATCCGAGCGCGGTGACCCGCGATTACATATTCGAACTCGACGCACCGGCTGGGCAGGCGCCGCTGCTTTCGGTCTTCGGCGGCAAGATCACCACCTTCCGCAAATTGGCCGAGCACGCGCTCGACCGCATCGCCCCGTTCTTTCCGAAAATGGGCAAGCCGTGGACCTCGAAAGGGCACCTGCCGGGCGGCGATATCGCCAATGCCGATTTCGAGCAGTTTCTGGGCGACCTCGGCCATGAATTTCCCTGGATGCCGGCATCGCTGGTCAAGCATTACGGCAGGCTCTACGGCACAAGGACGCGCGATCTGGTCGGCGCGGCCACCTCGCTCGCCGAACTGGGCCGGCGCTTCGGCAAGGATTTTTTCGAGCGCGAAGCCAATTACCTGTTCGAGCATGAATGGGCCGAGACCGCCGCCGATATCCTCGAACGGCGCACCAAGCACGGCCTGCATCTGTCGGCCGCGGAAAGAACCGCCTTCGAGGACTGGTGCTCGAGCCGGCTGGCAAAGGCCGGCTGATGGCCTTTACGCTTTCGCTCAACACCAATCCGCTGGTCAACCGCTTTGCGGAGCCGGACGACCTGATCGACGCGATCGCCTACGACATCGGCATCAGGGACGTCCAACTCACCCATGAATTCGTCAATCCCGGCTGGCCGGCGGCGACGATCGCCAAATTCGTCCGCCTGTTCCGCTCCGCGCTCAACCGCACCGGTGTGCGCGTGACCTCCGCGATGACCGGCCCTTACGGCAGGCTCAATCATTTCGGCCATCCCGATGCCGACGTGCGGCGCTACTACGTCGACTGGTTCAAGACCTTTTCAGAAGTTTCGGCCGAGCTCGGCGCCGCGGGCATGGGCACGCAATTCGCGATCTTCACCCACCGGGATTACGACAATCCTGAACGTCGCGCGCGGCTTTTCGACATCGCGCTGGAATGCTGGCGCGAGGTCGCCGAGCATGCCAAAGCAGCCGGCTTGACCTACCTGTTCTGGGAGCCGATGTCGGTCGGCCGCGAATTCGGCCATACGATCGAAAGCTGCCGGGCACTGCAGCGCGAGATCGAAGCGGCCGGCATGGCCGTCCCGCTCAAGATGATGGTCGACATCGACCATGGCGACGTGACCTCGAGCAATCCGGCGGACACCGACCCTTATGCCTGGGCCGAAGCCTTTCCCAGGCAATCGCCGATCATCCACGTCAAGCAGTCGTCGATGAACAAGGGCGGCCATTGGCCGTTCACTGCGACCTACAACAACGACGGCCGTATCACGCCGGAAAAGCTCCTTCAGACGGTGCGTCGCGGCGGCGGCGTCGACAACGAGATCTGCCTCGAATTGTCGTTCCGCGAGCGCGAGCCCGTCGACCACCAGGTCATCGCCATGATCCGCGAGTCGGTCGACTACTGGGCACCATTTATCGAGACCGGCAGGGCCGATCTCTTGCCGCGAGCATGATCGGATGAGCAGGAGCTGAGGCAGCTCCTGCTCAGAACCGTCAGCCAAATTTCGGATCGAGGCTTCCGGACTTGTAGCGCTTGGCCATTTCCGACTGCGGCAGCGGCTTGATCTTCGGTGCGTTGCCGGCGGTGCCGAATTGCTCGAAGCGCTCCTTGCACAGCTTCCGCATCGCGGCCATTGCCGGCGTCAGATATTTGCGCGGATCGAATTCGCTCGGGTTCTCGGTCAGCACCTTGCGGATCGCACCGGTCAGCGCCATGCGGTTGTCGGTATCGATGTTGATCTTGCGCACCCCATGCTTGATGCCGCGCTGGATCTCTTCGACCGGCACGCCCCATGTCGGCTTCATCTGGCCGCCATATTTGTTGATGATCTCCTGCAGTTCCTCCGGCACCGAGGACGAGCCGTGCATGACGAGATGCATGTTCGGCAGACGGCGGTGGATTTCCTCGATGACGTTCATGGCCAGCACAGCGCCGTCCGGCTTGCGGCTGAACTTGTAGGCGCCGTGGCTGGTGCCCATGGCGACGGCCAGCGCATCGACACGGGTGTCGCGCACGAATTGTTCGGCCTGCACCGGGTCGGTCAGCAGCTGGTCGTGGCTGATGACGCCCTCGACGCCATGGCCGTCTTCCTGCTCGCCGCCGCCCATCTCCAGCGATCCAAGCACGCCGATCTCGCCTTCCACCGAGACGCCGCCCCAATGCGCCATGTCGACGACGCGGCGGGTGATGCCGGAATTATAGGCGTAGTCGGCCGGCGTCTTGCCGTCTTCCTTCAGCGATCCGTCCATCATCACAGAGGTGAAGCCGTGCTGGATCGCGGTGACGCAGGTCGCTTCGTTGTTGCCATGGTCGAGATGCATGCAGACCGGGATATCGGGATGGATTTCGACCAGCGCGTCGATCAGCTTGGCCAGCACCACATCGTTGGCGTAGGCTCGCGCGCCGCGGCTCGCCTGCAGGATAACCGGCGATTTGGTCTCCTCGGCGGCCTCCATGATGGCGAGACCCTGTTCCATATTGTTCATGTTGAAGGCAGGCACGCCATAGCCGTATTCGGCGGCATGATCGAGCAATTGTCTCAGTGTGATGCGAGCCACTCAGTAGTCTCCCGTATCCGGTTTCGAGCCAGTGTTTGCGGGCCGTTCGGTTGTCGTCGAGCCCCTGATGCTTCTGGCCGGATTTCCGCGGCACCGCAACCGCTGGGCGCTCGGCCGGCAGCAATTCTTGTTACAGGACGCGACCAGAAGCGTCATAATATCCCATAGAGATATAACATTATCACAAAAAATTTGGTGGCTTGTGCGACGTTTGCTGTTATATCTCGGAACCGGATTGCACGAGGAAGCCGCGGAAATGAAGAGCGACGGCCGTCGGCAAGGCATCATGGATTTTCTGATGGACTTCGGCACCGCCAGTGTCGACGATCTTGCCTCACGCTTCGGCGTGTCAAAGATGACTGTCCACCGCGACCTCGACGAGCTCGAGGAAAGCGGCTTCCTGCGCAAGGTGCGCGGCGGCGCCTCGATCCAGCCGAGCAGCCTTTTCGAGAGCGATTTCCGCTACCGCCAGCGGCTGGCCGGCGACGAGAAGAAGCGCATCGCCGCCGCTGCCGTGACGATGATCGAACCGGGTCAGACGGTGATCATCGACGACGGCTCAACCGCGGGCGGCGTTGCTCGGCATCTTGCCGATCTGCGTCCGCTGACGGTGATCTCGAACAATCTGGCTGTCATCCAGGATTTGGCGGGCGTTGCCGGCATCAACCTGATTGCGCTCGGCGGCCAATACAACAAGAAGTTTCACGGCTTCTTCGGCCTGCTCGCCGAGGACACGCTGAAATCATTGCGCGCCGATGTCGCGTTCCTGTCGTCATCGGCCATCCATGGTGCCTCTGCCTTTCACCAGGATCAGGAAGTGGTCCAGACCAAACGGCTGATGATGGCCGCAGCAGCGCGCAAATATCTGCTGGTCGATCATGGGAAATTCGGCCGCACTGCCTTGCACTTCCTGACAGATCTCAAGGCCTTTGACACGGTCTTCACCGGCCGCGAGCCGCAGCCGCAGATGCGCGCCGCGCTGGATGGTGCCGGCGTTTCGCTGACAGTGATCGCAGAATAGGAGGGCACGTATGGTTTATTGGGTCGGCACCAGCTGGAAAATGAACAAGACGCTCGCCGAGGCGATGGCTTTCGCCGAGGCGCTGGCGGAGTTCGTCCCCGGTTTCGACGAGCGCATCCAGCCTTTCGTCATCCCGCCCTTCACGGCGATCCGCGAGGTCAAGAAAGCGCTGTCGCCGACGCGCATCAAGGTCGGCGCGCAGAACATGCATTGGGCCGACGCCGGCGCCTGGACCGGCGAGATCTCGCCGGTCATGCTGAAAGACTGCGGCCTCGACATGGTCGAGCTCGGCCACAGCGAACGGCGCGAGCATTTCGGCGAGACCGACAAGGCTGTCGGTCTGAAGACCGCGGCGGCGGTGAAGCACGGTCTCGTGCCACTCATCTGCGTCGGCGAGACCCTGGCTCAACGCGACAGCGGGCAGGCCGCTGCGGTGCTGGCCTTGCAGGTGCACGGCGCGCTGCAGTTTCTCGAAGGCGCGGCGAAGGCGGCGACGATCCTGTTTGCCTATGAGCCCGTCTGGGCGATCGGCGACAAGGGCGTGCCGGCCAGTTCGGACTATGCCGACAGGCAGCAGGCGCTAATCAAGAAAATCGCACGCGACCTGCTGCCGGTGGTGCCGCCGGTGCTTTATGGCGGCAGCGTCAATCCGCAAAATGCCGCCGAACTGGTCGGCCAGCCCAACATCGACGGCTTGTTCATCGGCCGCTCGGCCTGGCAGGCGGACGGCTATATCGACATCCTCAAGCGCGCCTCGGCGGCGATCTGAATCATCAAACAGGAAGGAAACGGAACATGAAAATTGCCATTGGAGCTGATAGCGCCGGCAAGCCGCTGCTCGACGTCATTGCCGCTCACCTCGCCACCAAGCCCGGCCTCACGGTCAACGACCTCAGCCAGGCGGGCTACTATGCCGACCTGTCGCAGAAGCTCGCCCAGACCATCCTGGACGGCGAGAACGATCGCGGCATCCTGTTTTGCGGCACCGGCATCGGCGTATCCATTTCCGCCAACAAGGTCCGCGGCATTCGCGCCGCACTCACCCACGACACCTATTCGGCAGAGCGCGCCGCGAAATCCAACAACGCCCAGATCATCACCATGGGCGCGCGCGTCATCGGCCCGGAACTGGCCAAGTCGATCGTCGACGCCTGGCTCGCATCGGAATTCGATGAGAAGGGACCATCGGCCGGCAATGTCCAGGCCATCGACAGGCTCGACGCGGCGAAGCGGGGCTAAGCCAGACTGTTCCGCATCGCCCTGATGATCGTCACGGCCGACGCGGCGCCGGGGTCCATATGCCCGAGCGAGCGCTCGCCGAGCCGCGATGAGCGGCCCTTGGCGGCGATCATGTCCTTGGTCGCCTCGGCACCTCGTTCGGCCGCTGCAAGTGCAGCCTCCAGGCTCTCGGACAGGCTCTTGCCGGCTTCCTGCGCGGCACCCGCTGCTTGCGCCGCCGGCAGCCAGGCGTCGACCATGGTCTTTTCGCCGAGCTCGGCCTTGCCGCGATCCTGGATGCCTTGCGCCATCGCCCGGAGCATGGCGATGATGTCAGCGTCCTCCAGAATTGCCTTGCCTTTGACGGCGGCGGCACCGCGCATGAAGGCGGTCGCATAGAGCGGGCCTGACGAGGCGCCGACCGCGTTGAGGAAGGATTTCGCCGCAGTGTTGAGCAGCGCCGTCGGCTCGGTCGCCGCGAGGTCGAGTTGCGCTAGTGCATCGCGCGCAGCACTGAAGCCTAGTGCCATGGCGATGCCATGGTCGGCGTCGCCGATGACGCCGTCGAGTTGGCAGAGCCTGTCCTTGTCGGCGTCGATCGCCGCCGCGATCTCATCGAACATTCTTTTCAAGCCGACTGAATCGATCGAGGTCATGATGCTTTCTCAGCCGGCGCGGAACATGGCGCAGTCGCAAGGATGGTCGAGCATCGCCTGCAACTCGCCGTCGAGATGCATCAGCGTCACCGAGGCGCCGGCCATTTCGAGAGAGGTGCAGTAATTGCCGACCCAGGTCGCGTGGACGGAAACGCCGATCTCGTCGAGCCTCTGCTTGACCCGCCGATTCATGATGTAGAGTTCCATCAGCGGCGTCGAGCCGAGCGAATCGACCAGCACCGCGACCTTGTCGCCGCGCGCCGGCGCCATCTCGTCGAGGATATTGTCCAGCATCTCGTCTGTGATCTCGTCGGCGGTTTTCAATTTTCCGCGCGCGATGCCTGGCTCGCCATGGATGCCCATGCCGATCTCCATCTCGTCCGGTCCGATCTCGAAATTGGGCCGGCGGGTCTGCGGCAACGAGCAGGGCGACAGCGCCACGCCCATGGTGAAGGTGTGATCGTTGGCCTTCCTGGCGATGCGCTCGCACTCGTCGAAAGAGAGCATTCGGTCGCAGGCGGCACCGGCGGCCTTGAAGATGAAGAAATTGCCGGCGACGCCGCGTCGCTTCTGCCTCTGGTCGCGTGGCGCCGAGGCGACATCGTCGGTGGTCAGCACGGTACGCACCTCGATGTCGTCCATTGCCGCCATTTCGGCGGCCATGTCGAAGTTCATCACGTCGCCGGCATAGTTGCCGTACATGAACAGCACGCCGGCGCCACCGCTGGCCGCCTTGGCGCATTCGAGGATCGGGTCCGGCGGCGGCGAGGCGAAGACATTGCCGATCGCGGCCGCGTCAGCCAGCCCCTTGCCGACGAAGCCGAGGAAGGTCGGCTCATGGCCCGAGCCGCCGCCGATGACAAGGCCGACCTTGTCTGGGCGCGGTCCGTCGCGGGCGATAATGGCGCGCGGACTGCCGTCCGCGCTTCTGAGGTGGCGCGGATGCGCGGCCAGAATGCCCTCCAGCATCTCGTCGACGGAGCGATTGCCGTCATTGATGATCTTCTTGGTCTGCACCGGCATCCTCCTGCTTCGTGAGATACTACAGCGCCTTACCGGGATTTCCACCCGGCGGTGGAGGTTTCACGCCGCGATGTGTTCGCGTGCTGCCAGCAGTTGCACGCAGGCACTGGCCGCCTCTTTGCCCTTGACCTTGAAATGCTCGAAGAAGAAGCGGTGATGGTCCGCGCTGTCATGGTAGTTGTGCGGCGTCAGCACCGCCGAAAGCACCGGCACGCCAGTCGACAATTGCACATTCATCATCCCGTCGATGACCGCGCTTGCAACAAACTCGTGCCGGTAGATGCCGCCATTGACGACGAACGCGGCGCCGAGGATAGCGGCATAGCGGCCGGTCACGGCAAGCGTCTTTGCATGCAGGGGAATCTCATAAGCGCCAGGCACATCGAAGACATCGACGGCAAAGCGTTTCTCTCCGAGAACCGCCAGTTCCGCCTCGAATGCTTCAACGCATTGGTCGACGATATCGGCATGCCAACGCGCGCGAATGACGGCAACGCGGATCGTTTCATAGTCGTTGTAGGAATGCTGATTCATGGGTCCATCCTTCCGTTTCGAACCAGAATCAGGACGCACGATACGGAGTCCGAACCGCGAAAGCGGACCGTCTTCCATTTCGTTCTCTTCCATCCGGACTGTGACCGTCGGCTCCGGAATCACACCGGATCTGCTGACCCCTCCGGCTAACCGGAAAGCGCTCGCGGGCTTGGGCCGAGACCCTTACCGCCGGTGGGGACTTTCACCCCGCCCTGAGAACATTGACGGCGTTTGTATGGAAGGGCCGGAAAGCGCTGTCAACCACCGGCGTCGTCATCGATGGCGCAGAAATAGCGATCCGTTTCGACCTGGTCACCGTTGAGGGCGAGGGAGGAGAGCGTCAAATGGCGATCACAGGTAAGGCAGGCAGCACCTTGTCCAAGGTGATGGGAAATTCACGCACTCGCACGCCGGCCGCGTTGTAAACGGCGTTGGCGACAGCAGCCCCCGCACCGCACACGCCGAGCTCGCCGAGACCCTTTGCGCCAAGCGGGTTGGCCTTGTCGTCGTCTTCCTCGAGGAAGGCGACCTCCATATCGGGGACATCGCCATTGACCGGCACATGATACTCGGCAAGATCGTGATTGACGAAGTGGCCGTAGCGCGGGTCGAGCACCGTCTGCTCCATCAGCGCTGCACCGATCCCCCAGGTCATGCCGCCGATGATTTGCGAGCGCGCGGTCTTGGCGTTGAGGATACGGCCCGCGCCGATCACAGCCAGCATCCGGCGCATGCGGATTTCACCGGTATCGCAATCGACAGCGACCTCTGCGAAATGCGCGCCATAGGAATGCTGCGAATAGGTCTTGTATGACTGGGTGGTGGCGCCCGCGGCTACGGAGCCTTCGGCTTCGAGCCCGTCGGGAGAGATCCCTCGGATAAGATCGGCCAGGCTCGCCGATCGCTGGCCGACCCTGACCTCGCCGTCGGCAAAGCTTGCCTCGGTGGCGTTCGCGCCGCGCAACGGCGAGGCTTCGTTCGACTGCGCCGCCTCCAGGATCCGTTCCTTGAGGACGTTGCACGCATTATACAAGGCCGAACCCGCGCTTGCTGCGCCCCAGGACCCGCCGGAGCCGGCGGTACGCGGGAAGCGGCTGTCGCCGAGCTCCACCTTGACGGACGAGATCGGCAGGCCGAGGCTCTCGGCGGCAATCTGGGTCAGGATCGTATAGGTGCCGGTCCCAATATCGGTCATGTCGAGCCGCGCCGTCACCCGACAGTCCCGGTCGATCGCAACCCGCGCCGTCGCCGCGCCGATATAGTTCGGACGGATCGCCGCCGCCATGCCGTGGCCGATAAGCTTGCGGCCCTCCCGAGTTCGGCCCGGTGTCGGGTTTCTCCGCTCCCAGCCGAAACGGCGGGCGCCTTCCTCCATGCAGGCGACGAGATTGCGGGTGGAGAACGGCACGCCGCGCTCGGGATCCTGTGCCGGTTCGTTGCGGATCCTGAGTTCGATCGGGTCCAGACCGGCGCGCTCGGCGAGCTCATCCATGGCGCATTCGAAAGCCAGCATGCCGGGCGCTTCGCCGGGCGAGCGCATCCATTCGCCGCGGTTGATGTCCAGCGGAACCAGGCGATGGCGGGTGAGACGGTTCGGCGCGGCGTAGAGCGAGCGCGCAAAAACTGCCGTTTGTTCGCAGTACTCCTCGAAGCTGGACGTTGCGGACCAGACATCGTGCGCGATCCCGGTGAGCCGCCCGTCAGTGTCCGCGCCGAGACGTACCTGTTGGACCATCTCTGCGCGATGACCGGCATTGGCGAACATCTGTTGTCGCGTCAGCGCGATCTTCACGGGGCGCTGCAGCACCTGCGCTGCAAGTGCGGTCAGGATCGTGTCGGCATGGGCAATCAGCTTGGAACCGAAGCCTCCGCCGATGAAGGGGCTGACGATGCGCACTCGCTCGAGCGGGATGCGAAGCGTGCTGGCGACCCCGGCCCGGAAGTTCGCGAGGGTCTGCGCCGATGTACGGATCGTCAGCTCGTTGCCTGACCAGGCAGCAAGCGTCGCATGCGGCTCCATCGGATTGTGATGTTCGAAGGGGGTCCCGTAAGTGGAATCGATCTTGATCGGCGCCGTCGCAAAGGCGCGCTCGAAGTCGCCGACCACGCTGTCGGTCTCGAAGCCGGCATTGGTCCGCTTTGGCGCGTAGGCGTCGGCGATATGTCCCGGTAGATCGTAGAGGCCCGGCTCCTCGTCGTAGCGTACTCTGATGAGGCCCGCAGCAGCGCGCGCCGCCTCGAACGTCTCCGCAACGACCAGCGCGACCGGCTCGTCGTAATACCGTACCCGATCACTGTTGAGCGCGGGCCGGGGGCGCGTGAAGACCTCCGGCACCGTTGGCGTGACCGTTGGGCCGAAATCCGGCTGGGCCGGCGCATTGCGGTTCGTCATGACGAGCAGCACTGCCGGCGCCCGTTCGGCATCGGCCGTGTCGATCTCGGCGATGCGGCCCTTGGCGACGGAGGCGCCGAGAATGTAGCCATAGGCTGTACCATCCAGCTCATTCTCGTAAGCGTATGTGGCGCCGCCCGTCACTTTGAGCGGACCGTCGATGCGGTCGATCGGCCGCCCGATGATGCCAACATCGGCACGAGGTTTCACCCTTGAATGGGTGGCGGAGCCGGGCAGTCCGGGTATGGTCTCGTTCATAAGTCACCTAAAGATTTTTCATCTGGAGTTCGGAAGCATCGAGGCCGCGACGACGCCGCTTCCTCGCACCTTTATGTTCGTCGCGCGGCGGCCGGAACTCACGCGGCGATCTCGCCGAAATACTCGCGAAACTCGACCAGCCTCCCTGTTGGGCCGGCTCGCATGAAGATCGCATGCAGGCCAGTGTAGGGCGCGCCACTGATTGTCCCGCTCCCGCGATCGCAGACGATGACCCAGTCGGCGGCGAAGAGCTTGAGATCGACGGTCGATTTCGTGATCCTGTTCCCCTGCGCTTGATGCGCGGCGGTCCAGGCTGCGAGTGCCCGCTTGCCTTCCGGCGGTCCGTGTCGGCCTCGTTGCTCGCCGACAGGGAATTGGAAGGTCATCGTCTCATCGCAACAATCAAGGAATGCCGTCCAGTCGCCAGAGGCCCAGCCGGCAAAGAAGGCGTCGACGGCGGCCTCGAGCCCGTGACGAGCTCCCGGATCGGATGCGGCGCCCCAGGCTGTGGCGGCAGAGACGAGAAGGCCGCCACCCGCGGCGGCAACGGCGCGTCGCGTGAGTTTCATATCGATCTCCTGCTCGGCGCCTGCAGCTGGGAACCGCGGTTCGGGGTCGTCGTCTCTGTCATCGTGTCGCCTCATGCACTCTCGGCGGCAGCAGCGAGCGTGTGCCGCATCGTCCGTTTCGCCAGCGGGATCTTGAAATCATTGACGCCATGCCCGACGGCTCCGGCGAGCGCGGCTTCGGCCGCGTCGCTAAAGGCACCGTCGGACGCCGCCGCGCCTGCCAGCGCGCGCTCCGCCTCCGTCGCGCGCCAGGGTTTCGCTGCCACGCCGCCCATGGCGATCCGAGCGCTTCGGATACGGTCGCCGCTTTTCTCGACGATTGCTGCCACCGACACCAGCGCGAAGGCGTAGGAAGCACGGTCGCGCACCTTGCGGTAAGCCTGTCGGCCGGGCGGTGGTGGCGGCAGGGCAACCGCAACGACTATTTCGCCGTGGCCGAGCACGGTCTCCACCTGGGGCGTCGCCTCGGGCAACCGATGGAAATCGCCGATCGGGATCGTGCGGGTCTCGCCGCCGGGCGAGACGGTCTCGATCCTGGCGTCGAGCCCGGACATGGCGACCGCCATGTCAGAAGGATGGACCGCGATGCAGGCTTCGCTCGCGCCGAGTACGGCGTGCATGCGGTTGAAGCCCTGAAGTGCCGCGCAGCCCGAACCCGGCTGGCGCTTGTTGCAGGGCATGTTGCGGTCGTAGAAATAGGGGCAGCGCGTGCGCTGCAGGAGATTGCCGCTGGTCGAGGCCTTGTTGCGTATCTGGCCGGACGCTCCCGCCAGCAGCGCTTGCGTGAGCATCGGGTAGCGCGACCTTACCCGCGGGTCGGCGGCGAGATTGCTATTGCGGACCTGGGCGCCGACCCGAAGCCCGCCTTCCGCCGTCTCCTCGATCCGATCAAGTGGCAGCCGGCTGATGTCGACGAGATGCGCTGGGCGCTCGATCTCGAGCTTCATCAGGTCGAGCAGGTTGGTGCCGCCGCTGATGAACTTGGCGTCCGGCCGGGCCGCAACCGCGGCCGCCGCCTGCTCAGCACTCGTCGCACGTTCATAAGTGAAGGACTGCATTGCTCATGCCTCCTCTGCCGCGTCGCGGATTGCAGCGACAATGTTCGGATAGGCGGCGCAACGGCAGATGTTGCCGCTCATCCGCTCGCGGATCTCGGCATCGGTGAGAGCGACGGAAGCCGCTGCCACGTCGGCGCTCGCATGGCTTGGCCAGCCGGCCCGCGCCTCGCCCAGCATGCCAACCGCCGAGCAGATCTGGCCTGGCGTACAGTAGCCGCACTGGAAACCGTCGCGGGCGACGAAGGCGGCCTGGACCGGATGCAGCCGGTCACCCTCGGCAAGGCCCTCGACCGTGGTGATCTCGTCGCCTTCATGCATTGCGGCAAGCGTCAGGCAGGAATTGATCCGGCGCCCATCGACGAGCACCGTGCATGCGCCGCACTGGCCGTGGTCGCAGCCCTTCTTCGAGCCGGTGAGGCCGAGATGGTTGCGCAGGGCGTCGAGCAGCGTCGTCCGCGGGTCGAGCTCGATGGCAAGATCCTTCGCGTTGATCCGTAACGACATCGTCATCGTCGGTAGCGGTGAGGACGACGCAGCCGCCGTGACGGTCTCGGCCGGCTCGGCGTCAACCGGTAGTCCGGTAGCCAGGAGCACCCCGGTCGCAACACCGCCTTCCAATACCATCCGACGCGTCGGCCCGCTCCTGTTGTCCGTTTTGGCCATCATGATCTCCCAGCCGCAATGAAGCGCAGACGGCAACTTGACCCGAGCGAACCCTCGGGTTCTGTCACCCAACGACACTGGAGGTGGGAGTGCGGGCGGCGGCTTTCTTTCAAGAAACCGGCGGCACTATCAGGATTCTGGAGAAGAATTCACCCGATAGGCACGAGGCGTCATGCCCCTCAGACGTCGGAAGGTCGTGGTGAAGTGGCTCTGGCTTGAGAAGCCGAGCCGAAAGGCAATGACACCGATCGACAAACCCGTTTCGCGCAGCAGCGCCTCCGCTCGCCGCACCCGTTCCTCGATCACATAGGCGTAGGGTGCAAGGCCGGTCGTCGCCTTGAAGCGACGCGCAAAACTGTCGACGGCCATGCCCGCGGCGGCTGCCAGCTCGCTTAGCGAAATGTCGGAATTCATATGCGCATCGATGTAATCCCGAACGCGACCAAGTGCCCGGCGGCTGAGACAGCCGTGACGTACAAACCGCGGTTGCTCCCGGCTCAGGTTGGCCACGCGGAGACTGACGAGGGCGACCAGATGCTCGACATAGGCAGTGTCTGGCTTGTGGCCGAGTGCCATCTCGTCACGAAGCGAACTCAAGAGCGTGGCGACGACCGCGTCTTTCTTGTTTACCAGTATAGGCAGGTTCCTCAGGCGTTCGCATCCGGGAAGCCCGATATCGGGATCGATCCACAGGGCTGAATAGGAGAGGTTTACATCGCGATAGAAGCCCTGTCGTTCCGCGCCTGCCGGGACGAAGGTGAGGGCTCCGGGACGGTCCATTCCGTCGTAAAGGGATCGTGCCTCGTGCCGGATGGATGTATGGGACGTGCCGCCTTCTTCGGTCAGCACGATCAGATGATGAGGGGCTGTCCAGCGGAGCTCCGCCTCCCGGCACGCCCACCGCCGGTTGTCGAAGACGATCGAGGAGCTGACCCATGACGCGGTTTGCAGGGGCTCCGACTTCTCGTCCTGGCTCCGAACCCGTCCGTCACCAAGCAACGGTCTGAATGACATCGCGGTATCCCGCTGGTTCACTCGCCGAGCCGTGGGCAACCCCGGCTTCGAGCGTTGGGCGCCGCCCCGCCGCTACGCATACGGCCGTCCATGTGGGACAGGCAACGGGCGTTTTTAACCGTGCCGCGTTCAAGAAATCGTGAGATCAGGCAAATCCGGAGCGCCCTCTCGGCAAAGCGGATCATCCGCGCTCGGGAAACATCGCCCTCAGGCCTTCGCGCGAGGCCGTAGCGACACCGCGTTCGGTGATCAAGCCGGTGACCAGCCGCGCCGGCGTCACGTCGAAGGCCGGATTGGCCGCCGGCGTGGCTTCCGGCGATACGCGGACCTGGGCGATCTCGCCGGAAGCGGTCTTGCCCCAGACCAGTGAGACCTCGTCGGGCGAGCGCTGTTCGATCGGGATGTCGGCCAGCCCGTCGCCCACAGTCCAGTCGATCGTCGGCGACGGCAGCGCGACATAGAACGGCACGTCGTTGTCGTCGGCGGCAAGCGCCTTGAGATAGGTACCGATCTTATTGCAGACATCGCCGTCGGCGGTGGTCCTGTCGGTGCCGACGACGACCATATCGATCTGGCCGCGCTGCATCAGATGGCCGCCGGCATTGTCGACGATCAGCGTATGCGGCACGCCGTGGCCGGCCATCTCCCAGGCGGTCAATTGGGCACCCTGGTTGCGGGGTCGTGTTTCGTCGACATAGACATGGACTGGAATGCCGGCTTCCGTCGCCAGATAGATCGGCGCGGTGGCGGTGCCGTAGTCGACCGTGGCCAGCCACCCGGCGTTGCAGTGGGTCAGGATATTGACCGGTTCGCCCGGCTGCTTGCGCGCCGCGATCGCCTTGATGATTTCGAGCCCATGGGCGCCGATGGCGCGGTTGAGGCCGACATCCTCGTCGGCGATCTCGCCGGCACGCCGATAGGCAGCCGCGGCACGTTCTGCCAGGGGAAGCGTCAGCAGGAAGCGTTGCATTTCGTTCAGCGCCCAGCGCAAATTGATCGCCGTCGGGCGCGTTTCGTGCAAGGTTGCCCAGACGGCGTCGAGTGCTGCATCCGACGGATCGTCGGCCATCTGCATGGCGACGCCATAGGCCGCGGTGACGCCGATCAGCGGCGCCCCGCGCACCCACATGTCGCGGATTGCCGTGGCGATGCCGGCGACGGAATCGATCTTTTCGATGCGGAAATCATGCGGCAGCCAGCGCTGGTCGATGATCTCCACCGAACGCCCGTCGTCACTCGGCCAGATGGTGCGGTAGTGGCGGTCGCCGACGTTCAAATCCTGCTCTCCCGTTCGATCAGCGCGGCCAACCGGTTGACCTCGTCGATGCTGTGGATCTGGCGCCGGTTGACGGCGAGGTGACGGCCGAATTTCAGCGCCTTTGCCTCACATCTGGCGCGCAGATCCGGATCGGCAATGGTCTCGAAATCGGCATTGTGGGCAAGGCCGAGAATTCGCCGGTGAACCTCGACGCCGGCAAAGCCGAGCAGATCGGTCCAGATCGAATGCAGCATGTGGTCTAGCGCCTGCTCGGCGCCAAGCCTGTCGCCCTGATCTTCGAACAGGCTCTTCTGGTAGAGCATGCCGGTACGCTCGGTTCGCCACAGATGCGAGAACTCGGCGCGAAACACCGACCATGTCTCGACCGTAACGCCGAGCAGATAGTCACGCATGGCGTCGCGGCTTCCGTCCTGTTCATGGCCGCGCTGCGAGAAGAACGCCATCCAGAAATTGGCGAGCAGCATGCCGACGTCGAAGGCGATCGGCCCGTAGAAGGCGAATTCGGGGTCGATCATCCTCGTTTCGATGTCGGTGACCATGATCGAGCCGGAATGCAGGTCGCCATGCAGCAGCGTCTCGGCATTGGCAGCGAAGATGTGCTTCATGCGCTGCGCCTCGACCTTGAGGTCGCGGTCGGCGCGCAGCTCGGCGACAATGCCATCGAGCTGCGGGCTGGTGTGCTGGTTCATCTTGGCATCGAAATACGGATCCGAGAAAACCAGGTTCTCGGTGATGTCGCAGAGTTCGACATTGTCGGCGAACAGTGCCAGATCGGCCTTGCGGTCCTTGGTCGCCATATGCAGGTCGGAGCCGCGAAACAACGTGCGGGCCATGAACAAGCCGATGTCTGTCGCGATGTTGGGCAATTGCCGGCCTTCGATCAGCGCCCGCCGCAGGATAATGTGCGGCGACAGATACTCCATGATGATCAGCGCCTGGCCTTCGTCGAAGTGATAGATATCGGGCACCGAACCCGGCGCCCGCGCCTGTTGCCGCGTCAGCGCATGGTATTCGAAGAAGGAGCGTTTTAGCGGCAGCGGCCAGCTGTCGCCGACCAGCCGGACGTAGGGCAGGGCCTGCTTGACGACGGCCGCACCCTCAGCACCCTCGACGATGAACACCAGGTTCAGATTGCCATCGCCGACTTCACGAACCTTCCACTGGCTCGTATCCTTGCCGATCTGCGAACACAGGGGCTCGTTGGCACCGAGACGGCCCGCCAGTGTCTCGACCGACAGTGCTTCGAACGGCGATTTCCCAGTCATCCTCACCTCCCGCTCATGTGCTCCGATGATAGCGGAGCCAACGCGGTCGGGCCAAGCTAGGAAGCCTGCTGGCAATTGTCAATCGTGTTGACAATTGCCGATATAGCCCATAGCGTCATGGTCAGGGAGGAACGAATGGGCAATGATGCCGTGTTCCGCGTCGACGGCCTGAGGAAATCCTTTGGCCATATCGAGGTGCTTGGCGGCGTCTCGCTCGAATTGCATGCCGGCGAAGTGACCGTGCTGATGGGCGCCAACGGCGCCGGCAAATCCACCCTCGTCAAGATCATCAGTGGCGTCTACGACCATGGCGGCGGCTCGATGTCGCTTGCCGGTCATGAGTTCGACCCGAAAACGCCGGCGGAGGCGATCCGCGCCGGCGTCGTCACCGTCCACCAGAACATTAATGACGGTGTCGTCGCCGACCTCGACGTCGCCACCAATCTTACCCTCGACAGGTTGAGCGGCAGCGGCGTGCCGACCCTGTTCAATCCAGGCCGGGTGCGTCGCGAGGCAAAGGCGGTGGCCGACCGCATGGGACTGGCCATCGACCTCAAGGCCCGGATCAGCGATCTCTCTCTGGCCGACCGCCAGATGGTGGCGATCGCCCGCGCCATGGCGCACCGGCCGAAAGTGCTGATCCTCGACGAGCCGACTTCCTCGCTGTCCAGCGCCGAGGCCGACCGGCTGTTCGCATTGCTCGACCGGCTTCGCCAGCAAGGCGTGGCCATCCTCTACATTTCGCACCGTATGTCTGACATCAGGCGGCTTGCCGATCGCATCATTTCGATGCGCGATGGGGTCATCTCAGGCATCTTCGACAAGAAGCCGCTGGATTACGAAGGTGCGGTCAACGCCATGCTCGGCCGCAAGATCCAGCTCGAGCGGATCGTCGCCAGGAATTCGGCCAAAGCAATTTTTGCCACGGACGGGTTGCGGGTTGCAGAAGGCGCCCGGCCGATTTCGCTGACCCTCGGCGACGGCGAGGTCGTTGCCATCACCGGCCTCGTCGGCGTCGGCAAGACCGCGCTCGCCGAGACGCTGTTCGGCCTGCGCCAGCCGCTGGGCGGGACCATGATGCTGAACGGGAAACCCTATGCGCCGGCATCGACCGGCGAAGCGATTGCCGCCGGTGTGTTTCTCGTCGCCAAGGACCGGGGCGAAAACGGCATCGTCGGCGACTTCAACGTCCAGGAGAATATCAGCCTGCCGTTCCACAGGCGCATGTCGCGTCTCGGCGTCCTCAAGCGCCGTATCGAACGCGCCATTGCTCGCCAGCAGATCCAGGAGTTGGGCATCGTCTGTCGCTCCGAGAGGGACGAGATGGCGTCGCTTTCCGGTGGCAATCAGCAGAAGGTGATGGTCGCCCGCTGGATGTCGCAGGCGGCAAGGCTTTTCATCCTCGACGAGCCGTTTCAAGGTGTGGACATCTCGGCCAGACGCGATATCGCCGCCAAGCTGCGGACCAGCGCCCACGGCCGCGCGACGCTGCTGTTCGTCACCGAACTCGACGAAGCCCTGGAGACGGCCGATCGCATCCTGGTGATGTCGGAGCAGACGATCGTCGGCGAGCACCGCAATACCGATGTCGATCTCGAGCGTCTGCTGGCCGAAGTGGCGGGCGGGCCTTTGCACAGCGCAGCCTGAGAGCGGGAAGACGATGAGAATTGGAATGGAGAGGGCATGAATTCGGGTCGGATAAAGACGGTGCCAGCGTGCGGGAGCGCTGAATGATCCTGCGCGACAATGCTATTCGCTACGGCTTCATCGTTCTGTTGTTCGGGCTGATCGCCTATTTCGCTGTTGCCGCCGATGGTTTCGTCTCGCCGCAAAGCGCCGTCTTCATCTTCCAGTCGGTCGCCATCACCGGTGTTCTGGCGCTCGGCGTCACCGCCACGCTGGTCGTCGGCGGCTTCGACCTGTCGATCGGCTCTGTCGCCACCAGCGCCATGATGGCGGCTGCCTATGTCATGGTGGTGCTGGGGCAGAACGCCGTCGTGGCGGTCGTCGTCTGTCTTGTGATCGGCGCCGTCGTCGGCCTGATCAATGGCTGGCTGATCGTCTATATGCGGGTTCCGGACCTTTTGGCGACGCTCGGCATGATGTTCCTGCTTGTCGGCCTGCAGCGCATACCGACCGAGGGCCGTTCGATCGCCACTGGCATGACCATGCCCGACGGCTCGGTCGCCAACGGCAGTTTCGGCGCCGCGTTCCTGGCGCTTGGCCGCCATCGCTTCGATTTCTTCATCCCGAACCTCATTCCGGTGTCGGTCGTCGTCCTGCTCGTGCTGGCGGTGCTGATCTGGTTCTTTCTCGAATACACGCGTTTCGGGCGCATGATGTATGCGGTCGGCAGCAACGAACGCGCCGCAGAACTCGCCGGCGCGCCTGTCAAGGCATACAAAATCTGGGCCTATGTGATTTCGGGAGTTTTTGCCTCGATCGGCGGCATTTTGCTCGCTGCCCGGCTTGGACGCGGCGACATCGCCTCGGGTAATAATCTGTTGCTCGACGCGGTGGCTGCGGCACTCATCGGTTACGCGGTTCTCGGCGCCGCCAAGCCGAACGCCTTCGGCACGGCTGTCGGCGCGGTGTTTGTCGGCGTGCTGTTGCAGGGCCTGACGATGATGAACGCGCCTTACTACACGCAGGATTTCGTCAAGGGCGTGGTTCTCGTGGTCGCCCTTGTCTTTACCTTCGCCCTTTCCGGCAGGGGCAGGAGATAGGGGTTCGACCGGGTCACATTTTGGGTTCAACAAGTGGAGGAAACGACGTGAACATCACAAGAAGGCTTTTAGGGAAGGCAGCGCTCGGGCTTGCCGGCGCAACATTGCTTATGCAGTTGCCGGCGATGGCGCAGGACAGGCCGGCGCCGTTCGACAAGCCGGGCGCCGTCAAGATAGCGCTGGTCCGCTATCTCTCGACTGGCGACTTCTTCCAGGCGTATCTGTCCGGCGTCGAGGCGCAGGCCAAGGCACTCGGTGTCGACCTGCGCGTGCTCGACAGCCGCCAGGACGCGGCGCTTCAGGCGGACATGGTCGACCAGGCCATCGCGCTCGGCGTCCAGGGCATCATCATCCAGCACGGCCTGACGGAATCGATGAAGGACGCCGCCCAGCGCGCGGTCGAGGCCGGCATCAAGGTCGTCGCCTTCGACGTCAATGTCGAAAACCCCAAGATCCCGCAGATCGAGCAATCCGACCGCGACCTCGCGCGCCTGGCGCTCGAACAGGCGGTCAAGGACAATGGCGAGAGCTGGAAGGCCGGCTATGTCTATGTCGCCGGCATCGCGCCGCTCGACCGCCGCAACGAGACCTGGGTCGAATTCAAGAAGAAATATTCGGGCATCAACGAAGCCGCCATGTTCGGCACGCTCGACAATCCGATCGCCAATTCGGTCGCCAACCAGGCCCGTTCGGTGCTATCGGCCCACCCCGACATCAAGGTGATGTTCGCGCCCTATGACGAATTCGCCAAGGGCGTGAAGATCGCGGTCGACGAAGCCGGACTGAACAAGGACATCAAGATCTATTCGGCCGACATCTCGACCTCGGACATCGCCGCGATGCGCGAGCCGGACAGCGCCTGGGCGGCAACCGCCGCCACCAACCCGGCCGTCGTCGGCCAGGTCTCGGTGCGTGCGCTGGCGCAGCTGTTGGCCGGTGAAGATCCCGGCCACAACGTCATTGTACCGCCGACGCTGATCACCCAGAAGGACCTCGTCGACAAGGACATCAAGAACATGGAAGACCTCTCGGCCAAGCTGCCGCAATTCGCCCATGCCGACGTCGCGATGCCGGCCTGGATGCCGAACCCGAACGCGAAGTAGTCTTTCGCTATAGGCAAAGGAAAAGAGCGGCTCGCGGGCCGCTCTTTTTGTTGGTCCGGTGTTTAGATCTACCTCAACGCCGCCGCGATGTTGCCGCCATCGACTGTCGTCACATCGGCGGTGGTCCGCTCGGCCAGCGCCTGATGCAGGAAGGCTTGGGCGACGTCTTCGGCCGTCACTTCCTGCCCGAGCAGGTTGCCGGACATGTACTCCTTCGCCGAGACGCCGCGCGCGCCCGAGCGGCTGGTGATCATGGCATCGGTCAACAGCCCCGAACGGATGCGGTCGGCGTTGACGGCATTGGAGCGGATGCCATGCGCGCCGTAGTCGAGCGCATATTGCCTGGACAGGAACAGCGTTGCCGCCTTGGGAATGCCATAGGCGCCGAACTTCGGCCCCGGATTGACCGCCTGCTTGGAGGTGTTGAACAACAGCACGCCGCCGGTGCCCTGTTCCAGCATGATGCGCACGGCATTCTGCGCCGCCGACTGATGGGCGAAGAAATTGAGTTCGAAGCTTTTGCGCAAGGTGGCGTCGTCGAGCTCGCCGATCCGGCCCTCCCAGGCAGCACCGGCATTGGAGACGAGAATGTCGAGGCCGCCGTAGACGTCGACCGCTTTGTCGAAGGCGGCGCGCATCTGCACCGGATCGGTGATGTCGGCGCCAATGCCGATCGAACCGTTGCCAGCCTTTTTTGCCGCCTCGGCAGCCCTTGACCCATCGAGATCGACGACGACGGCATGGGCACCGTTGTCGGCGAACAGCTTTGCCGTGGCAGCACCGATCGCGCCGGCGCCGCCGGTGACCAGCACCACCTGGCCGGTCAGCGGCTTCGGCTTGTTGGCGGCGAGCTTGGCCTGTTCCAGCGACCAGTATTCGAGCGGGAACAGATCGCTTTTGGAGAGCGGGCGGAAATCGCCGACGGCTTCGGCGCCGCGTACCGCCTCGATCCACATTTCGCCGACGTCCGAGGCAATCTTCGCATCCTTCAGCGTGCGGCCGTGGCCGAACATGCCGAGGCCGGGCACCAGCGTCAGCCGCGGCATCGGGTCGAGCATGGTGCGCTTCACGTCGTCGAGCGCATCATTGGTTTCGAAATAGGCGCGATAGTCCTTGGCGAATTTCTCGACATGCTGGCGGATGACGGATTTGTAGTCGCCGACCTTGTCCGCGTCGGGCGCCGGCAGTGCCATCGGTCCGGTTTTGATGCGGATCGACAGGTCGGGTGTCGACACGCCGCGTCCGGCATAGTCGGCAATTTTTGCCGAATTGATGAAATCGACGATCGCATCCGAGGTGCGGAAATCGCTGATCATCCGATCGAAGCGGCCTTCGCCGCGTGCCACCGCCACCGCGCCGCGCAGCATCGGCGCAATGTCCGCGGGCTTCGCCAGCCTGGCCGGCAGTGCCACTTTTTCGGTGCGCGGCTTGCCGTTCCCGGCGATGAAATCCTCGGCGACGTTCACATAATGGATCATCCGGTCATAGGCCTGCCTGGCATCGTCGCCGAAGGTGAAGATGCCGTGCTTGTCTAGGATCAGGCCTTCGACCGTCGGATCGGCGTCGAATACATCGGCGGCCGCCTTGGCCAGATCGAAGCCCGGCATGATGTAAGGCACGAAGCCCATCTTTTCGCCGAACACCTTCCGGCTCAGCGCTTCGCTGTCCTCCTGGTCGACGATGGCCAGGATCGCTGTCGAATGCGTGTGGTCGACGAATTTGTGCGGCAGGAAGGCGTGCAGCAGCGTCTCGACCGACGGATTGGGCGAGGACGGATCGATGAGGTTCGCCCGCTGCAGCTCGACCATGTCCTCGTCGGAGAGCTTCTTGAGCGACCGCGCCTTCAACAGCGCGCCGAGCTTGACCGCCGGCAGGCCCTGCGGCTCGATGACGCCCATGTCCCAGCCGCTGCCCTTGACGCAGAGCACGTCCCATTCGTCGCCGACAAGGTCGGTGGCCTTGGTCTTGCACGAGGTGTTGCCGCCGCCATGCAGGACGAGCCGCGGCTCGCCGCCCAGCAGCCTGGTCGTATAGACGCGCAGCGCCAGATCGCGGGCCACACCCTTCTTTGCATAGTCGGCGACCAGCTTCTCCGCCTCGCCGTCATTCCACAGGTTCTTCATGTCAGCTTCGTCCGATTTCTCTTTGTTGGAACAGGAATGCCGCGACACATTGATGCCAACGCGCCGGCGGCTGGAACTGGGTATCAGGCGACCTCTTCTGCTGTTGCTCCAGCGTGGTCGAGCAGCCGCCGCGCCATGCGCGCGCCGACGACGAGATGGGTGCAGAGCCCGCCGGCGATCGCCGCGGCGAGCGGTTCGAACTTGCTGTCCTCCTGCACCACTACAAGGCGCTTTCCGATCCTGCGCAGCGATGACAGCTCTGCCGAAATCAGCCGGCGGTTGTAGCTGCAGTCGAGCGCCTGGCCTCGGGCGTCGATGATCTGCCCGGCAATGACGCCGGCCGCACCCGCCTTGCGCAATACAGCCATTTCGCTTGGCGTCAGCGCGCCGCATTTGACCAGATGGCTGTCGGTGTCCACCGAGCCTACCGAATACAGCGCCAGGCCGCATTCGCCGATGCCCGACAATTGCTCGCGGATCACCGGCTCGGCGCGCAGGCCGCGTGCCAGTTCTTCCGTCGTCAGCACCAGCGGCGCGTAGAAATTCAGCCCCTTGGCGTTGAGCCGGCGCGCGATTTCCATCGTGCATTGGTCCGGCCGGTACGAATAGGGGGCGCCCAGATTGCCGCAGAGCTGCACCACGGTGACGTCCTGCAGATCGGCATAGGACATGATGTCGGCGATCGTGTAGATGGTCCGTCCCCAGGCGACGCCGATGCGGTCGCCCTTCCTGATCAGCTCGAGAAAGACGCTTGCCGCCAGCACCGCGATGTCGGTCGAGGGGTCGGCGACATAGCCGGTTTCCGGCGCGATCCAGACCGCGTCGAGCTTCAGCGCGTCTTCCAGCTTGCGTGCCAGCACGTCGTCGGTGAAAAGCTGGGTCGAGGTCGAGATGTTGACGATGCCGGTCTCGCGCGCCTTGCGCAGATACATCGCCACCGAGGCACGGGAAATCTTGAGCTGGCTGGCCACCTGGTCCTGGCGCAGGCCGTGTGCATAGTAAAGCCAGGCGGCCTTGTGGATAAGCTGTTCTGCCGGTCGGATCGCCATGCCATCTCCTTGCTGACATTATTCACGGCTCTCGACAAAAGTCAAATTGGGAGGAAGGCATAGATGCCCTTTCGCTCGCCGAATCTAGACCTTTCTTGTGCCAAACGCGGTCTATGATGGCATCGTTGGTGGTGACGGGTCGGAAGCCGGTAGCTAAAGTTCTCGACGAACACATTGCGGAGGACGGGATGGGCAATCCCTACGAACAGGACCTAGACAGGAACCCGGCCAACCACCAGCCGCTGACGCCGCTGACCTATTTTGAGCGGGCGGCAAAAACCTTTCCCGATCAGACCGCCATCATCCATGGCCGCCAGCGCACGACCTATCGCGATTTCTGGAAGCGCTCGCTGAGGCTTGCCTCGGCGCTGGCGAAGCGCGGTATCGGCAAGGGCGACACCGTCACCGTCATGCTGTCCAACACACCGCCGATGCTGGAAGCGCATTTCGGCGTGCCGATGACCAGGGCGGTGCTGCATTCGCTCAACACCCGCCTCGACGCCGCCGTCATTGCCTTCCAGCTCGATCACGCCGAAAGCAAGGTGCTGATCGTCGACCGCGAATTCGCCGGCGTGGTTCGGCAAGCGCTGACGCTGGCCAAGGTCAGGCCGCTGCTGATCGATTACGACGATCCCGACTATGCCGCCGATGCGCCCTATCCCAAGGGCGAGCGGATCGGCACGCTGGACTATGAGGCGTTTGTCGCCGGCGGCGACGAGGATTTCGCCTGGTCGATGCCGGACGACGAATGGGATGCCATTTCGCTCAACTACACCTCCGGCACGACAGGCAATCCGAAGGGCGTCGTCTGCCACCATCGGGGCGCGGCATTGATGGCCTATGCCAACACCATCCATGCCGGCATGGGCAAGCACCCCGTCTATCTGTGGACATTGCCGATGTTCCACTGCAACGGCTGGTGCTTTCCCTGGACGCTTGCCGTGCAGGGCGGCACGCATGTCTGCCTGCGCTGGGTGCGGCCGAAGCCGATCTACGACGCCATCGCCGATCACGGCGTCACCCATCTGTGCGGTGCACCCATCGTCATGTCGGTGCTGATCAACGCCAGGGACGAGGACAAGCGGCAGTTCCCGCAGACCGTCACCTTCAACACCGCCGCGGCGCCGCCGCCCGAGGCGGTGCTGTCGGGCATGGCCGATGCGGGCTTTGCCGTCACCCATCTCTACGGCCTGACCGAAACCTATGGCCCGGCCGTCGTCAACGAATGGCATGGCGAGTGGGACCGGCTGGAGAAAGGGGCGAGGGCGGCGAAGAAGGCCAGGCAAGGCGTACGCTATGCCGCGCTCGAAGGCCTGACGGTGATGGACCCGCAGACGATGCAAGAGACGCCGGCCGACGGCGAGACCATCGGCGAGGTGATGTTCCGCGGCAACATCGTCATGAAAGGCTATCTCAAGAACCGCAAGGCGAGCGACGAGGCCTTTGCCGGCGGCTGGTTCCATTCGGGCGACCTCGGCGTCATCCATCCGGACGGCTACATCCAGCTCAAGGACCGTTCCAAGGACATCATCATCTCCGGCGGCGAAAACATCTCCTCGATCGAGGTCGAGGAGGCGCTGTACAAGCATCCCGCCGTCGCTTCTTGCGGCGTTGTCGCCCGATCCGACGACAAATGGGGCGAGGTGCCGGTCGCCTATGTCGAGCTGAAGCCGGGCAAGGCGGCGACCGAGGCGGAGGTAATCGAGCACTGCCGCGCGCTGCTCGCCCGCTTCAAGGTGCCGAAAGCGGTGATCTTCGCGGAAATCCCGAAGACTTCGACGGGCAAGATCCAGAAGTTCCGGCTGCGGGAGATGGCAAAGCAGCCTTAGGGCCTGATCCGAAAACGGAACCGATTTCGGAAAGCATCTTTTCAAGATCCTTCGCAAAAAAACACGGGGCGGCGTTGCAGGCTCGCCCGGCGGAAACCACATGCGTTTCATGGGCCAACTCCGTCCAGGGATGTCACCATCTGTCATCAGCAGCCAAAATCGTGCCTTGACAGGTGATGGTTTTCAATTTACGAGTGACGAAATTCTAAATTCGTCAGTCGTAAATTGGCCAACGAGATGCTTGAAACCCTAGACACCACCGCCGATTCCGCCCGCCAGGAAAATGTCACGCGCATCCTGGATTGCGCGGAGCGATTGTTTCGCCACTACGGCTACGGCAAGACCAACGTCGCCGACATAGCGCGCGAACTCGGCATGTCGACCGCCAACATCTACCGCTTCTTCGCCTCCAAGGTGGAAATCCACCAGGCGGTTTGCGGCCGTATGCTCGAGACCTGCTACCGGTTGACCTACGAAGCCTGCCATGGCCCCGGCACCGCCAGCGAAAAGCTCCGCCGCTACGTGCATACGCACTACCAGTGGACGCTCGAGACCATGATCGACCAGGAGAAGGTGCACGAGATGGTCATCGTCGCCATCGAGCGCGACTGGCACGTCATCGAAAAGCACATCGACAGCATCCATGAACTGGTCGCGGAAGTGATCCGCGAGGGAATCGCTACCGGCGAGTTCGTCGATCAGGATCCGGTGATCGCTTCCCGGTGCTTCGGCGCTGCCATTATCAGCCTCTGTCATCCGCAGATGATGGCCCAGTGCCTCGCCAAGAAGAACCGGGCGACGCCGGACGAGCTTACCGAGTTTGCCATCAGAGCCTTGAAGAAATGACCGTTGCCGCCCGTCGGGCGGCGATACCGGCAATTCATCCCCACAGTTCGGGAGTACGAAAAGTGTCTTTGTCCAAGTCCATCACCTACAGGCGACCGGCCGCCGGCCTAGCATTGATTATGGTTGTCGCTCTCGGCCTCGCCGGCTGCTCGCAGGAGAAAGCCGAGGTCACCGAGATCATCCGCCCGGTCAAGGTGGTCGAGATCGCTAAGGCGAGCGATACCCGTCAGCTTTCCTATTCCGGATCGGTGCGTGCCCGCACCGAGATGAATCTCGGTTTTCGCATCAACGGCAAGATCACCGAGCGCCTTGTCGACATCGGTGACCGCGTCAAGCCGGGCGACGTTCTCGCCCGCATCGATCCCACCGACTACGAGCTTTCGGTGAGAAGCGCTCAGGCCAGCCTCGATGCTGCCGACCGTCAGGTCGAGACAGTCGAGCTTACGCGCAAGCGGGCCGAACAGCTCTACGCCAAGAATTTCGCGCCGAAGTCGCAGCTCGAGCAGGCGACGCTCGCCTATAATCAGGCTGTCGCCACGCGAGACTCCGCCCGCTCGCAGCTTGCCCAGGCACAGAACCAGGTCCGCTATACCGATCTCAAGGCGGACAAGAACGGCATCGTCACTGCCGTTGCCGCCGATGTCGGCCAGGTGGTCGGCTCCGGCACGCCGGTGGTGACCGTTGCCATCGACGGCGAGAAGGAAGTCCTGATCGCTGTTCCGGAAACCGATATCGCCGAATTCAAGCCGGGCAAGACCGTCAAGGCTGGCTTCTGGTCCGATGAGGCGCTGACGCTCGACGGCAAGGTCCGCGAAGTCGCCGGCAGCGCCGATCCGCAGTCGCGCACCTTTGCCGTTCGCGTCAGCCTGCCCAACGATTCTCGCGTGCTGCTAGGCATGACCGCCTCCATCGAAGCCGCGGCGGACAACCGGCAGCAACTGGTGTCGATCCCGCTGGCCGCGTTGGCGCAAAAGGACAGCCAATCGATCGTCTGGACAGTCGACCGCAACGGCGGGACCGTCCATGCGCATCCGGTCAAGGTCGCCGCCTTCACCCCCGACGGCGTCAGTGTCGCCGATGGGCTGAAGCCGGGTGACGTCGTCGTCGCCGCCGGCACGCAGTTCATGACCGAGAATCTGAAAGTCAAGCTGACCGGTGATGCGGCGCAACAGTCGGCGTCGGCCGATGACGCTGCAAGGCGCTTGCGCTGACGGCCAGGCAATTCACGGTTTCCGGGCGGCAGGCGCCCCCGATTTTCGAGATCTCAGGTCGATGTAACCCCCACGTCGATCCTCGCGTCCCACCGCGATGTAGATCTCTCAACTCGGAAAGCCACGCCGCCCGGAAGCCCACATCGGAAGTTCCTTGGGCATGCGAAAGCGCGTGCTCTGTTGATCAAATTGAAACGGACTGACGCCGATGACCATCGACACCAATGAAAAGCGGTCTTTCAATCTTTCGCGCTGGGCAATCGGCCATCCGAGCATTGCCCGCTTCCTGTTCGGGCTGATCATCGTGGCCGGTGCGCTCGGCCTGATGCGCATGGGCCAAAAGGAAGACCCCGATTTCACCTTCCGCGTCATGGTCGTCCAGGCGATCTGGCCAGGCTCCTCGATCAAGGAGATGGAGGACCAGGTCGTCAACAAGATCGAGCGCAAGCTGCAGGAAACGCCGCACCTCGATTTCGTCCGCTCCTACACCCGCGCCGGCAGCGCCATCATCACCTTGCAGGTCAAGGGCGACACCAATCCGGCGCAGGTCGCCGATGCTTTCTATCAGGTGCGCAAGAAGGTCGGCGATATCGCCAATGAGCTGCCGCAGGGGCTGCTTGGGCCTTACTTCAATGACGAATTCGGTGACACGTTCATCACCCTGCATTCGATCAGCGGCGACGGCTACAGCTATCCCGAGCTGAAGAAATTCGCCATCCAGGCGCGTGACATGCTGCTGACGACGCCCGGTGTCGAGAAGGCCGTGATCATCGGCGACCAGCCGGAAAAACTCTACATCGACGTTTCATCCAAGGCGCTTGCCGAACGTGGCCTGACGTTGACCGACCTGCAGAATGCGATCCGAGGCCAGAACAATGTCGACCCGGCAGGTTCGGTCGACACCGGCCAGCGTTCGGTGCGCATTTCGGTCGAGGGCGATGTCACCAGGGCGGCCGACATCCGCGAGCTTCGCCTGCGCGCCGGCAACCAGGTGACGCGCCTCGGCGACATCGCCACCGTGACCTCGGGCCTCGAGGATCCGTACCAGCGCAAGTACCGTTTCAACGGACACGACAGCGTCCAGCTCGGCGTCGTCATGGCCAAGGGCTTCAACGTCACCGACGTCGGCAAGGACGTCGAAGCGACCTACAAGCGCTTCGAAGAGGCGCTGCCCTATGGCGTTTCGGTCGATCAGATTTCCGACCAGCCGCATGTCGTGAAGGAGGCGGTGAGCGAGTTCATGGAAGCGCTCGGCGAAGCGCTGCTGATCGTGCTTTTTGTATCGTTCCTGTCGATCGGCTGGCGCTCGGGCCTGGTGATCGCGATCGTCATTCCGCTGGTCCTGGCCGCCACCTTCGCCATCATGTACGAGCTCGGCATCGACCTGCAGCGCATTTCGCTCGGCGCGCTGATCATCGCTCTTGGGCTCTTGGTCGACGACGCGATGATCGTCGTCGAAATGATGGAGCGAAAACTAGAGGAAGGCTTGGTCAAGGTCGAGGCGGCGAGCTTCGCCTACTCCTCGACCGCTTTCCCGATGCTGACCGGCACGCTGATCACGACGGCCGGCTTCATTCCCGTCGGGTTCGCTGCCTCGACCGCCGGCGAATATGTGCGCACCCTTTTTTACGTCGTCGGCATCGCGCTGATCGTGTCCTGGTTCGCGGCGGTCTATTTCACGCCATGGCTCGGCCACATGATCCTGAAGCAGCGCAAGCACGCCGGCAACCATCACGATGTCTTCGACACGCGCTTCTACCGCCGTCTTCGCTCGACCGTTGCATGGGCGGTGCGCCACCGCATCATCGTCCTGGTGATGACGCTGATGACGTTTGCCACCAGCCTGTGGGCGTTCCAGTTCATCCCGCAGAATTTCTTCCCGCAATCGTCGCGCCCGGAAATCCTTGTCGACCTCTGGTTGCCGGAAGGCACCAGCATCAAGGAAGTCGAGACCCAGGCCAAGGCGCTCGAAGCCAGGATGATGGACGACAAGGACAAGCGCTTCATCGCCACCTATATCGGCGAAGGCGCGCCGCGCTTCTTCCTGCCGCTCGACCAGCAGCTTCGCAACCCGAACTTCGCCCAGCTTCTGGTGATGGCCAATGACGAACCAGCCCGCGAGCGGCTGATCGTCAAGCTGCGCACCATCCTGGCCGAGGATTTCCCATCGATCCGCGCCAAGGTCGATCGCCTGTTCCTTGGTCCGCCGACCGGCTGGCCGGTGCAGATGCGCGTCATGGGTCCGGATCGCCAGGAGGTGCGCCGCATCGCCGACGAGGTGAAGGCGAAGTTCCAGGCAAATCCGCTGCTCGGCGCCATCCACGACGACTGGCTGGAGCCGGTGCCGGCGATGAAGCTGGTGATCGACCAGGATCGCGCCCGTGCGCTCGGCGTCACCTCGCAGCGCATCCGCCAGATACTGCAGGCGACCATGTCGGGAGCGCCGCTCGATGACTTCCGCGACGGCGAGGAGACGGTTTCGATCGTCGCCCGTGAGCCGGAGGCAAGCCGTCACCTGCTGTCGGCGGTCGACTCCGTCTACATCCCGACCGATTTCGGTGGCTCCGTGCCGCTGTCGCAGGTCGCCAAGATCGTCCCGGTGCTGGAGCAAGGCGTCGAATGGCGGCGCGACCGCTTGCCGACCATCAGCGTGCGCGCCACGCTGCCGGACGGCGTGCAGCCGAACGATGTCGCCATGAAAATGTACAGCGAGATGCAGGGCCTGCGCGCCAGCCTCGCACCCGGCTACAAGATCGAGATCCAGGGCGGCGCCGAGGATGCGGCCGAAAGCCAGGCCTCGATTGCGGCGAAAGCGCCGATCATGCTGGCCGTCATCGTCGTGCTGCTGATGATCCAGCTGCAGCATTTCGGCAAGGCCATGCTGGTGCTGGCCACCGGTCCGCTCGGCATCATCGGCGCGGCCGCGGCACTTTTGATCAGCGGCGCGCCGTTCGGCTTCGTCGCCATCCTCGGCGTCATCGCCCTGCTCGGCATCATCATGCGCAACTCGATCATCCTGGTCGACCAGATCGACCAGGACATCGCCGCCGGCGTGGAGCGCTCCGAGGCCATCATCGGCTCGGCGGTGCGCCGGTTCCGGCCGATCGTGCTGACGGCGCTGACGGCGGTGCTGGCGCTGATCCCGATCTCGCGCGGCGTCTTCTGGGGGCCGCTCGCCTACGCCATGATGGGCGGCATTCTCGTCGCCACGGTGCTGACCATCCTTGTCCTGCCGGCAGCCTATGCGCTGTTCTTCGGCAGGGAGCCCAAGAAGGTGGTGGCAACGGAAGAGGCGGCCAAGGTGGCAGAAGAAAGCGAAAGGCCGCAACTGGCCCTGGCGGCCGAATAGAGCTGTTGGCAAATGTGACCTCCGGCGGTTTAATCCGCCCACCAGGCGTAGGCGCCGGAGGAGGACCGTCATGACCATGGCTCAGACAAAGGCACCGCTGCGGCTGCCGATCGACGGGCGCCATCGCCAGATGTTCATCGGCGGCGGCTGGGTCGATGCCCGCTCCGGCCGGACCACGGAGAGCCGCAATCCCGCCACCGGCGCGGTCATCGCCACGGTGCCGCGCGCCGACCGGCAGGACATCGACTCGGCGGTGACTGCTGCGCGCAAGGCGTTCGAGGGCCCGTGGAGCCGGTTCAAGCCTTATGAGCGGCAGGTGCTGCTGCTGAGGATCGCCGACCTCTTCGAAAAGCACTGGGAAGAGATCAGCCGCTCCGACACCACCGACATGGGCATGCCGATCATACGCACCCGCGCCAATCGCAACCGCGTCATCGGCATGCTGCGCTACTATGCCGGCATGGCGACGGCGCTGCACGGCGAGACGATCGACAACTCGCTGCCCGGCGAAATCGTCTCTTTCACCCGCAAGGAGCCGGTCGGCGTCGTCGGCGCCATCATTCCCTGGAACGCGCCAACGGCGGCGTCGATCTGGAAGATCGGCCCGGCGCTGGCGACCGGTTGCACCATCGTGCTGAAACCATCGGAAGAGGCGCCGCTGACGCCGCTTTTGATCGCCGACATCATGAACGAGGCCGGCGTTCCGGAAGGCGTCGTCAACATCGTCACCGGCACCGGCACCGAGGCAGGTGCCGCACTCGCCGAGCATATGGGCGTCGACAAGATCGTCTTCACCGGCTCGACGGCGACCGGCCAGTCGATCGTGCGGGCCTCGGCCGGCAACCTCAAGCGCGTCTCGCTGGAGCTCGGCGGCAAGTCGCCGGTCATCGTCTGCGCCGATGCCGATCTCGACAAGGCGGTGCCGGTGGCGGCGATGTCGGTGTTCGCCAATTCCGGCCAGATCTGCATCGCCGGTTCGCGCCTTTTCGTCGAACGCGCCGTCCATGACGAGTTCGTCGAGCGGCTCGCGGCATACGCCAAGGGTCTCAGGGTCGGCGACGGCATCGACCCGGCGACCGAGATCGGTCCGCTCGTCTCCGAAAAGCAGCTGCAACGGGTCACCGGTTACCTCGAGGCCGGCACCGCGGAAGGGGCGAAACTCGTCACCGGAGGCACCCGGCTTGTGGAAGGCGCACTTGCCGCCGGCAATTTCGTCGCGCCGACTGTCTTTGCCGGCGTCTCGGACGACATGAAGATCGCCCGTGAGGAGATATTCGGGCCGGTGATTTCAGCCTTGCCGTTCGATGCTCTGGACGAGGCGGTCGAGCGGGCCAACAACACGCCTTACGGCCTGGCTGCAGGGGTCTGCACCCAAAATCTCGCCACCGCCCACCAGCTGTCGCGAAAGATCCGCGCCGGCTCGGTCTGGGTCAACACCTATCACGCGATCGATCCGGCCGTGCCCTTCGGTGGCTACAAGATGAGCGGCTACGGCCGCGAGGGCGGCGCCGAGCACCTCGCCGAATATCTCAACACCAAGGGCGTGTTCATCAAGATCGATTGATCGGTCCGCCGCCCGCACAAAAAATGCTCCCCGACGCCGGTTTTGCAAAACAGAATTCCTTCCCATGGCCGCAAAGCCATCCCATGCTCGAGCAATTGGAGCGTTACGCTCGTCGTCATCGGTGCGTTTTTCCATGGCAGAAAATCGACAATTGCGGCTTGGCGCTTTCATGCGGCCCGTCAGCCTTCATACCGGCGCCTGGCGCTACCCGGGCGCCTATCCCGACGCCAACTTCAATTTCGCGCATCTCAAGCACTTCGCGCAAAGGCTGGAAGCGGCGAAGTTCGACGCCTTCTTCATGGCCGACCACCTGGCCGTGCTCAACATGCCGATCGAGGCGCTGCGGCGCAGCCACACGGTCACGTCCTTCGAGCCGTTCACGCTGTTGTCGGCGCTTGCCGCCGTCACCGATCGTATCGGGCTGATCGCAACCGCCTCGACGACGTTCGACGCGCCGTACCACATCGCCCGTCGTTTCGCCTCTCTCGACCATATCAGCGGCGGGCGCGCCGGCTGGAATATCGTCACCACATCCAATCCCGACGCCGCGCTGAATTTCGGCTTCGACGAGCATGTCGAGCACGACGAGCGTTATCGCCGGGCGCGGGAGTTTTACGATGTCGTCACCGGCCTGTGGGACAGTTTTGCCGACGATGCCTTCATCCGCGACGCCGAAAGCGGGCTCTATTTCGATCCGGCGAAGCTGCATGTGCTCGACCACAAGGGCGAATATCTTTCGGTGCGGGGACCGCTCAATATCGCGCGGCCGGTGCAGGGCTGGCCGGTCATCGTGCAGGCCGGCGCGTCGGAGGCCGGACGGCAGCTCGCCGCGGAAACGGCCGAGGTGATCTTCGCCGCCCATGCCGATCTCGCCTCGGGGCAGCGCTTCTTTGCCGACGTCAAGAAACGTGCGCAAAAACTTGGCCGGTCGCGCGACGACATCAAGATCCTGCCCGGCGCCTTCGTCATTGTCGGCGAGACCGTCGAGGAGGCGCAGACGAAGCGGGCCAAGCTCGACAGCCTCGTCTATTACGAGAGCGGCGTCGCCTCGCTGTCGATCGCGCTCGGCCACGACGCGTCGCGGTTCGATCCGGATTCAGTCTTGCCCGAAATCCCGGAAAGCAACGCCAGCAAGAGCGGCCGCGAGCGCGTCATCGAACTGGCGCGCAAGGAAAACCTGACCGTCAGGCAGCTTGCGCAGCGGCTGGGCGGCTATTCCGGTCTTGCCTTCGTCGGCACTTCGAAAACCATCGCCGACGAGATGGAGGAATGGCTGGTCACCGAAGGCTCGGACGGGTTCAACGTCATGTTCCCCTATCTTCCCGCCGGATTGGATGATTTCGTCGAGAAAATCGTGCCCGAATTGCAGCGGCGCGGCATTTTCAGGAGCGAATACGAAGGATCGACCCTGCGCGAAAATCTTGGCCTGAAGCGGCCGCCAAACCGGTTCTTCCAACCTGAGACGGCAGCGATCCGCAAAGCTGGTTAGAACCGGTAATGATTTTAGACCGTGGCAAGCATCCGTTCTTTTCGTTCGGTCCGAATGTCCATAGGGTCATGAGCAGCGGGCTGGCAGCCCGAAATCATCGCGAGGGCTTTGCATCATGACCAATCCGGCCGTTGTCGGTTTCTCAGGCAATTTCACCCGGCCGTCCAAGACGCGCGGCTTCGTCGATCGTATCGTGAACGAGGTAGCCGGCAGATATGGCCTGGCCGCCAGCACGCATGACGTCGTCGACCTCGGCCCAGCCTCGGTGGCGCCAAATGGGCGCGTGAACTGGATGCGCAAGCGGGCGATATCCTCAAGCGCGTCGTCGCGGCGGACGTGCTCGTCGTTGGCTCGCCCACCTACAAGGGCAGCTATACCGGCCTGTTCAAGCACTTCTTCGATCTTGTCGACCCAACGGCGCTCAGGGGCAAGCCGGTGGTGCTGCTGGCGACCGGCGGCGGCGACCGGCATGCGCTGATCATCGAGCACCAGCTGAGACCGCTGTTCGGCTTCTTCGAGGCCTTTACGCTGCCGACCGCGATCTACGCTTCGGACAGGGATTTCATCGACGGCGTGCTTGCGTCCGAGACGATCCAGGCGCGCGTCGGACAGGTGATCGAGGATATCGGTGCAGCGCTTGGCGGTCGCTCCCGCGCTGGCACCGCTGCCGAATAGCCCCTAAAAAGAAAAAACCCGCCTCGGCGGCGGGTCTCGGGGCGAATCAGCACCATACCAAAGTTAGTAGCATAGCTGCCGGCACAAAGCAAGAACAAAATGCAGGGATCGAGCGCGCCTTGCGCGCCCGATTCTCAAGGCAAGCCGTCAGATGACGAACAGCCAGTTGGCGAGCAGCATCACCACGACGCCGGCGACCAGCGTCAGATAGGGCAGCATCCCCGCCTTTTTCACCGCAAGGTCGGACGAGCTCATGCCGAGATCGGCCAGCATGTGGTCGGGGAATCTGCCCTTGTCCTGGATGTAGTGCCGGAAGCAGAACACCGGGATGATCAAGGCTGCCGTGATCAGCCCGGCCCACAATGCCATCGGGTTCCACACCTTGGCGCCGGCGCCCATGAAGACCGCGTTGACGTAGGCAAAGATCGCGCCGAGGCCGAGCAGCCAGCTCGGCGCCTTCCATGGCCGCGCGATGTGGCCATTGTCGATGCGGTGAATCCAGCCGGCATTGAGGTTAAGGAAGTTGAAGATGATGTAGCCGCAATTCGACACGGCGAGGATGAAGAAGAAGCTCGTTGCGTCGGCCGAGGCGATGGCCAGCACGATCAGGTTGAAGATCAGGTCGGTCCACATCGCCCGCGTCGGGGCGCCGTGCTCGTTGACATGGCTGAGATAGCGCGGCAGCCAGCCGTCGACCGAACCTTGATAGAGCGTGCGCGAGGAGCCGGCCATCGCCGTCATGATGCAGAGCACCAGGGCCAGGATCATCAGCATCACCAGCAGGCTGTGGATCAGCTGTCCGCCGCCGACCATGCCGGCCAGCGCATCGGCAACGCCGGAGCCGTCGACGATCGGCGTCGCCAGCATGCCGTTCAAGCCGAGCACGCCCTGGAAGGTGAACGGCACCAGGATGAACAGCAGCATGCATAGCAGGCCGGAGTAGAAGATCGCCTTGAAGGTATCGGTGCCCGGGTTTTTGAACTCGGAGGTGTAGCAGACCGCGGTCTCGAAGCCGTAGGTCGACCATGCCGCGATGAACATGCCGCCGAGCACCAGCGTCCAGCCGGCGATGTTCCATGCGCCGGGCTCCGGCGCATAGGCTGCCGCGAGCGGCACCAGCGGCGAGAAGTTTGCCCAGTTGATCTGGCCGGTGACGATCGGCACCACGCCGACGATGAGCATCGGGATGATCACCAGCAGGCCGATATATTTCTGCACGTTGGCCGTGCCCAGGATGCCGCGATGCTGGATCGAGAAGATGATCAGCATCAGCACCGCGCCGATGAAGAAGGTTGCGTTGAAGGTGAAGGAAACCGGGCCAAGCGTGTGACCGTAGAGCGTCCAGTTACGGATCGCCGGCGTCGCCGCCGCGGTGACCGCGGTGATGGCGTCAGCGGCGCTGGTTCCGGCATGGGCCGCAATATAGGCGGCGACTTCCGGCGAAGTGTCGGTGAACAGCGGCACCGGCGCCAGTGCGTTGAGGATATAGGCGGCGGCGATCGAGCAGCCGAGCGACAGCACCGGCGACCAGGCGAACCAGTTGCACCACACCGAAAGCGGCGCGATGAATTTCGAATAGCGCAGCCACGCGGTGGCGCCGTAGACCGAGGCGCCGCCGGATTTGTTCGGGAACAGCCCGGCGATCTCCGCATAGGTGAAGGACTGCAGGAAGCCCATGACCATGGATACGGCCCAGATCAGGAAGGCCAGTGTTCCGGTGGTGCCGGCGATGCCGCCGATCGAAAACAGGACAAGGGCCGGAACGCCGCTTGCCACCCAGAAGGCGCCGCGCCAATCGATGTTCCGGTGCAGCTGCCCTTCGGCAGGCGGCACCAAGGTGGTGACTATCGTGCTCATTTACGTGGATTCCCCATTTTTGATGTTCCCCATCGGCAACAGCCGCAATCTCGCGAGGCGTCATCGACGCTCACGTTGAACGGCCCCAGGCGTTTTCCGCTCAGTAGTATTTTTTTCTTAGCAGTGAAGATTGACCCAACGCGCTTTCACGTCAAGCGCTTTGTGACGCTGTGCACATTGCGCTTGTGTGAGAAGGGAAGAACCAGGCAGCGTCGATCACGAGCGCGGCCTGGTCTTTTGCGGGTCGTAATGGGCGAAGGCGACGACGCGCGCCGGTAGCCGCTTGCTGTGGCCGTCGAGCTTGCCGATTTCGACCTCGGTGCCGATCGCCGAATGCGCGACGTCGAGCCTGGCCAGCGCGATAGTCTTGTTCAGCACCGGCGAGCGCATGCCCGAGGTGACGACGCCGATCTGGGCCCGGCCGACATGCACGCAATCGCCGTGGCCGACGGCGACATTGGCGTCGATGTCGAGGCCGACCAGCTTCTTCTGCGGGTTTTCCTTGCGCCGGATCAGCGCCTCGCGGCCGATGAAATCGTCGCTCTTGGTCTTCAGCGGTACGGTGAAGCCGATGCCGGCCTCGAACGGATCCGTCTGGTCGGAAAACTCGTAGCCGGCAAAGATCAGCCCGGCCTCGATGCGTACCATATCGAGCGCCTGCAGCCCCATCGGCTTCAGGCCGTGCGGCTGGCCGGCCTGCCAGATCGCGTCGAACACCTTTTCGGCGTCGCGCGGATGGCACCAGATCTCATAGCCGAGCTCGCCGGTGTAGCCGGTGCGCGACACCACGACGGGAATGCCGTTGCCGCCGCCGATGCGGGCGACGGCGAAACGGAACCATTCGAGCTCGTCGATCGACGGCTGTAGCGGCGAGGTCCAGATGATCTGCCGCAGGATGTCGCGGCTTTTCGGTCCCTGCACGGCAACATTGTGCATCTGGTCGGTCGAGGAGCGCACCAGCACGGTGAGGCCGAGTTTTTGCGCCGTTTCCCGCAGCCATTCGCCGGATAGATCGTCGCCGCCGACCCAGCGGAAATTATCCTTGCCGAGCCTGAGCAGTGTGCCGTCGTCGATCATGCCGCCATGCTCGTAGCACATGGCGGAATAGACGATCTGGCCGACGCCGAGCTTCTTGATGTCGCGGGTCAGCGTGTATTGCAGCAGCGCCTCGGAGTCCGGCCCGGTGACCTCGAACTTGCGCAGCGGCGACAGGTCCATGATCACGGCGTCCTGCCGGCAGGCCCAGTATTCATCGATCGGGCCTTGCCTGGCGAAGGAATTGGCCAGCCAATAGCCCTTGTACTCGACGAAGTTGCGGGTGTGCTTGGCAAAGCTCGAATGAAAGGCGGTCTCGCGGGTCATTTTCGGTTCCGAATCGGGCGTCATGCGTCTGGCGATCGCTCGCGAGAATTTGTGCTGGCCGGAATAGGTTCGCACATGGATGTCGGTCAGGTTCCAGCCATTGGCCGGCGTCGTATCGTCGGGGCAGGCGGACGAGACGCAGACGATGTCCGTGAGCGCCCTGAGTAGCACATAGTCGCCCGGCCGCGACCACGGCTCGTCCGATACCACGACGCCATGCGCGTCGATGGCCGTGTTGAAGAAGAAGTTGATCGCCATCCAGCCGGCGCGAGGCGTGACACCCTTGTCGGCCAGCGCGCGGTTGAAATTCTCCGAGCAGTTGGGATGGCCGGGATAACCGATGTCGTCGTAATATTTGGCCGCGCAGGCGAGCGCGAATGCATCGTGGCGGCCGCAAGTGTCCTGCACAACCTCGACCAGCGGCTCCATGTCCTGGTCGTAGTATTTCGAGTGCAGACCGGGCATCGGATAGCTCGAACCCATCAGCGTGCGCGTCGTCGTCACGTCGAGCGGATGATCGCGGCCCTTGTCCAGCTTGCGCGCCGAAAAGCACTGGAAGTCGGTGCATTGACGCCCGTCGACATCGATGATCTGCAGATAGTCGCCCGCCTTGACGAAGTAGGCCTCCGCCGTCGCCGAATGGACGCGCAGGTCGAGCACGGGATCGGCCAGCGGGTCGGCAAGCCCGGATTTTGCCGCCGGGCGGATGGTGGCGCGGCGGACGATGACGCTAACCGGCGTCGCCGTATCGTGGCCGTCGACCAGCATCGGCCCGCCGGGCGCGGCAATCAGCATCGACCCATCGCGGGCGACGGTAAAAGCCTGTTCGGTACCGGCAGGGGTGGCGCCGCCGAAAACGCGAACCGCCTTCGCCTGGTCGATCTGCACCTGGCGCCGCTCGAGCCCCCGGCGCAAGGATGCGAGGCTGTCGTCGCCTTCGGCCAGCAGCGCCTTGATGCCGGCGGCATTGCTGTTCGATTTCTCGCCGAGAATGCCGGGATCGGTCGCGTCGCTGCTGTCCCATGCCAGCAGCTCGCAGGCCTGCCCGCCCTCGACATCGCGCACGGTGACAATGTCGCCGGCCTCGACCTCGATCAGCACCGCACCATTGCCCTGAACCGAGTAGCGCTCCATCCCGGCCGGCAGCGTAATCTGGCCTGGCCGCAGGATCAGGCTCGGCCGGGGCGGTCCGGCGACGACGGCGGGGTAGGGCGACTGGCTCATCTCAACCTTGGTTTCGAGAAACAAGTTTGCCTGTGTGTGAAATTATTTTAGCGGGAAGAATAGGATAGAAGAGCCGGAGTTGGCAAGTGAAGGCGGCGCGCGCGCCTCTTCCTTCTCTCCTTGTGGGAGAAGGTGGATCGGCGCGCAGCGCCGAGACGGTTGAGGGGTGTTGGACGGAGTGCCGTCATAGCCAAGCTGGAGCACCCCTCATCCGACCGAGCTTCGCTCGGCCACCTTCTCCCACAGGGGGAGAAGGGAAGGTGGCGCACAATCCTACCCCAATTCCTCGGAATGCCCGATCTCGACGCCATACTCGGCGGCAGCGTCCAGCATCGTATGCCACAGGCTTTCCGCGAAGGTGGCGAACACCAGAAGATTGAACACCGCCTGTCCGTTCGGCCGGTCATTGGCGCGCCAGAGATTGATGCTGGTGTGATCGACCGAGGTCGCCGCAGCGGTGCCGGCCGGGAACGCCGCGGGGTGCAGGTCTAGCGACGACAGTTTGGCCAGCATCGCGCGCGCCTTTTCTCCGGAAACGCTGATCAGCGCGCGCGCATGCGACTGGTCGGACAACGAGGCGGATTGCGCAAACGCCTGGCTCAGCGGTTCGCTCGCGTGCTTGCCGCCATTGGACAGGACCAGGAACTGATCCGGTCCCGACCAGATCAGCCTAGCGTCGGGAGTTCGGGTCGCCTTGGGCGTTTCCGGGGCGGCAACGCCGAAGCGGGTTTCGGCGGCCTTCGCCAGTTCTGCCGCTTTGCCGCGCCGCGCCATCACCTGGATCAGGTCGAAATTGCGGATCTCGGTGAGCGATACGCCGGCCGCCGTGCCGCGCGCGCCATAGGCGCCGACAACAAGCGCTTTCTCCAGCGGACTGCGGGCAATCCAGGAAAACTCAGCCACGCTGGCGCCCTCCATCCGGATCGTATAAGACCGGGCTGCACAGCTCGACGTCGTAGTCTTCGCCGCGTAGCGGATCGTGCGCATGGACGATCTCGCCGATGCGCTCGCGGCCACGCTCAACAAGCGCCAGCCCGATCCACTGGTCGAGCATGGGCGAGAAGCAGACCGAGGTGACGTAGCCCTGGTCGTTATCGGGGCCGGGCGTCTCGCCCTTCGGAATGATATGCGCGCCGGAGCGCAGGCGGCGCGTCTTGTCGACGGGCTTGATGCCGACGACGACCTGCCGGTCCGGGGCAATCAGCGCCTCGCGGCCGGCCATGACGCGGCCGATGAAATCTTTTTTGGTCGACATCATCTTGCCAAGGCCGAGGTCGGCGGCCGTCGTCGTGCCGTTCAGCTCCGGTCCGGCGACATGGCCCTTTTCGATGCGCATGACGCCGAGCGCCTCGGTACCGTAGGGCGTAACGCCGAACGGCTTGCCGGCCAGCATCAAATTGCGCACCAGCGCCTCGCCATAGCGGGCGGGAACCGAAATCTCGAACGCCATTTCGCCCGAAAACGAGATGCGGAACAGCCGCGCCTTGATGCCACCGCGAAGCGCAACTTCCCGCGCCCCCATGAAGGGAAAGCCTTCGTTCGACAAATCCTCCGCCGGATCGACCATTTCCCGAAGCAGGTCCCGGGTCTTCGGCCCGGCGATCGAGAATTGCGCCCACTGGTCGGAGACCGAGGTCAACTGCACGTCGAATTCCGGGAACAGCACCTGCCGGCAGAATTCGAGATGCTGCATCACCAGCCCGGCCTTGGCGGTGGTGGTGGTCAGGAAATAATGATCCTCGGCCAGCCGCGACGTCGTGCCGTCGTCATAGACGATGCCGTCCTCGCGCAGCATCAGCCCGTAGCGGGCTTTGCCGACGGCGAGACTGGAGAAGGTGTTGATGTAGACGCGGTCGAGAAAGGCGCCGGCATCCGGGCCGTGCACGTCGATCTTGCCGAGCGTCGAGACATCGCAGAAGCCGACGCCGGAGCGCACCGCCTTGACCTCGCGGGTGACCGATTCCAGCCAGTCCTTTTCGCCGGCGCGCGGATACCATTGCGCCCGCTTCCACAGGCCGGTGTCGACGAACACCGCGCCCTGTTCGGCTGCCCAGTGATGCGACGGCGTCAGCCTCGTCGCATGGAAGTCTTCGTCGCGATGATGGCCGGCGAAGGCGCCGATGGCGACCGGCACATAGGGCGGGCGGTAGATCGTCGTGCCGGTTTCGGGGATCGATTTGCCGCTGATTGCCGCCATGATGGCGAGACCGGCGACGTTCGAGGTCTTGCCCTGGTCGGTGGCCATGCCGAGCGTCGTATAGCGCTTGAGATGCTCGACCGATTCGAAACCTTCGCGCTGCGCCAGTTCGATATCGGACGCGGTCACGTCATGCTGGTAATCGACGAAGGCTTTCCCTTTGCCGGCCACATACCAAAGCGGCGTCAGCGAAAACGCCTCGCTGTCGGCGACCGGCGATGTGCCGGCATTGCCGCTGCGTCCAGCACCCTGCGCTGCCGCAGCACCCGCGGCAAAGCCCTGGCGCAGGCAGTCGCCCAGCCCGAAGGCGCCGTTGGCGGCGCCGACGGCCACCATGCCGGGCGGCGCACCATCCGGTACGAAGGCTGCGATATCGTCCTGCCATTTCGGCCGGCCGCGATGATAGGAGGTCAGCCCGACCGCCGGATTCCAGCCGCCGGACACGGCAAGCCCGTCGACTTCGACTTCCGCCCGTGCGCCGCCGGTCAGCGCCACCACGATTTTCCGGAGCCCGTCCTTGCCGCCTTCGACCCCGCTGACCGAGCCGTTGAGCACGGCAAAGCCGCCTTTGGCGGCAAGCGCGCGATGCGCGGCGGAGACGTCCGGGCGCGCATCGACGACCGCCGCGATCTGCAAACCGGCGCCAAGCGCGGTCTCGACCGTGCGCCAGCCATCCTCATTGTTGGTGAACAGCGCGATCCTCTTGGCAGGGGTAACCGCGTAGCGCGCGACATAAGTCCGCATAGCCGAAGCCATCATCACGCCCGGCGTGTCGTTACCGGCAAAGACGATCGGCCGCTCGATGGCGCCAGCGGCAACAATTGAGCGCTTCGCCACGATCCGCCACAGCCGCTGGCGCACCTGGTGCTCGGGCGGCGAGGGCAGGTGGTCGTTGACCCGCTCGATCGCGCCATAGGTGCCGCCATCATAGACGCCGAACAATGTCGTGCGGGTCATGATGCGGACATCGGGCAGTGCGGCGAGTTCGGCCAGCGTGCGCGTAATCCATTCGGCCGCCGGCGCGCCGTCGATCATGCCGCCGTCGGCGAGCAGGCGGCCGCCAAGCGCAAAATCTTCCTCGCACAGGATGACGCGGGCGCCGCCGCGCCCAGCCGCCAATGCCGCAGCCAGCCCGGCCGGGCCGGACCCGGCAATCAGCACGTCGCAATGCGCCCACGCCTTGTCGTAATGGTCGGGATCGGCGACGCCTGCAGCGCGGCCGAGGCCGGCGGCGCGGCGAATCGTTGGCTCGTAGATCGTTTCCCAGAATTTCGCCGGCCACATGAAGGTCTTGTAGTAGAAGCCGGCGACGAAGATCGGCGCGAACAGCTGATTGACCGCCATCAGATCGTGGCGCAGCGACGGCCAGCGGTTCTGGCTGGCGGCTTCGAGCCCGTCATAGAGTTCGGCCGTGGTCGCCTTGGTGTTCGGCTCGCGCCGCGCTCCGCTGCGCAGTTCGACCAGCGCGTTGGGCTCCTCCGAACCAGCGGTCAGGATGCCGCGCGGTCGATGGTATTTGAAAGAGCGGCCGACCAGCTTGACGCCATTGGCGATCAGCGCCGAGGCCAGCGTGTCGCCTTGGAAGCCGGCAAAGCTCTTGCCGTCGAAGCGGAAGGCCAGCGGCGCGGCGCGATCGATGAGACCGCCGCTCTCCAGCCGATGTATCTGCGCGGAGCCAACCATCAGGCGCCAACCTTGGCGGCACCAACGCCGGCCGCCGGCTCGACGGAGGAAATCTCATGCCTCAGCGTGTTGCGGGCGACCTTCAGCCAGGCCCGGCAGCCGCCGCCATGGTACCAGTATTCGCTCATCGGCCCGGCGATGTTGTCGCGCAGATAGACGTAGTCGAAGACCTCGTCTTCGGTGGCGCCGGCCGCCGGACGCACCGGCTTGGCGTCGCCCAGATAGGTGAACTCGCCGAGTTCGCGTTCGCCGCAGAAGGGACAGACAATGCGCATGCTTCTTCAGCCAGCCTTCAATGCAGGTTCGGTTGGGCGCCCTGGCCCTTTTCGTCGATCATCGCACCTCGCCGGAAGCGGTCGAGACGAAAGCGGGCAGCCTCCTTGTGCGGCTCGTCGCGCGCCAGAAGATGAGCAAAGACCAGGCCGGAGCCGGGCGTCGCCTTGAAGCCGCCATAGCACCAGCCGGCGTTGAGATAGAGCCCGTCGACCGGTGTTTTGTCGATGATCGGCGAGCCGTCCATCGACATGTCCATGATGCCGCCCCACTGACGCAGCAGCCGTATCCGGCCGATCATCGGCATCAGCGCCATGCCGCCTTCGCAGACGTCTTCCATGACAGGCAGATTGCCGCGCTGGGCGTAGGAATTGTAGCCGTCTATATCGCCGCCGAAGACCAGGCCGCCCTTGTCGGACTGGCTGACGTAGAAATGCCCGGCGCCGAACGTCATGACATTGGGGATTAGCGGCTTGATCGCCTCGGAGACGAAGGCCTGCAGCACATGGCTTTCGATCGGCAGCCGCATGCCGGCCATCGCCGCGACGCGCGACGAGGAGCCGGCGACCGCCATGCCGACCTTGGCCGCGCCGATCCTGCCGCGGCTCGTCTCGACGCCGGTCACCTTGCCGCTGCCATCGCGGACAAAACCGGTCACCTCGCAGTTCTGGATGATGTCGACCCCGAGCGCGCTCGCCGCATGCGCATAGCCCCAGACCACGGCGTCGTGGCGCGCCGTGCCGCCGCGCCGCTGCAAAAGCCCGCCCTGCACCGGGAAACGTGCGTTGTCGAAGTTCAGGAACGGCATCATCTTCCTGACCGCCGTCAGATCGAGCAGTTCGGCATCGATGCCGTTGATGCGCATGGTGTTGCCGCGCCGCGCATAGGCGTCGCGCTGCGCGTCGGAATGGTAGAGATTGATGACGCCGCGCTGGCTGACCATGGTGTTGTAGTTGAGGTCCTGCTCCATCCGCTCCCACAGCTTCATCGACAGCTCGTAGAAGCCGGTATTGCCGGGCAGCCCGTAATTGGAGCGGATGATGGTGGTGTTGCGGCCGGCATTGCCGGAGCCGATCCAGCCCTTTTCCAGCAGCGCGACATTCCTGATGCCGTATTCGCTGGCGAGGAACCATGCCGTCGCCAGGCCATGGCCGCCGCCGCCGATGATCACCACGTCGTAGTGGCTCTTCGGGCTGGCGTCGCGCCAGGTGCGCTGCCAGTTCTTATGGCCGGAAAATGCCGCCCGGGCGAGGGAGAAGATCGAGTATTTCATGAACCTGTTTCGCGCCGGGCGTGCAACAATTCCGGATCAGATGTCGAGCGTGTGGTCGCGCTCCCACTGGGTGAAGTGGGAAGCATAGGAATTCCATTCCTGCTGCTTGAGCTTTAGATAGGCCGACGAGAATTCCTCACCCAGCGCCGTCTTGAGCGATTTGTCATTGTCGAATTCGCGCAATGCGTCGAGCAGGTTGAGCGGCAGCTTCGGCGCCCCTTCGACCGTATGGCCGAACTGGTACATGTCGATGTCGTAGCGCCGGCCGGGATCGGCCTTCGAGCGGACACCGTCAAGGCCGGCGGCGATGATGACGGCCTGCAGCAGATAGGGGTTTGCCGCGCCGTCGGGCAGGCGCAGCTCGAAGCGGCCGGGGCCGGGTACGCGCACCATGTGGGTGCGGTTGTTGCCCGTCCAGGTCACCGTGTTCGGCGCCCAGGTGGCGCCGGAGATGGTGCGCGGTGCGTTGATGCGCTTGTAGGAATTGACCGTCGGGTTGGTGATGGCGGCAAGCGCGGACGCATGTTTCATGATGCCGCCGAGGAAATTCCTGCCCTTGGCCGACAGGCCGAGCTCCATCGCATCATCGGCAAAGACATTGGTCTTGCCGTCTTTGTCCCACACCGAGATATGCGCATGGCAGCCATTGCCGGTCAGGCCCTGGAAGGGTTTAGGCATGAAGGTTGCGCGCAGGCCGTGCTTTTCGGCGACCGATTTCACCATAAATTTGAAGAAGGAATGCTTGTCGGCGGTCGCCAGCGCATCGTCGAAGGCCCAGTTCATCTCGAACTGGCCGTTGGCGTCCTCGTGGTCGTTCTGGTAGGCGCCCCAGCCGAGCGCCAGCATGTGGTCGCAGATCTCGGCGATCACATCGTAGCGGCGCATCACCGCCTGCTGGTCGTAGCAGGGCTTCGACGCCGTGTCATATTCGTCGGAAATCGTCTTGCCATCCGGCGAGATCAGGAAGAATTCGGCCTCGACGCCGGTCTTGATGTGCATGCCGTCGCCAGCGGCCTCCGCGATCAACCGCTTCAGCGTGTTGCGCGGCGCCTGCTCGACCGATTTGTCGTCCATGATGCAGTTGGCGGCGACCCAGGCGACTTCCGGCTTCCAAGGCAACTGGATCACCGAGGCCGGATCCGGCACCGCCAGCATGTCGGGATGCGCCGGCGTCAGGTCGAGCCAGGTGGCAAAGCCGGCAAAGCCGGCACCGTCGCGCTGCATGTCGGCGATCGCCTGCGCCGGCACCAGCTTGGCGCGTTGCCCACCGAACAGGTCGGTGTAGGATATCATGAAATATTTGACGCCCTTCTCCTTGGCGAAGGCGGCGAGATCGTTCCCCATTATAGTTCCTCGCTTACTGGCATTTGGTTTGTCTTAGAAGCCGTTCTTGCCCGGTATCCAGTTGGTGCCGGCCAGCGGCACGCCGGCCATGGCGGCGGCTTCGATCGTCAAGGCCACAAGATCCTCGGGCTCGAGATTGTGCAGGCTGTTCTTGCCGCAGGCGCGGGCGATTGTCTGAGCCTCAAGTGTCATCACCTTAAGATAATTCGCCAGCCGTCGGCCGGCCGCAATCGGATCGACCCGTTTCATTAGCTCGGGATCCTGCGTGGTGATGCCGGCCGGGTCGCGACCCGCATGCCAGTCGTCATAGGCGCCGGCGGTGGTGCCGAGCTCGTTGTATTCCGCTTCCCAGCGCGGGTCGTTGTCGCCGAGCGCGACAAGCGCTGCCGTGCCGATCGACACCGCGTCGACGCCGAGCGCCAGCGCCTTGGCGACGTCGGCGCCGTTGCGTATGCCGCCGGAGACGATCAGCTGCACCTTGCGGTGCATGCCGAGATCCTGCAGCGCCTGCACGGCCGGCCTGATGCAGGCAAGCGTCGGCTGGCCGACATTTTCAATGAACACTTCCTGGGTCGCCGCCGTGCCGCCCTGCATGCCGTCGACGACGACGACATCGGCGCCCGATTTCACCGCAAGCGCGGTGTCGTAATACGGCCGCGCGCCGCCGACCTTGACGTAGATCGGCTTTTCCCAGTCGGTGATCTCGCGCAGTTCGAGGATCTTGATCTCGAGGTCGTCCGGCCCGGTCCAGTCGGGGTGGCGCGAGGCCGAGCGCTGGTCGATGCCTTTCGGCAGCGTGCGCATTTCGGCGACGCGGTCGGAGATCTTCTGGCCGAGCAGCATGCCGCCGCCGCCGGGTTTGGCGCCCTGGCCGACGACCACCTCGATCGCGTCGGCACGGCGCAGATCGCGCGGGTTCATGCCGTAGCGCGACGGCAGATACTGGTAGACCAGCGTCTTCGAATGGCCGCGCTCTTCCTCGGTCATGCCGCCGTCGCCGGTGGTCGTCGAGGTGCCGGACAGCGTCGCGCCGCGGCCAAGCGCTTCCTTGGCCGGCCCGGACAGCGAGCCGAAGCTCATGCCGGCAATGGTGATCGGGATTTTCAATTCGATCGGTTTCTTCGCATAGCGCGACCCGAGCACGACGCTGGTGTCGCAGCGCTCGCGATAGCCTTCGAGCGGGTAGCGCGAGATCGAGGCACCAAGGAACAGAAGGTCATCGAAATGCGGCAGCTTGCGCTTGGCGCCGGCGCCCCTGATATCATAGATGCCGGTCGCCGCGGCGCGGCGGATCTCGGAAAGCGTGTAGTCGTCGAAGGTCGCGGATTTGCGCGGCGTCGTCGGCGGGTTGCGATAGGTCATTGAGCCTCAATACGCGTCGGCGTTGTCGATATTGAAATTGTAGAGGGTACGAGCCGAGCCATAACGCTTGAACTCCGCCGCCTTGACGCCGGTCACACCGGCGCGGTCGAGCAAGCCTTGCAGCAATTCGAGATGCTCGGGCCGCATCTCCTTGGCGATGCAGTCGGCGCCGAGGCTTTCGACCTTGCCGCGCACGAAAAGCCGCGCCTCGTAGATGGAATCGCCGAGCGCATCGCCGGCGTCGCCCAGCACCACGAGGTTGCCGGACTGCGCCATGAAGGCCGACATGTGGCCGATATTGCCATGGACGACGATGTCGATGCCCTTCATCGAGATGCCGCAGCGCGACGACGCGTTGCCTTCGATAACGAGCAACCCGCCCCGGCCGGTGGCGCCGGCATACTGGCTGGCATCGCCTTTGACGACGATCTGGCCGGACATCATGTTCTCGCCGACGCCGGGCCCGGCCGAGCCATGCACGGTGATGGTGCCGCCGTCGTTCATGCCGCCGCAATAATAGCCGACGCTGCCGCGCACATCGATGGCGACCGGCTGGTCGACGCCGACGGCGACCGAATGGCTGCCTCGCGGGTGGAGCACCTCCCAGGCGGTCTCGTTCGAACCGGGCGCCAGATCGTGCAGCGCCTGGTTGAGCTCGCGCAGCGACATTTCGGCCAGATCGAAGACCCGTGACGCATGGCCCGGCTCGCGAGCCGCCTTGGAGAGGTTAATTGCCGGCATTGGTTCAATGCTCCCAGAAATAGACGGTTGCGGGCTCGGGTTCCCAGACCTTCGCATTGTCTATGCCGGGCAGTTTGGTGAGCGCACGATATTCTGAGCCGAAGGCGACATACTGGTCGGTTTCGGCCATTACTGCGGGCTTGCAGGCGATCGGGTCGCGCACCACGCCGAAGCCGTTCTTGGTGCCGACGACGAAGGTGAAAAACCCGTCGAGATCGCTCAGCGTGCCTTCCAGCGCCTCGCCCAGATTCTTGCCATGCGCCATCTGCGAGGAGAGATAGGCGGCAGCGACCTCGGTGTCGTTCTCGGTCTCGAATGTCATGCCTTCGCGGATCAGCTCGCGGCGGACATTGTTGTGGTTGGACAGCGAGCCATTATGCACCAGGCACTGGTCGGCGCCGGTCGAGAACGGATGCGCGCCCATCGTCGTCACCGCCGATTCGGTCGCCATGCGGGTATGGCCGATGCCGTGGGTGCCGGTCATCTCGCGGACGCCGAAACGGTCGACGACCGCTTCGGGCAAGCCGACTTCCTTGTAGATTTCGACGACGTCGCCGGCGCCCATGATGCGGATGTCGGGGCGCAGCGTCTGGATCGCCTCGCGCGCTTCGTCGATCTTGGCAGGCGTCGTCCGGACCACCGCATGCGTCGACTTCGCAGCAATGCTCACCGGCGCGCCGATTGCCTTGGCGAGTTCGGCGTCGAGGCCGCGGAAATCGCGCTCCGGCTTGGCCGACTGGATGGTGATCTTGGCTTCACTGGAGGGCGCGCCATAGATGGCGATGCCGGCGCTGTCGGGACCGCGATCGCTGAGCGAGATCAGCATCTCCGACAGCATCGCGCCAAGCTGGGGCTCGAGCGACTTGTCCTTCAAAAACAGTCCGACGATTCCGCACATGTCAGCCTCCGCGAGTTCGTTCCCTCCGAGATGTATCGAATGAGTCCCGAGAATTCAATTGGTATGAAAAAAATTTTCCTGTCGTTATATTTCGGCTGAGGCGCCGCCGGCCGCACTATCGCCGCGCTGGCCGCCATTGTGAGCCCATTTGGCATAGCGGATGCGGGCGATCTTGTAGGCATCCAGGATCGATAGGGCATAGATCAGGAAGCCGCCGGCATGGCGGCCGACGAAGCTGGCATCGGGCGGCGCGATCTTGGCGGTGACCCAGGCGAGGATCACCATGAAGAACAGAAATTGCAGGCCGCGCACCGGCACGCCGAGCACGACATGCCCGCTCGCCGGCAAGACGATCGCAGCGCCCAGAACCAGATAGGGGCTCGGTGGTGCGGGGGAGGTGGTGATCTGGCTGGTCATGCCGCTTGCCGTTCGCTTTGATTGATGGCATCGCGCAGCGCCGAAGCCGACGACAGCAGCCTCTCGATCAGCACCGGATCGAGCCTGACCGTGCCGAATTCGGCTTGCCGGAATACGCCGTAACGCGCGCGCTCGGCCTCGGCCAGAAGCCAGACGATGCGCACGCCGTTCGGCGTGATCAGCAATTCCTTGGTGCGCTCCTCGGCAAAGATATCGAGGTGGCCGGCGATGATGGCTTCGGGGAAGCGCACGCCCTTGCGGTCGCTCCGCAGCACCGCCTCGGCCGGAAACCCCGCCGCCTTCGGCAGCGGATGGACGAGATGATCGAAATTGGAAAAAGTCGTCGGCGATCCCGGCCGCATCATCATATCGAAAGTGCCTGGTATCGCGACCTTTTCGGTGATCGAAACGCTCAGCCAGCGCGCCGGCAGCTTCCTGATCGCCAGCGTGTCGACGATGGTCCGCACCTGCACCCGCCGGCCGTTCCACGAGCCGGCGAAGGTAACGACGCCGGCAGTGCCGTCCGAGATGTTGGCCACGTCGGGGATGACGGCGCGGACGCCGGCTTCGTCGGCGGCAAGACCGGTCGAAGCCTTGGCGCGGCTGGCCCGCGCAAGCCAGGCTATATGGAGGACGAGAGCCAGGGCAACCGCCCCGGCGAGCAATGCTGAGATCACCTAACGCACCTCGTCACGCAAATGCCCGCCCAGACCGGGCGCGCCGTCAGTAGCCCTGCGGCTTCGGCCACGGCATGGTGAACTGGGCACCACGGCGCACGAATTTGTAGCGGTAGAAGTGGAACCACAGCGAGATCAGGAAGTAGAAGGCGACCATGGCGATCAGCTGCGAGCCGAAGCCGAGGAAGATCGCAAAGAAGGTGACGACGCAAAGGCAGAACAAGACGATCGCCGGCAGCGGATGGAACGGATGGGTGTAGCCGCGGCGGATCGAGCCGAGCGGCCACTTTTTCCTGAACATGATGATGTTGATGCTCATGAAGGTATATTGCAGCACGCCCGACAGGATCGAGAAGGTGATCGCCTGGTTGAGGTCGGCGATGAAGGCGAAGGCGAGCGCGATCGGCAGCAGAAACAGGATCGAGCGATAGGGCGTGCGGTATTTCGGATGCACCGCCGAGAACCAGGTCGGCAGATAGCGGTCGCGGCCGAGCGAAAACCAGGCGCGCGCGGCGTCGTTGATGCAGCCATTGGCGGAGGCGAGCGCGGCAAGCAGCGTCGCGATGAACAACAGGTTTTCCAGCAGCGCACTGCCGGTCAGTTTGCCCGCGTCCCACAGCGGATAATAGGTGATGCCGAGATATTCCCAGGGCATCAGCGAGGCGCAGACATACCAGGTCATGGCGGCGGCGATCAGAAGCGTGATCATGCCGGCCATCGTGCCGTAGGGCAGCGAGCGCGCCGGCGAGCGCACTTCCTCGGCGGCCTGCGTGGTGCCCTCGATGCCGAGATAGTACCAGATGCCGAACTGGAAGGCGGCGATGACGCCGATCCAGCCATAGGGCAGGGCGTTGCCCGGGGTCACCAACTCGTTCAGCTTGAGCACGGCGCCTTGCGTCCACGGGCTGACCGAGAAGAACAGGATGACGATCGAGACATAGGCTATCGCGGTGATGACGAAATTGACGTTGAGCGTCATCAGCACGCCGCGATAGTTCAGCCATGCCAGCACGACGATTGTCGCGGCGATGAAGGAATTGTGGTTGAGGCCCTCGACGCCGGCCTTGGCGACGATGGTGTCGCCGAGCAGGATCGCGTCCGACACTTCGAGCATGGTATAGGCAAAGACCAGGAACAGCGCGACGTTGAAGGCCATCAGCGGCCCGACAATGTGCTTGGCCTGGGCATATTGGCCGCCGGCGGCGGCAACCGTCGAGGTAACTTCGGAATCGATCATCGCGACCGACGTGTAGAGCAGCCCGACGATCCAGCAGACGATCAGCGCCGCCAGCGCGCCGCCCTTGTCCGCCGCGAAATTCCAGCCGGTGAATTCGCCGACCAGAACGATGCCGACACCGAGCGCCCAGACATGGGCGGGGCCGAGCACCCTGAGCAGTGAAACCCTGTCGCCTTGCACTTGCACCGCTGGTTCAGCCGTGATCGTCATCGTTCAATCCCCCACTCAGATCCGGTGTTTTTCGGACACGGCTTCAAGTTCGCCTTCCCTGGACGAGGTCAGCATCTCTTCGGAATAGGTCGTGTCGATCTTGAACCAGTCGTAGAGCATCCACAGCGCGAGCACGATCGAGATGCCCCAGCATGCGTAAGAGAGTGCCACCCACATGACGATGCTTCCCTATCTATTTGTCGCCGAACTTTTCATCGATGACGTCGCGGTATTCGCGGTCCGATGCGCGGAACAGAAAGATGAAATAGCCGATCAGCACCGCCGCCATGATGATCAGCGTCGGCCAGTCGATGATGTAGTGGAACCGGTTCTGGATGACGTCGTGCGCGGTTTCCGGCGTGTAGCCGAGCTTTTCCCAGATCGAGGCCATGGTCGGGTTTTGTCCGAGCGCTTCCCACGTCTTGGCGTCGAGCGCGTCGATGGATTTTGCCGCCCCTGCCAGCCCTAGTTTCAGCGGCAGCCACAGCGCGACGAAAATCGCGACCACGACGACGGCGATATCGAAAACCTGTCCGGCCTTGCTCTGTTCGGGCGGTGTATAGCGGGCCATGCGTCTCCCCCTCAGGACTTGCGGTTGCGGTAGGCGTCGGCATTCTTGATGTCGAGGCCGTAGATGAAGTCCTTGTCTTCCTTGTAGTGGTTGACCATCGCCAGGATCGCCGCCGTGTTGAAGATCAGCACGGCGGCGGCGGCGACCGCGACGACGAGCTTGATGCCGGCGTCGGGGACGTATGGCCATGTCATGAACAGGACAAAGAGGATCGTCGCCCACAGGCAGACGATCAGGAGCATGGATCCACGCACGTCGGAACGGTACAACGCTTCCACGCGCTGTTGCAGGTCGGACATCGGCTTTCCCCTTTTCAACGCCGGTCCGGATTGGCCGGTCATTGCCCTCTTTCAAGAGAGTGAAATTTTTTTCATAAAATCCGGCCGAATTCTGGAATTGTCAAGACGATTTTACGCGACGTTAACCGTTTGTTTGGGCTCGCCGGATTTGCCTGACAATGAAATTATTTGCTTACGGGTATTGCAGGCTCCCGGCGTTTGCGGTCAATATTCAAGGCAACGCTCCCGCCTGTGTGCAGGGAGCAGGGGAAAGCAAAAAAGTTTCTTTCGAACGGAGGACAGCGGATGACGGCATCCTGGAGATTTTCGACGCTTGCGGACCGCCATCGCGCGCTCGGCTCGAAGCTCGAGGACTGGAGCGGCATGGGCACCGCCTGGACCTACGACAAGGACGCCGACGAAGAGTATATCGCCATCCGCACCAAGGCCGGCCTGATGGACGTGTCCGGCTTGAAGAAGGTCCACATCACCGGGCCGCACGCCTCGCACCTGATCGATCTGGCGACGACGCGCGACGTCGAAAAGATCTATCCCGGCAAGTCGGCCTATGCCTGCATGCTCAACGAGGCCGGCAAGTTCACCGACGACTGCATCCTCTACCGCACCGGCCCGAATTCCTGGATGGTCGTGCATGGCTCGGGCACCGGCCATGAAGAGCTGCAGCGCGCTTCGGTCGGTCGTGACGTGTCGCTGCGCTTCGATGACAATCTGCACGACCTTTCGCTGCAGGGGCCGCTAGCCGTGGATTATCTGGCAAAGCATGTGCCCGGCATTCGCGACCTCAACTATTTCCACCACATGCAGACGCAGTTGTTCGGCTTTCCGGTGATGATCTCGCGCACCGGCTACACCGGCGAGCGCGGCTACGAGATCTTCTGCCGTGGCCAGGACGCCGGAACGATCTGGGACAGGATCCTCGACGAGGGCAAGAGCGCCGGCATCATCCCGTGCCGCTTCACCACGCTCGACATGCTGCGCGTCGAGAGCTACCTGCTGTTTTACCCCTACGACAATTCGCAGAAATACCCGTTTGAGAACGAAGGCCCGGGCGACACGCTGTGGGAGCTTGGTCTCGACTTCACCGTCAGCCCCGGCAAGACGGGCTTTCGCGGTGCCGAGGAGCATTATCGCCTCAAGGGCAAGGAGCGCTTCAAGATCTTCGGCGTGCTGCTCGAAGGCAAGGAGCCGGCCGACGAGGGCGCACCGGTCTATCGCGACGGCAAAAAGGTCGGCGTGGTGACCTGCGCCATGTATTCGCCGCTGGTCAAAAAATCGATGGGCATCGCCCGGCTCGACGCCGACTGCGCCGTACAGGGCACAAGGCTCGAGATCCGCAACAAGAGCGGCGCCATCAGCGCAACCGCCGAGCCGCTTCCTTTCGACGATCCGAAGAAGACCAAGCGCACGGCGAAAGGCTGAGGCATACTGCGGGTATGGCAGCGAAAAGCATCATCAGCCGGCCGGTCTATGGGACCCTGTCTCCGCAGCCCGGCAAGCATCATCTTTTCATAGCGGATGCAGAAGGAGCGCTGGCCATTGCCGATCTGGCCGCCAAGGCACCGGCGGATTTCTTCGGCGGCGCCCACATCATCTTCATTCCCGGCCGCGACGGCAAATACGCCGATGCGCTCGAAGCCCTGAAGCCGGCACAATTCTACCTCGGCCATTCCTTCACCAGTGCCCTGCCGCGGCTGAAGCAGACGCTGGCCAACGCCCATATGGGCCTCAGGCTCTACCTTGCCGGCACCGAGGGGCTGATCGGCCAGGCCATGCAGGCGGCGCTCGAAGCCGGCATCGACCACACCTCGGTTCAGACCGAGCATCGCGGCTCGCTGGCGCGCCGCATGCAGTGCGTCCATTGCAAGGGCATCACCGAGAACGTGACGACGCAGCCGGCAACCTGTTCGCATTGCGGCCTCTTGCTTCTGGTGCGCGATCACTATTCGCGGCGCCTCGCCGCCTTCCAGGGCGTCTGCATCAACGCCGAGGACCGCAGCGAAATTCCTCCGATCGAGGAGGTCTTTCGATGAGCACCGGCACCACCAAACTCGATGTCGTCGTCAGCGATGTCGTCCCGGTCAACGAGCTGGTGACGCGCTTTCATTTCCGCCGGCGCGACGGCGAGCTTTTGCCGACCTTTTCCGGCGGCGCGCATGTCGTCGTCGAGATGCGCGATGGCGAACGCACCAGGCTCAATCCCTATTCGCTGATGGGCTCGCCGCTCGACACCCGCGAATACACCATCTCGGTGCGCCGCGACGACGCCGGTCGCGGCGGCTCGCTTTTCATGCACAGGCAGGTCAGGCCGGGCACGGAGATGGTGGTCAGCTATCCCGTCAACCTGTTCTCGCTCGATCTGCGCGCCAGGAAGCATCTGATGCTGGCCGGCGGCATCGGCATCACCCCGTTCATGGCGCAGACCGCGCAGCTGGCGGCGGAAGGCGGCAATTTCGAATTGCATTACACCTGCCGCACCGCCTCGCTCGGCACCTATGCCGACCTGCTGAGAGAGCGCTACGATCGCCGGGTCAGGCTCTATCACGACGACCGCGACGAGCGCGTCGATCTCGACCGGCTGCTGTCTTCGCAGCCGCTCGGCACGCATCTCTATGTCTGCGGCCCGTCCGGCATGATCGACTGGGTGCGCGATCGCGCGGCTGCCTTAGGCTGGCCTGCCGAGACCGTGCATTTCGAGCATTTCGCGGCACCGCAGCCCGGCGCGCCCTTCGACGTGACGCTGGCGCTCAGCGGCAAGACCATCCGCGTCGACGAGCAGCAGAGCCTGCTCGAGGCGATCGAGGCGGCCGGCGTCGATCCGCCCTATCTTTGCCGCGGCGGCGTCTGCGGCCAGTGCGAGACCAACGTCATCTCGCATGACGGCAAATTCATCCACAACGACCACTGGCTGAGCGAGGAAGACCACCGTTCGGGCTGCAAGATCATGCCCTGCGTCTCGCGCTTCGAGGGCAGGTCGCTGGTGCTGGAAAGATAGGAGGCGAGCTTGGGCATCACCTTTCGCAAGGAAACCTTCCGCGACGACTTCACCTTCAGGAACAGCCCCGAGCACATCAGGCGGTTCCCGTTCCCGTTCCATGAAGACAGCTACATGTATGCGGTCAACATCGAGCCGCATGTCGTCGGGCCGAAGGGCAGCGTGCTGGAGAACCTGATCGACGTCGACGAGCACTATGTCGCCGAGATGCAGGACCGCGCGCTGGTGCTGGCCGAAGACCCGCTGCGCTGCCAGTCGCTGCCGCACATGACGCTGGCCGGCTGGGACCTGCTCGAACTGCTGATGGAGCAGCAGGCGCTGGGCTATCCCGAGCATTTCACGCTGATCCGCGACGGCGACCGCTGGCGCTGGATCAACCGGCCGCTCGGCATCGACGACAGTTTCACCTTCGGCGACGTTTCGACGCTGCCCTATGGGCCGATGGAATACATCACCCGCCAGAGCCAGGGCGATTTCTGCATCCTCGACCAGCGCGACGGCAATCTGTGGATGGACGCCGGCATGGTCACCACCCAGGCCGACTGGTCGCTCGATTTCGACATCGGCATGAACTTCTTCGAGTGGCACGCGCCGGTACCGCTGGCGCACGAGAAGGGGATATTCGTCCGGGCGCTGAAGTTCCTCACCAACATCCAGCAGGGCAAGCCGGCGCGCCGGCTGAACTGGACGATGACCATCAATCCGCGCCTCGATACCAGCCCGGAAAATTACCACAAGTGGGGTCCGGACCGCGCCACGGTGACGCCGGAAAATGTCGGCGAAAAAGTGCATCTGCGCGTCGAGCTGCAGAGCTTCTGGCGGCTGCCGCGCTCGAATGCGATCGTCTTCCCGATCCGCTGCTACCTGATCAAGATGGACGAGCTGGTGACGCAGCCGAAATGGGCAAGGCGGCTGCACCGCGTCATCCGCGACCTTCCCGACGAACTCGCCGCCTACAAGGGCCTGACGCGCTACCGCGCGACGCTGGTCGAATGGCTGTCGAAGCTGGATGACGGGAGTGCGACGTCGCCGGGGTTTGGGCCGGATTGAGGTTCTGTTTGCGAGGTTCGCGCTGCCCGTCAAGCTGCCAATCTCCCCCCAAGAGGGGGAGATGCCCGGCAGGGCAGAGGGGGGCGCCGTAGAGCGCCGGCCTTCCCATAATGCCCACTCCACCGCTTCGGCGAAGATCACGACGCGCCAGCCAGCCCAGCCACAATCACGATATGCTGGCAGACATTATCGATATCGCGAATGACATCGCGGTTCGCCCCCCTCTGTCCTGCCGGACATCTCCCCCTCAAGGGGGGAGATTGGATTTCACTTCGGCTTTCGCCAATCGCCAACGCTGCAAAAGAGGCGTCGTCGGCGAAGCTGCCGATCTCCCCCCACGAGGTCCCACGAGGGGGAGATCGAACTCTCACCCCGCGCTTTGCGGGTAGCAGATGATCGACAGATAGCGCATCGGCAGAACGCTCAGCACTTCCGGTCCGTGCGGCGCATCGGCGTCGAAGAACAGGCTGTCACCGGGCTTCATCGGGTAGAGATTGCTGCCGTGCCGGTAAACCACCTCGCCCTCGAGCATATAGAGGAATTCCATGCCTTCGTGCTGGAAGGTCGGGAACACGTCGGAATCCTCGGTCAGCGTGATCAGATAGGGTTCCACGACGACGCCGCTGGTGTTGGAGCCGATATGGCCGAGCAGATTGTACTGGTGGCCGGCGCGCGTGCCACGGCGCTCGACGTCGAGGCCTTCGCCGGCCTTGACGAAGACGGCGCTGCGCTCTTCCTCGAAGCGGCGGAAGAATGCGGTGACGGGAACGCCGAGCGCCCGTGACAGCGCCTGCAACGTGGTCAGCGATGGCGAGGTGATGCCGTTCTCGATCTTCGACAGCATGCCAAGCGAAATGTCGGTGGCGGCAGCCAGATCGGCCACCGTAATGCCGAGCTTCTTGCGGAAGGCCCGCACCTCGCGGCCGATGGCGACCTCCAGGACCTTTTCGCGGGTGTCGCGAATGGCGTGCGGGTTCTGGGTGAGCGGCGCGCGTATCTTGCGCGGATCGATTGCAGCGACCGACGGCTTGGCTTTGGCGGCGACGACGGCCGCAGCGGGCTTTAGACTGGATGCTTTTTTCGCCATGTTGCCACCCCGGACCTTGCCGATTCATTTCACTCACGGTGAACATATTCGGTGCCGATACAGAAGCGCAACTGCCACGGCAAGCCACCCGTGTCGAATTGCGCAATGTCCGGATTTCGCCCGAGCTACTGCCTCGCTTGGAAATCCAGCTTGGTGAAACGAGGGTTTCGCGACAAGCCCTGTTGACAGCATCGAAGGGGCAATTACTGTCCTGTCAGTGAAATTTGTTTCGTTAGGGAAATGAGATCGGGAGGCCCGCAATGAAAGATCGTGTTGCCGTCATCGGAGCCGGGCCGTCCGGCATGGCCCAGCTCAGGGCCTTCAAGTCGGCCGCCGAAAAGGGCGCCGATATTCCCGAGATCGTCTGCTTCGAAAAGCAGTCCGACTGGGGCGGCCTGTGGAACTACACCTGGCGCACCGGCCTCGACGAGCACGGCGATCCGGTGCACGGCTCGATGTACCGCTATCTCTGGTCGAACGGGCCGAAGGAATGCCTCGAATTCGCCGACTACACCTTCGAGGAGCATTTCGGCCGGCCGATCGGCTCCTATCCGCCGCGCGCCGTGCTGTGGGACTACATCAAGGGCCGCGTCGAAAAATCCGGCGTGCGCCAATGGGTGCGCTTCAACAGCCCGGAGCGCATGGTCACCTTTTCCGAAACGACAAAAAAATTCACGGTCACCGCGCATGACCGCACCAACGACGTCACCTATTCGGAAGAGTTCGACAATGTCGTCGTCGCCTCGGGCCATTTCTCCGTGCCCAACGTTCCCTATTTCGAGGGCTTTTCGACCTTCAACGGCCGTATCCTGCACAGCCACGATTTCCGCGACGCCATGGAATTCAAGGGCAAGGACATTTTGATCATCGGCCGCTCCTATTCAGCCGAGGACATCGGCTCGCAATGCTACAAATACGGCGCCAGATCGATCACCTCCAGCTACCGCTCGAAGCCGATGGGCTTCAAATGGCCGGAGAACTGGAAGGAAGTGCCGCTTCTGCAGAAGGTCGTCGGCAAGACCGCGCATTTCAAGGACGGCAGCACCAAAGACGTCGACGCCATCATCCTGTGCACCGGCTACCTCCATTCCTTCCCGTTCCTCACCGAGGATTTGAAGCTGAAGACCGCCAACCGTATGTGGCCGGACGGGCTCTACGAGGGCGTCGTCTGGGAGAAAAACCCGAAGCTGTCCTATATCGGCATGCAGGACCAGTTCTACACCTTCAACATGTTCGACGCGCAGGCCTGGTTCGCCCGCGACGTCATCATGGGCCGCATCAAGCTGCCCTCGGCCGAAGCGATGGCCGAGCACGGCCGGAAATGGCGGGCGCGCGAGGAGATGCTGGAAGACGCCGAGCAGATGATCTGGTTCCAGGGCGACTACACCAAGGAGCTGATGGAGCAGACCGACTATCCAGGCTTCGACGTGGAGGCCGTCAATCAGACCTTCATGGAGTGGGAGCACCACAAGGCGCAAGACATTATGGGCTTCCGCGACCACGCCTACCGCTCGCTGATGACCGGCACGATGGCGCCGTTGCACCACACGCCGTGGCTGCAGGCGATGGACGATTCAATGGAGAGCTATCTCGAGGTGAAGGGCGTGGCGGCGGAGTAGCCGGATCGCCGACAAATCGGTCGGGAGCATCGGGTTGGCCCGCCTCAGCTAACCTCCCGCGCCGGGTCGGCTGCCAGCGCCAGGGAATTTGCGACGTACTCGAGGTGCTCCTCGTCCAGAATGCTGGTCGCGACGCGCACGGCGCTGGTCTTTCCGGTCGAAAACTTCGCCCCGGCATGGACCGCGATGCCGTGTGCGGCCAGCTGGGCGTCGACCGAAAACATTATCCCGACAAGTGTTGTCGGCGGGGGGCCGATCGGCACTCCCGCCGCAACAAGCCTCATGTGGTTTTCTCGCGGCCGGGCCGATTTAGGGTGCTCGCGTATGTGTGAATCTTCGCGATATGGGCGAGCACCTCGGCCTTGCTTGGCCCGCGAGCTATGACAGCCCAGTCGGTTGAGGACGGGCGGGTATCCTTTCCAAATGAACGAGACATGGTCTGATCTCCTGTGGTTTCGGTTGCGAAGCGTTCTCGGCGCTTACGGGAGATCGCACCGCGCGAGGAAGCAAAGCGTTTGAAGGCCCGCCGTTTCGCTGATTGCGGATCTGGCGCTGTTCACGACTGGTTGGCGCAAAAAAACCTCTCGTTTTCCCACTGTTGTTCCCACTGCACGTCAAACGCTGCCGGCCGAGGTTTAGCCGTCCGGGGCGATCCCGGTCGCGCAACATCCGAACCCAGGAGTGAATGACATGCAGGACGATACAATGGTCATGGAAAAGGCTTCCGTTAAGAAGGCGTCGCGGGAGCCGAGGAACGGCGTCAATACGCCCACCCTTCTGGCCACCATCAATGCCGTCGCGGGCCAGCCGGAGCTTGCCAAGTTCCAGTTCCGGGCCAAGAGCCGCTGGATCACCGGCACGCACAGCCGCAGCACGATGGCCAACTTCTTCGGCGCCGGCGCCGAGCAGCCGCATGTGACGGCATACCAGGCCGACAGCGATCATCCGGCGGTCCTGTGCGGCGAAGACAACGGCCCGACGCCGGTCGAATACCTCCTCCACGCGCTTGCTTCCTGCCTCACCGCCGGCATCGCGAACATCGCGGCCGCGCGCGGCGTGACGCTGCATGAGGTGGAATCGACCGTCGAAGGCGACATCGACCTTCGCGGCATCCTCGGCATCTCTAACGAAGTCCGCAACGGCTACCAGGGCATCCGTATCTCCTTCAAGATCAAGGGCGATGCTTCGGCTGAGAAGCTCGAGGAAATCGTAATGCAGTCGCGCGCCCGTTCCGCGGTGTTCGACGTGCTGACCAACGGCGTGCCGGTCTCGGTTGCCGTGAAAGGCTGACTTCGGTCCGCAAGAGCAATATCGCCGGCCTCGTCCTGAAAAGGATGGCGCCGGCGATCTGTTGCCCCTGCTTACAAGGCGCGGATTCCATGCAGCATACAGACGTAGCCATTATCGGCGCCGGACAGGCGGGTCTCGCCATGAGCCGGTGCCTGTCCGAGCGCGGGGTCTACCACGTCGTGCTGGAGCGCGGCCGGATCGCGGAGCGCTGGCGCAGCGAACGGTGGGATTCGCTGCGCCTGCTGACGCCCAACTGGATGACACGCCTGCCCGGCGGCGGTTATCGCGGAGCCAATCCCGACGGCTTCATGACAATGGCCGAGACGGTGGGGTTCCTGGAGGATTACGCGTGCTCGATCACCGCACCGGTGGAGGACGGTGTGGAGGTGCTTTCGACCGAAAGGGTCGACGGAGGCTTCCGGCTGCTGACCGATCGCGGCCAATGGAGCGTACGTGCGGTCGTGGTCGCGACCGGATACAGCGACAGGCCACGCATTCCGCCACTAGCAAAGCAGATCTCCTCCCGGATCAGGCAGGTCGTGCCGCGGGACTATCGCAATCCTCAGCAACTGCCCCAGGGTGGCGTTCTCGTGGCCGGGGCCTCGGCGACCGGCATACAACTTGCGGAGGAGATCAATCGCTCCGGACGACCGGTGACCCTGTCGGTCGGCAGTCATACACGCCTACCGAGGCTTTACCGCGGGCACGACATCCTGTGGTGGCTCGACCGGCTGGGAATGCTTGCCAAGCCTGTCGCTGAAGTTCCGGATCTCACCGCGGCACGGCGGCAGCCCTCCCTGCAGCTGATAGGCACACCCGAGCGCAGGACGCTCGACCTTGCCGGTCTTCGGGAGCAAGGCGTTCGTCTTGTCGGTCGAGCGGCTGCCGCTTGCGATACACGCATTCGGTTCAACGGTGATCTCGCCGACACGACCATGGCGGCGGAACGCAGGCTGAGGCGCGTGCTGGCCAATATCGACCGCGCGGCCGCCGGAGACGGCCTCTACTCGATCGATCCCGGTTCCATTCCGAGCCTGATCCTGAGCGCCGAGGCGACCGAAATCGACCTCATCGACCAGGGTATCGAGACGATCATATGGGCCACCGGCTATCGCCGGGAATACCCATGGCTGAAGCTGGATGTGTTCGACGCCCGGGGCGAAATCCTGAACGATGGCGGCGTCTGCGCGTATTCGGGACTCTACGTGCTCGGCCTCAATTTCATGCGCCATCGAAGCTCCAGCTTCCTCGACGGCGTCGGCCGCGATGCGGAGGCGCTGGCGGCTCACCTGGCAATGTTTCTCGACGTCTCCCGCCGAGCCGCGGCCTGACCGCCGAATACAACGCTGGCGCGGCAAAAATCGACGTTGCCTTCAACGATGACGCTCACGGCGGACAACGACAAGGGCTCCACTGGCGCCGTAGTCAGCGCCCGCAACCATGGAGAAAATCAAAATGAGTGCAATGGTGAACCCATCCCTGTGCCTCACCACAACGCGAGGTTTGCGCTGGGCTGGCGGAACAATGTTGGCCGCAGTCTGGCGTTTCATTCGTATCCAACGGGACCGTCGACAGCTTTATGAGTTGCCGGACTACATCTTGCGCGACATCGGCATCACCCGCTTCGAGATCAACTGGATCATTTCGTTTGCCGGGCGTGATCCCAGCCGCCGCACGCGTTTTTTGAGGGCGGAGGAGGGCGGGGCTCGATGATTGCCGCATCGACGTCCCACGTCTCGCATAGGGCGTGCCAGGCACCGCTTGTCATCGCCCTGCACTGCTCAGGCGGCAGCGGACGGCAATGGCGCAGCCTGGCGGAGCGGCTCGATGACAGCTACCGGCTCATCGCACCCGATCTGATCGGGGCGCCGGGCGGCGGCACCTGGACTGGTGCCGGCGCTTTCCATCTGACCCACGAAGCCGCCGGTATCCTGGAGATGATCGACCACCATGACGGGCCTGTGCATCTTGTTGGCCATTCCTATGGTGGTGGATTGGCCCTGCATATAGCAGCGGTGCGTCCAGACCGGCCGGCCAGCCTCTCGCTTTATGAGCCGTCTGCCTTTCACCTGCTGCGCGAGCTGGACTGTGAGGGCCACGAGGCGCTCGGCGAAGTCTTGGCGATCGCAGGCACCGTCCATGACGGCCTGATCAACGGCAGTTACCTGACCGCGACAGCTCATTTCATCGACTACTGGGGTGGGGCCGGCATCTTCGCCGCGATGAAGCCGGAACTTCAGGCCGCACTCGTGCGGTTTCTGCCGAAGGCCAGCCTGGACTTCCACGCATTGATCCATGAATCGACGCCAGCAAGCGAATATGCCCGATTTGGCTTTCCGGTCTTGGTATTGCGCAGCGAATTTGCACCAGCTCCGACGCGGCCCATCGCCCGCGAACTCGTTTCCCGCGTTCCGGCCGCAATCGGGGCGATTGTTCCTGGCGCCGGACATATGGGACCGCTGACCCACGCAGACGTGGTGGCGGATCGTTTGGTCCGGCAGATATCGTTCCATGACACCGCGGGGTCGCGAGCTGCGTGACCGCGGCTTGCTTGCCCTACAGGCAGCGCAAACCTTCGAAGCAGATCCCTGGATGCGGAGGGATCAAGCCGTAACCGCCATGCGAACGCGATCGGGCAGGACACTTCCGGCCGGCTCTTCCGTGCCGGAGAAATCCTCCCGCATCTGCATTTCTCTGTAGAGCTTGGCCGCTTCCGCGAGAGTGGCATCCACGCCAGCGATTTTGCCGCGCCGCTTCGCGAGCCCGAGAGCTAGCAAGGAGCGGGCAAGCTCTGGCCGTAGCTCAACGCGCCTGGCAAGGCTGCAGGCCTGTTCGAGCCAACTAATGGCCGATCTGGAAGATTTCAGCTCCGCAAGGCCGCGCAGTACGATGATCTCGCTCCACGGGTCGCCGCGTCCCCGCGCAAGCTCGAGCGCATGGCCGAGATTGGCCGCAGCTTCCGGCTCATACAGGCGCGCACGCACGCATGCGAGCACCGCGCGCGCGTGACATTCGAACTGGGCAAGATCGAGCCGCTCAGCCTCGGTCACCGCCATTTCCAAGGTGGCGCCCGCGTCGTGGTTGCGGCCGAGCAGGAATTCCGCATGCCCGAGCACGGTCAACAGCCATGGCCGGAGTAGGATAGATGCGCTGGTAGCGGCTTCGGAGGACCACAATTGCAGCGCCTCGACAAGCGCCGGCTCGGGCCCGCGCAGGACGCCCACCACACCGGTGAAATAGGCGGCCGCGCAGCTATCGATCGGGCGCGCCACTTCGGCGGCGACCTTCTGCAGTTCGGCAAGCGAACGTTCCGCATCATCGAACCGGCCAAGCCGCGCTTCCGCCTGCGCGCGGTGCCCAAGGTACCAAACCGCACGCGCACCGAGCTGTCCGAAACGCTCCAGACGCCAAGCTTTGGTGAACCTCTCCTCATGCGGAACAAGCCGCTCCAGCACCTGCCGCGCCTCGCTGCGGATCAGAAGCGCCTGTGAGGCGGCCAGGTCCGACTCGCTTATGCAGCGCTGCACGCCATTTGCCGTCGCGCCGCGCTTGAGTGTGTCGGCCGGTTCCAGCGCCTCCTCGTAGCGGCCGTGGGAGCTGTTGAGATAGCTCAAGTGGAGCAACACGTCGGAGATGAGTTGCGGATCGCCCAGTTCCATGGCCAGTTCGCGCGCTTCCAATAGCTGCGGCAGCGCCTTCCGATAGGCACCCAGGGCGCCGTAGGCGGGCCGCATCCGCACCCGCAGGTTGATCGCCTGGGCGAGGGTTTTCGGATTTCGGGGCAGCGCGGCGACTGCTTTGCGGGCGTTTTCGAGGAACTGGACCGCGGCGGAATAGGCCGAGCGTTCCTCGGCCCGGCCCGCCGCTTGCAGCAGATAATCCGCGGCCGGTTCCCAAGCCTCGGCACGAAGCGCGTGTTCGGCCAGTTCCTCGATGTGGTGGTTCAGCGATCCGGCATAGAGTCTGTCCATCGCAACCAATGCAGCCCGATGCAGCCTTTTTCGGTCCTCCGCCAGGAGAGATTCGTAGGTCACCTTGAGCGTCAACGCGTGCTTGAACGTATACTCCACGTGAGGATAGCTCTGGACCTCGAACAGGAATTCCAAACTCTGCAGTTTGGCCAGGCATACCCCCAGCTCCGCCTCCGAGAGCGGCGAGAGCGCCCTCAGCAGGGGATACGGAACATTCTTGCCGATAACCGAAGCGAGTTGGAGTGCCTGCCTTTCCGAGTCACCCAGCTGCTGGATACGTGCGGCGATGAGCGATTGAACTGTCGACGGGATGGTGATGGAATCCACTGGCCTCTTGAGCTCGTAGCGGCCGGACTGGCCGGCAAGTGCACCGTCCGCAACCAATCCGCGCACCATTTCTTCCAGGAATAGCGGCGTGCCCTCGGCCCGCTCGGCAAGCGATTGCCGCAGTTCCCCCAAGCTGGGATCGGATCCCAGCAATTCGGTGAGGAACTGCTCCATTTCGTCCCGCGCGAACCGCTCCAACCTTATCTGCTGGAAATAGCCGCGGCGGTTCCATTCGTGTCGGTACTGCGGCCTGTAGGTGGCGAGCAGCATGATACGGTTGGCGCCCATGACCTCGACCAGCCTGTTCATTACGGCCTCGCTCTCGGCATCGATCCAGTGCAGATCCTCGATAAGCACGGCTACGGGCGAGGCCCGGCTCAAGGCAACGAGAAATGCGCTCATCGCCTCGGATACCCGTGAGGTCCGCTCCCGCGCGTCGAGATGCCACCAGGAAGAATCGTCGACCGGCAGGTCCGCGAGGAAGGAAAGCGGCGCCGTATGACTTGGGTCCAGGTCCAGTTCAGCCCGTTTGAAGGCAAACAGGCGCTGGGCTTCCGCCAAGCCGTCTTCGCCACGAATGCCACAAGCCGAGAGCAGCAGCTTCTTTACAGCACCCAGAGTAACTGATGAATCAAACTCCAGACCGCCACATTCAAGCACAGTAAAACCGGCCACCTCGTCGAGGGAGAGAAATTCATGGGCAAGCCTCGACTTGCCCATGCCGGCGTCGGCGACGATCCCGGCGACCTGGCCGTGGCCCTCCCTGACCCGGCGCCAGGTTGCAAGCAGGATTTTCAGCTCGAGCTCGCGCGCCACCAGTCCGGTGAGGCCACGGTTGGCCCTCAGGTGCCAGCGCGACAAAGCGTGATTTTCGCCCAACAGCTCGTAAATGCGTTCCTCTTGGCCAAGTTGCGGATGCTCCGAATGCGCTAAGCGGTGCATCTGCACATAGCCGCCGGCGGCTGCGCGCGCCCGGCCTGTCGCGGCGATCGTCGCACGGTGCAAGGCACGCATCAGCCGGTTGGCCGCACGCGGCGCGGCTCCGGCCAGTTCAACCTTGCTGGCTTTGGTCGTCCATTGCTGCCGTACGATCACCTCGCCGGTGTCTATTCCGGCCCTCAACTGGATCCCGCCCTGGGAAAGCTCCTCCACTGCCAGCTTGGCCGCAAGCGCGGCGCGGCATGCAAGATAAGCGTGATCCTCGGTGGCGCGAGCGAGGCCGAATGCTGCGGTGATTGTCCCGTCAGCAGCCGACGTGACGACGCCGCCATGGCTCTCCACGACTTCTACCACCCGATCCTCGACGGGCTGGAATTCGCGGATCGCCACTTCGGGATCCTCCGTTTCGAGGAGATGCATGGGACTGACCACTTCCGCGGCCAGCACTGTTATGTATTGCCGAGAGCGGTTGATTCCCAAGGACGCCGGAGGGCCTGCCAGTTGCTGCGTCTGTTCGGGGTCGGCAAGGAAACGACGCGTTTCGTCGACGAAGGTCGCGAATGCCGGTTCGTGGCCAAGCAGCACGTGGTTGACGCCGTCTAGCGCAACGAAACGCGCGCCGGGGATTTTGCCGGCCATCGCCCGGCCATGATCGAATGGAATGACCGCGTCCCCCGTGGCATGCATCACCAGGGTTGGGACGCGGACCCGCGGTAACAGCTCGTCGACGTCGATGACGGCGCCTTCCTCGAAAATGCGATGGGCAATTTCCGGCGAGACGGTATTGCGTTGCAGCTCGTTATACCAATTCCTCTGTTCCGGCGTTGCTTCCGGAATGAAGAGGGAGGTGAACATTTGCCGGAACACCGGGTCGTCTTGGCCCCAGCCTTCCTGTATCAGCGCTCCCATCGCTTCGCGGCGCGCTATTTCGCGCTGATTGCCCCGTTTGCGCCAACCTTTGGTGAATCCGCCATACAGCACCATCCCCGCCACACGCTCTGGATGCCGGACGGCATAGGCTATCGAAACGGCGCACCCCTGGGAAATGCCAAGCAGGGAAACGCGGCGCAGACCAGCGGCATCGATGATGCTCTCCAGGTCGGCAACCATGGCCTCGAAGGACAGGTCGGCGGGATACCGGTCCGACAGGCCGTTGCCGCGCTGGTCGTAGCGTATCAGCTGGTAGTGCGCGGAGAGGCCCTCGATCCAATGCTTCCACACCGGACTGTCCCATTCGAGCTCGAGATGGGACATCCAGTGGGCGGCCCTTACCAAAGGGGGGCCTTGACCACTCAAGGAATAGGCCAAGCGCGCGCCGTCGGGCGTCGTGCACCGGCGAATCTCCTGCGCCAGGGTTCGCTCCGGCGGAGAGGCAAGCTGTATCTCCGACGCAGGCAAAACACGAGTCGGAGGGACGGTCTCATCGGCGGGAGCGACCTCGATGTCGGTTCTCGAAGCGCGGCTTTGGACCATGGCGGATTGCCGTGCTGCCTCGCTCAGCCGGCGGATGTCCGCTCGAAGAGCCTCGTCCCCAGGCTCCAACCCGTCCAGGACATGCGCGTACGGAAGTGCCCGCGCCGGCTCAAGCCGGTCGACGAGCACCCGAAGGATGCGCAGATGCGTCACGTGCAGTTCGTCGGCGGTCGCAAGGCGCCAGGCTTCGAATTCCGGACAGCGCGGCAGTGAAAGATCATCCAGGAAACGGCCGCGGAACGCTCCGGCGAGGGCCTCCAGTTTCTCCGGTTCGAGAGCCTCTATGTCACGACCGCCGAGGCCCCGGAGCGGCGCGATGTCCAGCACGACTTCGCTGGTGTTCAGGCGAACTGCGTTGCGGTCGGCTTGCAGGATCTCGCCGTTCCCGAGGTCGACGACCTGTCGGATCTTCGAGAGACTCCAGCGCAGGGCGCCGCGAGGATCGTCCGGTACCTCCCAAAACATTTCGCAAAGGCGCTCGCGCCGCTGCGGGCGCTCTACGAGCGCAAGATAGGCCAGTAGCGCCCGCGTCTTTTTCGAAGGCGGCAAGGAAACGACCTCGCCAAGGCGAAGAACGGTCAGATCTCCGAGAACGCGAATTTCGAGCGACACTTTGCCAATCCCAGTCGCTGCTAAATTAGCCATGGATTGTATCAAGTCCGTGCCGTTGCCGAAAGCTTTCGTTTCCGGAAGCGTGAGGTTTCCGCCTGCGCTCTGATTTGCCTTCCCTTCGTGGGAAGGCCGACACGGACAAGTCCACATGAATGCCGAGCCGGAACGGGATCACGCCCGTTCCGGCTCGCTTTGATGGTGCCGACGGCACTCTGAAAGGCCCGGAGGCGGGGTCTCACGCTGCCGCGCGCACCCATCGGGGCAGCAGGCTCTCGGGATTTGCGCATGCGCCGGGCGTGTAGTTTGCGCCAACGAACTCCAGCCGGGCGGCGAGCGTGCCGTCCCGCCAGGCCGCAAGCGTATCCATGCAGCCACCGATATGCTCGCCGCCGACAAAGACCTGCGGAATTGTAGGCGAACCGATCCGGGCCCTCAGAGCCTTGCGGATTTCCCCGTCCCGGCCGTTCTTCTGGAATTCCGGAGCATCGATGTCGATGGACCTGTAGGCGATTCCGGCACGGTCGAAAAGCTTTCTTACCGTCCAGCAGAATTCGCACCATGTCAGGGCGAATATGACCACCGGATGCTCCGGATCATAGATCGCCTCATCGACAAACGCATGCGCCGACTGATCGATTTGGATTTCGTTCACGGGCGCCGATGAAAGGGCGAAGGACGGCGGCCGGTCGAAGCGGTAGCCGGGTGTGGAGCGAGAGATCGCCTCTTCGGCTGGCGACATTTCCTCGCTGATGTGATCGAACAGGATCGTGCTGAGATACCGCTCGCCCGTGTCAGGCAACATACAGAGCACGTTCCGCTCCGGTCCGACGCGTCCAGCGATTTCCAGTGCCCCGCTCAAGGTAGCCCCGCCGGAGATCCCCGCCAGTATTCCTTCTTCCGTCGCAAGCCGGCGCGCAGCTTCCAAAGCGCTGGCGCCTGAAACCGGCAAGATTTCGTCCACAAGATCGTCAGCCATCGCGTTGCCGACGATCTGCGGAATGAAATCAGGGCTCCAGCCCTGCATCGGGTGTGGCCGGAAGCGAGTGTGCGCCCGAGTGGGCAGTCCGTGTTCGTCGAAAGTTTGGGGAATGCCACTCGACAGCAGCGCCGAATTGTCGGGCTCGCAGACGATGATCCGCGTTTCCGGGCGCTCGCGCTTGAGTACTCGCGCCACACCGGCCAGCGTTCCGCCGGTCCCGGTGCCGGTGACCCAGTAATCGAGTGGACGGTCCTGGAACGCCGCGAGGATTTCGAGCGCTGTCGTGCGGGCATGGACATCGGCGTTGACGGGCGTCTCGAATTGCCGGCAGAGGAACCAGCCGTGCGCTCCGGCCAGCTCGACCGCCTTGGCGAGCATGCCGCTGCCGCGCTCGACGGCAGGGGTCAACACGACCTTGGCACCGAAGAAACGCATCAGCTTGCGGCGTTCGAGGCTGGCGTTCTCCGGCATTACGATGACGAGAGGATAGCCTTTCCTCGCGCAAACCATGGCGAGTCCTATGCCAGTGTTGCCGCTCGTCGCCTCGATCACCGTCTGGCCAGGCCGAAGTGCCCCGGAACTCTCCGCTTCTTCGATGAGCGCGGCGGCAAGCCGGTCCTTGACCGAGCCGCCAGGATTGAACGCCTCGAGCTTGGCATAGAGCGAAGCGGCGCCGTTGTTGATGCGGGAAAGACGGACGACCGGCGTATCGCCGATCGTGTCGAGAATGCTGTCGTAGATACTGCTCATCTCAGCTGTCCTTGCCTGGTGATGACGGTGCTCCGCCCTCTTCGATCTCTGAGGTTGGCAGGAAGGCCGTGGTTTGCAGCGTTCGAACCAACGTGGAATCAAATGGATTTCGACGTTTGAATCAGCGGCTCATCGCAGGGTCCGGAAGGCGGCCGCATGGGACCTGCGCTCTCGCGCCGGATGACGCCGCCAATACGCCCAGAACCACGAGATTGGCCGCGCCAGCGACAAATGCCACCAGGAAAGCACGCCCATAGCTGCCGAAGCTGTCATAGACGAAACCGCCGAAATAACCGGCCACCCCCATGCCCAGCCAGGCGATCAGCATGACGATGCCGAGTGACTGGCCAAAGCGTTCGGCTGGCGCAAACTGGCGCACGCAAAGGATCAGGCACGTCATGTTTCCGGCGAAGCCGAAGCCGAAAACCGCCGACAGCGCCAGCAGGCTCAGCTGCTGGTCCAGCGCGGGAAAAATCGCAACGCATGCCGTCTGAATAAACGACGCCAGGGCATAGGCGGCAAGATTGCTTGCCCGGTCGGCGAGGAGCCCGAACGCGATCCGCCCGACGGCGCCGAACAGCATGGCGGTCAGCAGGCTGAGCGATCCGACATCCGAAAACCCGCACACAGCCGTGACGAAGCTCGTGAGGTGCATCAGCGGGACGCCCATGCAGGCGCAGCAAAGGAAGGCTGCAGCTGATAGCAGCGCCACCGGAGAAAGCCGGCCACTTTGGAACCCTGGCTTTGCTAAAAAACGCACCGGCGCGGGAAGGACCTCACTGACGGGCGGCGCCTGAACCGCCGGCATGGAGATCGCCAGCGCAGCCATCGTCCCCGCCGCCATGATCGCGTATGCGAGGCGCCAGCCGACGCCGTCAATCAAGGCATTTGCGGCGTAGGGCATTATGCCTTGGCCTAGGGCTCCGCCTGCTGTGACGATCCCTATCGCCAGGCCGCGGCGGCGGTCGAACCAGAGTCCGGTCACTGCAAGTACCGGCGCGTACAGACAGGCAAAGCCTAGCCCGCCCAAAGCGAAGTTGGCCGCATAGATCTGCCAGAGCGAAGTGGCGGAGGAAAGCGCGGCGAGCGCGATCACCATGCCAGCCGAGCCGATGAATAGCAGGCTTTTGACATTCAGGCGGTCCGACAGCCGGCCCCAGAACAGCCCGCCCAACGCCATGCCGACGCTTGATAGCGTGTAGGCAAGGCTGATGTCGGCTCGCGACCAGCCAAACTCCGCCTCAAGCGGTCTGATGAAGACGGATGTCAGCGCCAGGCTGCCAAATCCGAACGCCATGGCGGTTGTGGCACCGGCCGCAGCCAACAGGCCGCGCAGCCGTATTGCGCCGTCCCGAACCTCCCTGCCTCCAGTTGGTGATACCTGACGATTCGACATGTTTCTGACCTCGAAGGACCTCTTCGAAGCTGTCATCGGCCAGCGGTATGGAAGCAGGCGTGTGCGTCAGCGTGGAAAGCTCCAACGCGGGCCGTGGAAACGCCCCGCCTAAACTTGCAGCCTCCTCTCGGTGAACGGCGGATCAGGGAGATCTTATGATCATCGCCAGCGCCACCATGACGGACTGGTTGACGCCGAGCATGATCTCGGGACCGGCCAGCGGCAGTTGAACGCGAAAGAAGACAGGGTCTGTATATGGCCGGTCGCCAACTATCCGTCGGAGCAGCTGACCCTTTAGCTAACCTCCCGCGCCGGATCGGCTGCCAGCGCCAGGGAATTTGCGACGTGCTCGAGGTGCTCCTCGTCCAGAATGCTGGTCGCGACGCGGACAGCGTTCGTTTTTCCCGTCGAAAACTTCGCTCCGGCATGGACCGCGATGCCGTGGGCGGCCAGCGTGACCATCGCGTAAGGTTCCGAAGCAACCGGAATGAGGACGCTGAGACCGTGTCCGGCGTCGATATCGACATTGCGTTTGGCCAGTTCGCCAGCGAGCCGTTCGCGACGGCCGCGGTATACCTCCTTCGCCTGCTCCACCAGGGCGGCCGTGGCCGGGTCTTGCAGCAGCCAGGCGGTGGCTGCCTGCAGGATGCGGCTGGTCCATCCCGAGCTGAAGCTGCGGTAGGACTGGATCTGCTCGACGATCGTCGCCGATCCGGACAGCACAGCGAGCCGCAGATCCGGGCCGTGGGTCTTGGAATAGGACAGGATATGGACGACGCGATCGGGAAAACGCCGGCCAAGCGAAATGCGCGGCGCCGAGGCAATATCGCCGACGCCGTCATCTTCGACAATCAGCACGTCGGTGCCGGCGAGCAGGTCGCCGATGACTTCCAGCCGCGCCGACGACATGCAGGCGCCGGTAACCGAATGGACGCGCGGCTGGAACAGGAACGCGACGGGCCGCTGCCGCAGAGCGTTGGCAAGTGCATCCGGCAAGGGACCGTCACCGTCGCCGTCTACCGGGATGATCGGCACATCGAGATCCTCGAGGATGTCGAGCAGGCGAAGCGCCGTCGGGTTCTCGATGGCCACCGGCGCCCCCGGCGGGACCAGCGCATGCAGCAAGGTGTAGATGGCGTTGTAACCGCCATTGGTGGCCAGGAACGCGCCGGGATCGTACGGCCATGACGGGCGCACTGCGGCCTCCAGCTCGGGCAGGATGCGCACCCGCTCGTAGCTGTTGAGCTTTTCGGCGCGCGCACCATGCGCCAGCGCGATGTCGAGCGGCGGCAAGAGCCTCACATCGGGCTCCGCGATCGCCAGGTTCAGAACATCCTGTCCGTAATTGCCGCCGCTCATGTGGCGCTCGGGCCGGGCGGCAAAGCGGTTGCCCATGATCCAGGTGCCGTTGCGTCCGCGGCCGCCGATGATCTTGTAGCGCCGCAACTCGCTCCACGCCTGCGAGACCGTCGCCGGGCTGACGCCAAGCACATAGGCCAGATCGCGCACCGGCGGAAGCTTTGCGCCGACAGGCAGCGCGCCGCTTCTGATCAGCGCACTGGTCTCGCGCGCGATGCCGCGCATCGTGCGGTCGCCAAGGCGATCAGCGAACCATCCTGCATCGAAATCCATCGGCACCCGCGACCATTAAAGCTAATGTTCAATAACATAATAACATTTGATCGGCCAAAAATAAACATTTACCAATCGCCGGTCAAACATAGCGTTGAAGTTCATGCCGATGCCCGTTTCCATCACTGTAGCCACCCGCGATTGGGACTATCTCACCCCTTTGGTGCTGGGTGACGTTACTTCGAGCCGCTTGTCGGTGAAGGTTGATCGCGTCGCCACGCTCATTCCGGACCTCGGTACCGATCCGCACTACGATGCGGCGGAGGTCTCATTCAGCCGTTATGTGTCGGCCATGGCTTCGGGCGTCGATACGGTGGTTGGACTACCGTGCTTCATCATGCGCGGCTTTCGCCATCGCTGCATCATAACGGTCGAGACCAGCCCGCTGGAACGGCTTTCCGACCTTGCCGGCAAACGCATCGGCGTGACCGGCTGGCGCGATTCCGGCAACACATGGACGCGCGCAGCACTTCGCCGGGGAGGCGTCGGCGTCGAGGATGCCTATTGGTTCGCCGGCAGGCTGACATCGGGGCACCCGATCGCCGACCGCCTCGACGGATTCGGCAGGCCGGGGCGCATCGAAGCAGCACCAGGCGAGCGCCCGATGATGGAGCTGCTGGCGCAAGGCGAGCTCGACGCCGTTTTCACGCCCTTCATGCCGGACGGCTTTTTCGGCCCGGCTTCCGGCTTCCGGCAAGTGCTGCGCGATTTTCGCGCGGCCGAACGCGCCTATTTCGCCGACGTCGGTTATGTCCCGGGCATGCATCTGGTCGCTGTCAAGGCCGCCCTAGTCAGGGAGCACCCCTGGCTGCCGCAGGAACTCGCCAGGCTGATCAACGAAAGCCAGCGCGTCTGGACGGCAAAGCGCCGAAAATATGCCGATACCTCGCCCTGGATCCTCGAGGAGCTGCTTCATGCGGGGCGCGACCTGCCTGCCTCCTGGAACGCCAGCGGCCTGCCGGCCAACCGGCGCATGATCGAGGATTTCGTCACCGAGCTCCATGCCCAGGGCATTCTGGCGGAACCGATTTCCGCCGAAGCCTTGTTTCCTTTCGAGGCCATATCGCGGGCCACCGCAGCCTGACAACGCACAACGAAGAACACGAAGGAGAATGCCATGAGGACAATCAGCTTCATATTCGCCTCGCTCGTCACCATGCTGGCGCAGGCCAGCTTTGCCCAGGATATCCAGAAGCAATCGGTGAACGAGGATTTGCGGGCCCGGCTGCCGGAAGAGATCCGCGCGGCGGGAAAGATCACAGCCGTCAACAACGGCTCATTCCCGCCCTATGAGATCGTCACCGGCACCGAACTGTCGGGGGCGACCAGGGACATTTCCGACGCCATCGGCCAGCTGCTCGGTGTCGAGATCGATCATGCCTCGGTCGCCGGCCTGCCGGCTTTGCTGAGCGGCATCAATGCCGGCCGTTATCAGTTCGCGATGGGGCCTGTCGGCGACTATCCCGACCGGCAGAAATCCAACGACTTCATCGACTGGGTGCGCGAATACGTCGTCTTCGCCGTCGAGAAGGGCAACCCGCAAGGCATCACCTCGCTCGACACCGCGTGCGGCAAGCGCATCGCCGTCATGTCGGGTGGCTCGGCCGAAAAGGTCATCAAGCAGCAGGCGCAGAAATGCACCGAGGGGGGCAAGCCGGCCGTCGAGGTGCAATCCTTCACCGACCAGCCGAGCTCGATACTGGCCGTCCGGTCGAAACGCTCCGACGCATTCTTCTCCTCGCAGGCGCCGCTGACCTATTTCGTCGAGCAGGCGAAGGGCCAGCTGGAACTCGCCGGGGTCGGCCAGGCCAACGGCTTCAAGGACATCTATCAAGGCGCCGTCGTCAAGAAGGGCTCGCCGCTGGGCGGCGTGCTGCTCGACGCGTTCAAGATACTGATGAAGAACGGCACCTACGCCGCGGTCATGAAGAAGTGGGGTCTCGAGAAGAACATGATCGATGCGCCAGGCATCAACCAGGGCCAGTAGAGGCTGCCATGACCGACGCCACCGCTGCCTACGCGGCCGGGCTGCCGCGACGTCCCGACGACGCGCTGCGCGACGTCAAACGAGCCCACCGGCCGTTTCCGCTCGTCCGGCTGGCGCTCTGGGCGTTCACCGTCGCCGTGGCAGCCGGCTTCGCCTATATCGTTGCAGTCAACCCGAATTTCGGCTGGCCGGTCGTCGCCCAGTATTTCTTCGATCCGACGGTCATGCAGGGGCTTTCCGTAACGCTCGGCCTGACGGTCGTGGCGATGATCCTGGGTATCGTGCTCGGCCTGCTGCTCGCCATCGCGCGCATGTCGAACGACAGGCTGGCATCCCTTCTCTCCGGCCTGTTCATCTGGTTCTTCCGGGGAACGCCGCTGCTGGTGCAATTGATCCTGTGGTACAACCTTTCGACGCTGTTTCCGCGCATTTCCATTGGCTTCGCCAGTTGGAACACCAACGACCTGATCACGCCTTTGACGGCCGCCGTTCTTGGTCTGGCGCTGAACGAGGCCGCCTACATGGCCGAGATCATCCGTGGCGGGCTGCTGTCGGTGGACAAGGGACAGGCCGAAACGGCTGAAGCCTTCGGCATGACCCGCGCGCGGTCCTTGCGGCGCATCATCATCCCGCAGGCGATGCGGTCGATCGTGCCGCCGACCGGCAATCAGCTGATCAGCATGATCAAGGCGACGTCTCTTGTCAGCGTCATCGCCATGGCCGACCTGCTCTACTCGGTGCAGTCGATCTACAACCGCACCTTCGAAATCATTCCGCTGCTGATGGTTGCAGTGCTGTGGTACCTGCTGATCACCTCGGTCCTCAATGTCGCGCAAGGCGCGATCGAACGCCACTACAGCCGCGGCGACCGCGGCGCGCGCGAGAAGACGGCGACCGCCACCCTGGAGGCCGCCAATGAGCGCGCATGACACGCCCCTGGTCCGGGCGCGCAACGTTCACAAGGCCTTCGGCCCGCTCGAGGTGCTGAAGGGCATTGATCTGGACGTCGCGCCTGGCGAGGTGGTGGTCATTCTCGGACCGTCCGGCTCCGGAAAGTCGACCTTCCTGCGATGCATCAATCATCTCGAGGCGATCGACCAGGGGTCGATCGAGGTGGACGGCGAGCAGATCGGTTACCGGTTGCACGACGGCCGCCTCGACAAGCTTTCCGACCGCGCGATCGCCGCGCAGCGGCGCAAGATCGGCATGGTGTTCCAGCAGTTCAATCTCTATCCGCACATGACGACCCTGCAGAACGTCATCGAGGCTCCGGTCGGCGTTCACCGGGACAACCGCAAGGAGGCGATCGGCTACGCCCGCGAACTGCTGACCCGTGTCGGTCTTGCCGACAAGATCGACGCCTATCCGCGCCAGCTTTCAGGCGGCCAGCAGCAGCGCGTCGCCATCGCCCGTGCGCTCGCCATCCGCCCGAAATTGATGCTCTTCGACGAGCCGACGTCGGCGCTCGATCCGGAGCTGGTCGGCGAGGTGCTCGCCACCATGCGCGATCTCGCCAGGCAGGGCTTGACCATGATCGTGGTCACGCATGAGATCGGGTTCGCCCGCGAAGCGGCGGATCGGGTGGTGTTCATGGACGACGGTAACGTGATCGAGGCCGGGCCTCCGGACGAGGTTCTCGCTAAACCCAGGCACCCGCGCACGCGGGCTTTCCTGAGTCGTTTCATCTAAAAGCAAAACCGGCGCGGCACCTGCTCGGCCGGCAAAGGACCTCCCATGCCAAAGACCTCCAACCAGTTCGCCGACATTTCCGACTTCGCCGACAAGGCGGCCGAGCTTGCAGCGGCCCGCCAGCACCTGCACGCGCATCCCGAGCTTTCATTCCAGGAGCAAGAAACGGCTGCATACGTTGCCGAACGGCTCGAAAGCTGGGGCTATGAGGTGACGCGCAATGTCGGCGGGCTCGGGGTCGTCGGCCGTCTGCGCCAGGGCAGCGGCCGCAGCATCGCCATCCGTGCCGACATGGACGCCCTGCCGATCACCGAAGCGACCAATCTCCCTTATGCCAGCCAGGCCAGCGGCAAGATGCACGCCTGCGGTCATGACGGCCACACCACGATGCTGCTCGGCGCCGCCGAATACCTGGCGCGCACACGGCATTTCAACGGCACGGTGAACCTTATCTTCCAGCCGGCCGAGGAAGCCGGCAAGGGAAGCGGGGCGCAGGCGATGATCGCCGACGGCCTGTTCGAGCGCTTTCCCTGCGATGCGATATTCGGGCTGCACAACCACCCGGGCGCGCCGACGGGTTCGTTCCTGATGCGCGCCGGGCCGCTGATGGCGGCGAGCGATACCGTCACCATCAGGATCGCCGGGCGTGGCGGCCACGCCTCGCGTCCGCACCTGACGGTCGACCCGATCGTCGCTGCCGCCAACATCGTCATGACCCTGCAGACGGTTGTGTCGCGCAACGTCAACCCGATCGAGACGGCTGTCGTCACCGTCGGCACGATTCACGGAGGCACGGCCTCCAACGTCATCCCGGAACACGCCGAAATCACGCTGAGCGTCCGCTCCTTCTCGGCCGAGATCCGCGACACGCTCGAGCAGCGTATTCGCAATATCGCAGCACTTGTGGCGCAGGCGCATGGCGCAACGATCGAGATCGATTACCAGCGCGGCTACCCGGTGGTGGTCAATTCCGAGCGCGAGACGTCCTTTGCGACAGACATCGCGGTCGAACTCGTCGGTCAGGACAAGGTGTCCGTCTGCCCGTTGATCCCCGGCAGCGAAGATTTTTCTTATTTCCTCGAACACAAACCCGGTTGCTTCCTGCGCCTCGGAAACGGCGAGGATTCAGCCATCCTGCACAGCTCGAAATATGATTTCAACGACGGCAATCTGACCGTCGGCGCAGCGCTCTGGGCTCGTTTGACCGAGAGATTCCTGGCCGCTTGATCCATACTTGCGGCTGGGATTGTCGATCGGCCGGTCGAGCATTATTGGGGCGACCGGCCGCGCGACGATGCTCAACGAATTCTCACGCATTCCCCCTCTTCGAATGCGATAATAGCTTCGCTTTCAGCCAAACAAAAAGTCACTCGTCGTCAGCGGGCTTGTAAAGTTTGCGAGAGTAACTTGATCGACTCCTGCGGTAATGATGGTGTCGGTTCCACTTTGCGCAATTGTGAGATCATCGAACGATTGCACGCCCTCCACCCCACTAAATACAATGGTGTCGCCTTGGGTCTGGCTGAAGTCGTAGATGGTGTTTTGGGTTCCGACCGTCATTGAACCATCGTCCTTGAATATGAATTGATCTCTGCCGCCCTGAGCCAGTTCGCTCAGTTGCCCGTCACCCCACATGTCGTTGATGACGGTGCAGCCGGGTGCCGCGCTCCCGGCGTACAGGGTATCGTTTCCGCCCAGAGCCGAACCGGACATTTGTAGAGCGTCGCCGCACAGGAAGTTGCGGACCTGGCCGCTTTCGCTGTTGTGGCCCCCGGTAAGAATGTCGTTGCCGCCCCTGGCGGAACCGGACATAGCGAGGGCGTCGCCGTACAACTCGCTTAGAACATCCGGACCGGAGTTCCTGTCGCCGCCGGTCAGGGAATCATTGCCGCCCACAGCGCTGCCGAGCATCGTGACCGCATCGCCATACCCCAAATTATGAGTGCCTTGCAGCACGGCCACGTCGTCGCCACCGCGAGCGTGGTCGGACATGTTGGCGCCCGCGTCACCGTAGAAACTTATCTGGGACCCACCAGCGCTCGTGAAGTTGTCGTTGCCGCCTTTGGCAAAACCGGAAAGATCACCGCCCGCATCGCCAAAGAGGGTTTTGTTCGGGATCGCCCCACCCAGATCCGTGTAATGGTCGTCGCCGCCCTGAGCATGGTCCGACATGTCACCGCCGGCATCGCCGAAGAAAGTGCTGGTGGAAAAGAAGGCGCCCGTGAAGGTGTCGTTGCCGCCCTTGCTGTTGCCCGACATATCGCCGCCGGCATCGCCGTAGAAAGTGTTGAGCGAGTCGGTCCGGCTCGTATAGCTGTCGTCGCCGCCCTGGGCATTGCCGGACATGTTGCTGCCGGAGTCACCGAAGAAGGTGTTCGTGGCCTGCCTGGAGCCCTGGAAGGTGTCGTTGCCGCCCTTGCTGTGATCCGACATTTCGCCGCCCGCATCACCGTAGAAGGTGTGGGTAGCTCCTTGTACAGTGCTGGTCAGGAAAGTGTCATCCCCGCCCCGGGCATAGCCGAACATCTTGCCGCCGGCGTCACCGTAGAAGGTATCGACTACCTGCCTTGCCACTCCACTGTTGAAGGTATCGTTGCCGCCCCTGCTATGGTCCGACATATCGTCGCCCGCGTCACCAAAGGCAGTGGTGGTGGAGGATGACAGCCCCGTGGTGAAGGTATCGTCACCGCCCCGAGCAAAATTGAACAAGCTCCGAGCCGCGTCGCCGTAGAAGGTGTAGGTCGACGGTGCGGTTTCCGTAAAGGTGTCGTTGCCGCCTCTTGAGAAATCGAGCAGGCTGCCGCCAGCGTCGCCGGTCAAGATATTCGTATTCGGATCGCCTGTGAGGGCGTCATCGATACCCCACTGATGATCTGCTAGATCACCGGTAGTAAAGGGAACGCGTGTAGACATTATCCGCTCTCCTGTTGAGCCTACCCGTCCCATAACAGCCGTACGATGTGAGGCAAAAACGAGCAATAATCCCGAATGGCTATGTCTTTAGGCGTAGGGATCGGTGCCTCGTTAACGGCGCGCTTGGCGGCAGCTTCCTGAGGCCGTCCTATTCCGGACTATCCCAGCCTTGCCCGAGCCTTCGCCGTCCAGGCGTTGAACAGCCGGTCTGCGACGATGCCGATGAAGGCGATGGCCAGGCCGGCGACGATGCCGCGACCGGAATCGGCCTTGGACAGGGCGATGAACACCTCCTGGCCGAGATCGCGCGTGCCGACCATGGCGCAGATGATGATCATCGCCAGCGCCATCAGGATGGTCTGGTTGACGCCGAGCATGATCTCGGGCAACGCCAGCGGCAGCTGCACGCGAAAGAAGGTCTGGCGCCTGGTGCAGCCCGAAACCTTCGCCGCCTCGATCAGCGCCGGCGGCACCTGTCGAATGCCGTGATTGGTATAGCGGATGGCCGGCACCACGGCGAACGCGACGGTGGCGATCATCGCGGTGACGTCGCCGACCCTGAACAGCATGACCACCGGAATGATGAAGCAGAACGACGGCAGCACCTGCAGCGTGTCGATGACCGGCGTGACGATCTTTTCGAAGCGGTCGCTGCGCGATGCGATCAGCCCGATCGGGATGCCGATCAGGCAGGCGATAAAGGCCGAGATGCCGCACAAATAGACCGTCGCCATGGTCTTTTCCCAAAGTCCGGTGGCGGCGCAGAACGCTGTCAATGCCGCGACCAGGGCGGCGAGGCGCAAGCCGCCGAGCTGGTAGCCGGCAAGGCCGAGGAGACACACCGCGCCCAGCCACGGAAAGCCCTCGCAGAAGGCGCGCACCGGGTTGAGCACATTGAGGATAAGCACCACGCGGAATGCTTCGATCGTGTCGAAGAAGTTGATGGTGATCCAGTTCACCGCCGCCTTCCACAAAGGCGCGGTGGTGAAGGTGATCGCTTTCGGCACCGCGGCGAACGCCGGCACGAACAGGCCGAGCAGCGTGGCGACGGCGAGGATGGCAACGGCCAGCGTCAGATTGGGATAGCGCCGCCAGAAACTCGTGCTGGCCTGATGGCGGACATTGCCCTTGGCGTGATTGTGCGCGATCGCCTGGCTCAGCCGGTCGAGTGCAATTGCCAGTGCGACGATGGCGAGGCCAGCTTCCATCGCCTCGCCGACCTTGAGCGCGCGCAACGCCAAAAGCACGTCATAGCCGAGCCCACCGGCACCGATCATCGAGGCGATGATCACCATATTGAGCGCCAGCATGATGACCTGGTTGACGCCGACCATCAATGTCGGCCGCGCCGACGGCAACAGCAACCGCCACAGCTTTTGCCGTGCCGTGCAGCCGGCCATCTCGCTGAAATCGTCGATCTCCGACGGCACCCGCGACAGGCCGAGCATCGTCGCCCGCACCATTGGCGGCGTCGCGAAAATTGCCGTCGCGATCATTGCCGAGACCGGGCTGTTGCCGAACAGAAGCAGCATCGGGATCAGATAGGCGAAGGTCGGGATCGTCTGCATCAGATCGAGGGCAGGGGAGATCAACAACCTCTCCGCCCAAGGCTTGCGCCATGCCCAGATGCCGGCGAACAGCCCGGTGACAATGCAAAACGGCACGGCGATCGAGATCAAGCCCAGCGTCAGCATGGCGCTGGTCCACTGCCCGAACAGCGCGATGTAGAGAAAACAGCCGCCGGCCAGCGCACCCAGCTTCCAGCCGCCGGCGGCGCGTCCGGCAAGGTAGGCGGCAGCGCAGACGCCGACCCAGGACAGGCGCGGCAAGACGATCATATCCGCGCCATGGCCGATCTTGAAATTCTTGGCCAGAAGACCGAGCGCGAAATCGAGCGGCACGCCGAGCACCGCGGTGATCGAGCGGGTCAGCCAGGAGAAGTTCGACTTCACCCAGTTCATCAGCGCACCGACCCAGTCTGCGACAGGAACGATCGCGCCGGCCGGGTAATTGACCGCCCAGGGCAGGCTTTCCTGCAGCAGGAAGACGATAAGCACGGCGGCGAGCGCGCAGGCCCAGATCGCCAGCCAGGTTTGAACCGGCCGGGGCCTCGCTGCGCTGCCGCTTGCCGTGACCGTCATGCGCCAGCCCCACGACGTTCTATGCCGGCGAGAAGATCGATCACTGCCTGCGGCGTGACTAAGCCGATCGGCTTGCCGGTGCCGTTGACCACCGCGAAGGGCTTGCCGGCAGAGACGATATCAGCCGAAAAACTTGATATCTTGGCATCCGGCGCGACCGTGCCGCCGTACTCGGCGCCGTCGCAGGCGCGCATCAGGCTGCGCGCCGATATCACCTTGGCGCGATCGACATCGCGGGTGAATTCGGCGACATAGTCGGTCGCCGGATTGACCACCAGCTCTTCCGGCGTGCCGATCTGGATGACCTCGCCGTCCTTCATGATGGCGATCCGGTCGGCCAGCCGGATGGCCTCGTCGAAATCATGGGTAATGAAGACGATGGTCTTGTGCAGCATGGTCTGCAGCCGCATCAGCTCGTCCTGCATCTCACGGCGGATCAGCGGATCGAGGGCCGAGAACGGCTCGTCGAGGAACCAGATTTCCGGCTTTGTGGCGAGGCTGCGGGCGATGCCGACGCGCTGCTGCTGGCCGCCGGAAAGCTCGCGCGGATAGAAATGCTCGCGACCGCGCAAGCCGACCAGCTCGATCACTTCCCGCGCGCGCGCCTCGCGCGTCGGCCGGTCCTGCCCCTGGATGCCGAGGGGGAAGGCAATGTTCTCCAGTACGTTGAGATGCGGCAGCAAGGCAAAATTCTGGAACACCATGCCCATGCGGTGGCGTCGCAGCTCGATCAGCGCGGCATCGGAAATCTTGAGCAGGTCCTTGCCTTCAAACTCGACCTTGCCGTGGGTCGGCTCGATCAGCCGCGACATGCAGCGCACCAGCGTCGACTTGCCTGACCCCGAAAGTCCCATGATGATGAAGATCTCGCCCTGGCGGATTTCGAGATCGACGGCGCGCACCGCGCCAACCAGTCCGGCAGCGGCGATGTCCGCCAGGCTGGCCTTGCCGTCGCGCCGGCGGATGAAATCGGCCGCGTCCGCCCCGAACAGCTTCCAGACATTGCGACAGGCAAGCTTTATCGGGCGGGCGTCGTTGCCCGCTTTCGCCGCCTGTTCAATCGTATCGGTCATGCGATCGTCCTTCTGGAACACGGGATCGCGACCCGGCCACGGATGGCCGGGTCATCGGATTTCCAGTCAGACGGTCACTCGGCCCAGGCTTTCCAGTCGGCTTCGTGGGCGGCGATCCAGGCGGCGGCGACGTCTTCCGGCGTCTTGCCTTCGAGATCGATCTCGCCGCTCATCTTGTTGAGCTCGTCGGTGTCGACCGTGTAGTTTTTCGCGACCTTGTAGGCGACAGGCCATTTGTCCTTCATGCCGGCCCAGGAATATTTCCAGATCTCGCCATGCGGCTTGCCGCAGTCATATTTCGCGTCGGGGTTCACACCCCATTTCGGGTCGGTGTAGCACTCTGTCGTATAGTCGGGGAATTCGACCCATTCGCCCTTGTATTTGGCCGGCGCCCAATGCGGCGAATAGATCCACAGCATGATCGGCGCCTTGCGCTGATAGGCCGAGTCCAGTTCGGCGAACATCGCCGCATCGGTACCGGCATGGATGACGGTGAAGGGCAGTTTCAGCGCCTCGACGCGTTCGTCGTCAAAACCTTCCCATGTCACGGGTCCGCCGAGATAACGCCCCTTCGGCGCGGTTTCGGCCGTCGAGAAGGCCTCGGCGCATTTCGGGTCTTTCAGCGCCTCCCAGTTCGGCAGGCCGGGGCATTTCTCTTTCATATATTCGGGAAACCACCATTCTTCCTTGGCCTTGGGTCCGAGCTTGCCGAGGCGTTCGGTCTGGCCCGTCGCGTCCGAGGCCTTCATCGCCTCGCCGGCCGTCGTGTCCCAGAATTCCAGGCCGACATCGATGTCGCCATTGGTCAGGCCGGTGGTCAGGCTGGAGAGATAGTCGGCGGTCGGATACTCGACGGTATAGCCGAGCTTTTCGAGGATGCCGCCGAGGATCTTGGCGTTCAGATTGACGCTGGTCCAATCGAACAGTGCGATCTTGATCGGGTCGTTGGATTCCGGCGCTGCCGCATAGGCCGAAGATGTCAGTGCGGCTGCGGCAAGTGTTAAGGCTCCCATTGAGAAATTCGAAATCATGCTCCGAAGTGACATGCTTGTTCTCCTGTCAAGCTCTGGTGGACGTTATCGTTAGTTCCCTTCTTGCGTCTTTTTTGATTGTGTTGGAACAGCTGGTCGTTGCGCAAGGCCGTAGGCGCCACAATGCTGCCGAAGCGGATGCCGGCGCAAAACGGGGTTGGTGCCCAAATTGGTGAAGATGTGGCGGGACCGGCCGCGTCATGACTGCCGAAGGATTGCTGCCAAGGCAGTCATCCACGGATCGATCGCCGGTCTTGAGGGGCAAACCATCAAAGTCCCATGATCTCGGCTGTTGGCTCGGCAACTCGCCCAGCGCCACTTTCATGGGATGAAATTATATATACCAACGTTCACGTCGCGCAACGATTAACGCCGGTGCCAATTTCACGGCCCGTCTTTTGCGTGGACCCGTAGATGAGTTTGAAAAAAGCCAAGATTGCCGGTCATCCCGTGTGCGAGCCGCAAGGACAGGGTACCGATACAATGCAGCACACCAAAATGCCTTACTTCTTCGCCAACCGCGGGATCGCCGCCGGCTTGTGACCTTTCAACACCAGATCATATCCGAGGCTTTCATGACCTCTCCCTTGAACAGACTGCGAATTGCCGTGCTCTTTGGCGGACGTTCCGCCGAACATGACGTTTCGGTGCTTTCAGCAACCAATGTCATGCGTGCGCTGCTGTCCGCCAAATACGATGCCCTCCCAATCTTCGTCACGAGCGAAGGACAGTGGCTGCTGAGCAGCTTCCAGGATGGTACGCTCGCAAAACCTGCGGCCGGCACGGAAGTTTGCCTGGTTCCGGGTGGGCGCGGACGGATGATGGCGATCCCGGCCGACGGCACGCCCTATGATCTGCCGAAGATCGACATCTTGTTTCCTGTCCTGCACGGCCCTCATGGCGAAGACGGCTCGGTACAGGGGGTGGCCGAGGTGGCTCGGGTGCCGCTCGCCGGCTGCGGCATCCTGGGTTCGGCAACCGCGCTGGACAAGGACATCGCCAAACGGCTCCTGGAAGCGGCGGGGCTGCCAATCGCGCGCTCAGTGACGATCCATGAAGGTGCGGCGCCTGTCCTCGCCATACTGGAAAGCGAACTCGGCCTGCCGTTCTTCATCAAACCGGCGCGTCAGGGATCGTCTGTCGGCGTCGGAAAAGTCCATGCCAGCCAGGAATTCGATGGAGCGCTTGCTGAAGCCTTCCGGCACGATTGCAAGCTGTTGGCCGAGGAATTCATTCGTGGGCGCGAGATCGAATATAGCGTGTTGGAGGACCCGGCAGGCGACCTGTTCGTCTCGCGGCCAGGCGAGATCGTGCCGGCCGAAAGCCACGATTTCTACAGCTACGATGCCAAATACATCGACGAGAACGGCGCGGCACTTAAAGTGCCGGCCGAACTGCCGCCGGAGGTCGAGGCAGCCATGCGGGACGTGGCCGCAAGGGCTTTCAGAGCCGTCGGCTGTGACGGGATGGCGCGCGTCGACTTTTTCCTGACACCGGACATGCAATTCTTGGTCAATGAAATCAACACCATCCCCGGCTTCACCGATATCAGCATGTATTCCAAGGCAATGGCGGCGAGCGGCGTCAGCTATTCCGAAATCATCGACCGGCTCGTGGAGCATGGATTGGCACGGGCCGGCCGACCGGTCTGAACGCGGCGAAGGGGGCTTTCAGATCCCGGTGGATGGTACGTTGGCCCGCGCCGCCGCTCACGACATGATCAGGCCGCCATCGACATTGATGGTCTGGCCGGTGATGTAGGCTGCATCGTCGCTGGCCAGAAAGCTGACCAGGCCGGAGACATCTTCGCCGCTGCCGGCGCGGCCCATCGGGATGTTCTTCACCCATTCGGCCATCAGCTCGCCGGGCTTGTACTCGCCCATCAACTTGCCCCATGCGGCGTCGTTATAGGCCCACATATCGGTGTCGATGATGCCGGGGCAGATCGCGTTGACGGTGATCTTCTCCTTGGCCACTTCCTTGGCCAGGCTCTGGGTGACGCCGACGACGCCGAATTTCGAGGCCGCATAATGCGGCGTGTAGATAAAGCCCTGCCGCGCCTGGCCGGATGCGGTGTTGATCAGCCGGCCGCCATCACCATGCTTGCGAATGCGCGCGATCGCCTCCTGGCAGCACAGGAACACGCCCTTGGTGTTGACCGCCATCACCTTGTCCCATTCGGCCTCGGTCATCGCCTCTATCCTGGCGATGGTGATGACACCGGCATTCTGCACGGAGATGTCGACGCGGCCGAACTGTTGCTCGGCCAGGTCATAGAGGGCGACGACCTCGTCCTTTTTGGTCACGTCCATGCGCAGCGATGCGACCCTGGCGCCCGTAGCCTTGAGATCGGCGGCGACCTCTTCGACGCGCGGGTCGATGGCGCTGACAACGACCGCGGCACCTTCCGCCGCGAAGCGCCTGGCCATTGCCGCGCCAATGCCGCCGCTGGCGCCGGTGATGACCGCCGTTTTTCCCAGGAATCGCTTCTGCATCTTTTCTCCTACCAGCAGACGAAGCCGCCATCGACGATCAGGTCGATGCCGGTGACGAAACTCGAGGCGCGGCTGGCCAGGAACACGGTCGGGCCGACCATCTCTTCCGGCGCCGCCATGCGGCCCATCGGCGTGTCGCGCTCAAAGATCCTGACCTGGTCGGCGACCTCCGGCCGCTTGTTCATCGGCGTCAGCGTGTAGCCGGGGCTGACGACATTGACGCGCAGGCCGCGATCGGCCCATTCCATGGCGAGGCTCTTCGACATGTGGATCACCGCGGCCTTCGACGAATTGTAATGCGCCTGGGTCAGGCCGCGATTGACGATCGAGCCCGACATCGACGCGATGTTGATGATCGAGCCCTTGCGCCGCGTCAGCATGGCGCGGGCCTCGGCCTGGCAGGACAGGAACACGCCGCTGACATTGACGTCATAGAGCTTCTGCCATTTCTCCAGCGACAGCGTCTCTGCCGGCTCAGCTCCGGCGACGCCGGCATTGTTGACGGCGATGGTCAACGCGCCGAGTTCCATCTCCGTACGCTCGATCGCGGCCGCGAGATCGGCCTCTGAAGTCACCGTGCCGTTCAGCACCAGCGCCTTGCGGCCGAGTGCCGTGATCCGGTGCGCGGTCTCCTGTAGCCCGCCTTTCGAGGCGTGGCCGAAGCAGGCTATGTCGGCGCCGGCCTCGGCCAGCCCAATGGCGATTGCCTGCCCGATGCCGCTGCCGGCGCCTGTCACAAGTGCCACGTCACCATGAAGGTCGAATAATTTCATCGTCGGTCCCTCTACTCCAACCGCCGTCCTCCGGAAATAAAGGGGCGCCAACTCTGTTGCTGGCGCCCCGCGCGGTCTGGTGCCCGGGAGGATACCACCTGCTGCGCTTTGTTTCGATGGGCTGTTCCTAGCTCGTGGCGAGTTCCATCACGGCGATATTGCTTGCTTCGCTGCGGTCGAGAATGCCGCGTTGCCGGCCGCGGCTCAGCACCAGCACGCGATGTGACAGGCCGAGAACTTCCTCGAGGTCGGAGCTCACCACCACCACCGCCATGCCGGAGCGGGCAAGGTCGGCGATGACATCATAGATCGCGGCGCGTGCACCGACGTCGATGCCGCGCGTCGGCTCGTCCAGGATGAATACCTTGGGCGGGCGCGACACCCATTTGGCGATGATCACTTTCTGCTGGTTGCCGCCGGAGAGCTTGCTGACCGCCTGGTTCGGCCGGCCCTTGACGCCGAGCCGGCGAATGCCGGCCTCGGCGAATTTCTGCACCGCCTTCGGGAACACCCAGCCATTCGGCGCGACATGGTCGAAATTGCCGATCGCCAGGTTCTCGCCGATCGTCTGGTCGAGCACCACGCCCTGCGCCTTGCGGTCTTCCGGTACCAGGACGACGCCGGCCTTGATCGCCGCCGCCGGGCCATTGAGATGCACCGGCTTGCCGGCGACGCGCACCGATCCCGATGAGATCGGATCGGCACCGGCGATCGCCCGCACCAGCTCCGTGCGTCCGGCGCCGATCAGCCCGGCAATGCCGAGGATTTCGCCGGCCCGCACTGAAAAGCTGACATTTTGAAAGCTGCGTTCCGGCGAGGACAGGTTCTCGACCTCGAGCAGCGTGTCGTTGCCCGGCGCCGATACCGTAGGGAACATCCGCTCGACACTGCGGCCGACCATTTGCTCGACGACAGTGCGCACCGGAATGTCGGCGCGCTCGTGCCGGGCGACGATGCGCCCGTCGCGCATCACCACCACGCGATCGGCGATCTGGGCGATCTCGTCCAGCCGGTGGCTGATATAGATGAAGGACATGCCTTCCGCCTTGAGCTTGCGGATCTGCTGGAACAGGAGCTCCGTTTCCTCGCCGCCAAGGGCGGCCGTCGGTTCGTCGAAGATCAGCAGCTCGGCATTGAGCGTCAGCGCCTTGGCGATCTCGACCTGCTGCTGGGCGGCGATACGCAGCGTGCGCACCTTGCGCTCGGGCGAGACATCGAGGCCGAGGCGCTTCAACTGGGCCGATGCCCGTGCATTCATTGCCGCGCGGTCGATGCGGCCGCCACGCATCGGCAGGCGCCCGACATAGACGTTTTCGGCGACCGACAGATCGGGCAAGAGCTTCAGCTCCTGGTGGATCATGCCGATGCCGGCGTCGATCGCCGCGGCAGGATTGGCGGGGGAATAAGCGTTCCCCCGCCAGGTGATGGTGCCGGCATCGGGTTTCGTCGACCCGGCGATGATGTTCGAGACAGTCGACTTGCCGGCGCCGTTTTCGCCAAGCAGCGCCACGACCTCGCCCGGCCGCACCTCGAAGCTCGCATCGGCCAGGACCTGCACCGGCCCGTAGCTTTTGCAGAGGCCGCTGACGACGAGCCCGTTATGGGGGCTGTGCGTGTGGCGAGGATCGGTGGACATCGTTGCGCTCGTCGATTGCCGGACTGGTCTCAATCAGGGATGCTTGGCGATGAACTGCTCGACATTGTCCTTGGTGGTCAGCGTCGCATCCTGCAGCTGTTCGGCGGGAATGGTCTCGCCGGCCACCAGCTTGATTGCTGCATCGACGGCGAGCCGGCCCATGCCCTGGGTCTGCTGCGTCGCGGTCACGTCGAAGACGCCGTCCTTCAGTGCCTTGAGCGCCGCCACGTCGCCGTCGAAGCCGGCAACCCAGACCTTGTGGCCGGGATTGGCGACCTTGACGGCCTGCGCCGCACCGAGCGCCAGCGCGTCGGCCTGGCCGATGACGATCGACACGTCGGGGTGCGACTGCAACAGATCCTGCGTCAGCTTGAAGCCTTCGTCCTGGTGCCAGCCTTCGCTCCACAATTCTCCGACAACCTTGATGTCGGGATAGCCTTTCAGCGCTTCGCCGCAGCCCTTCGAGCGGTCGACTTCGGGCGTCGTGCCCTTCTGGCCGTGGATGATGATCAGCTCGCCCTTGCCGCCGGCCTGCTTGGCGATGTAGTCGCAAACCGCCTTGGCCGATGCCACGCTGTTGGTTGCGATGAAGGTATCGCCGGGCGCGCCATCGGCGTTGCGGTCGACATTGACGACTGGGATGCCGGCAGCCTTGGCGGTCTTGGTCGGCACGGTGGCGGCGGTGGCGCCGGCTGGAATATAGATCAGCGCATCGATGTTCTGCGTGATCAGGTCCTGCACCTGGCTGACCTGGGTCGCCGAATCGCCCTTGGCGTCGACGGTAACGACCTCGATGCCCTTTTCCTTGCCGTAGGCTTCGACGGACTGCTTGATCTGGTTGAAGAAGTCGGCCTGCAGATTGGCGACGGCGAGGCCGAGCTTTTTGGCCTCCTTGGCCGAGGCCATGTCGGACAGGCCAAGCAGCGGGATGACGGCCGCGGCGGCAAGCAGCAATGAACGTTTGGTCAGCATGTTTATTCCTCCGTTGATGTTCAATCTGTCCTGCCCGCGCATCGCGGCGCCCCTTGGCCGAACAACTCCCAGTTTCGGATCACCGATCCGTTTTCGCCCGAATATCGGGGCGAATCTCATTGAGCCCAATTCTTCATTGTGCCCCATTCTTCATTGTGCTCGGCGCCGCCACGTGTCGGTGGCCACCGCCAGCGCGATCACCACGCCGATAACCACTTGCTGGATGAAGGGCGAGACACCGAGCAGGTTCAGCCCGTTGCGCAGCACGCCGATGATGAGGACGCCGATGGCTGTGCCGCCGATCGAACCGACGCCGCCCGACAGGCTGGCGCCGCCGATCACCACCGCCGCGATGGTGTCGAGTTCGTAGCCAAGGCCGGAGCTCGGCTGGACGGAATCGAGCCGGGCGGCAAGCACGATGCCGGCGAGACCGGCCAGCACGGCGCAGATCGCATAGACCCAGTTTGTCAGCGACTTGACTGGTATGCCGGACAGCCGGGCGACTTCGGCGCTGCCGCCGATCGCGTACAGGCTACGGCCGGTAGCGCGATAATTCAGGAAGATCGCGAAAATGACGGCAAGCACGATCATCAGCCCGACGGTGACCGAGAGGAATCCGAAATGGCGGATTATCGACAGGCTGGTGAACCAGTCGGGAAAGCCGACGATCTGCGAGCCGTCGGTGATCATGTTGGCGAGGCCGCGCGCCACCGACATCATCGCCAACGTGGCGATGAAGGGCGGCAGCTTGGTGACCGTCACCAGCAGGCCCGAAACCAGCCCGCAAAGGCCGGCGACGACGAGGGCTGCGGCGATGCCGGCCGGCAGGCCGAGATTGAGATAGTCCGGATGGGCGACGAAGCCCATCACCATGGAAGCCAGCGCCAGCACCGAGCCGACGGACAGGTCGATGCCGCCGATCAGGATGACCAGCGTCATGCCGATCGCCATGATGCCGAGCACAGTGACCTGGTCGAGCACGTTGAGGATGTTGCGGATGGTCAGGAAGGTGTCGGTAGTCAGCGAGAGCGCCAGGCACAGCAGAACCAGCCCGATCAGCGGACCCATGGTTCCGGCAAAGACAGCCGAAAACCTTGCGCCCGCCGTAGCCTGCGCGCCAGAGCCTGCCTTCAACTCGCCTGCCTTCAAATTGCTTGCGTCGTTGCTCACAGCCACTTTGTCTCCTCCACAGCAATCCGGCGCTGCATCACCGGGCCACTTTGTTCACCAGGCCCCTCCCTGTGAACAATTTATCTTTAACATGCAATTTTGTTCAGCTAAACTGTTCGTCGGAAAATTGTCAAGACCTGCCGCTTCATTCGAGCACGGTTTGCGCTGTCCGCCGGTTTGCCTTACGCAAGGTCTCGAAAATCTTGGGCATTTCGAAGTCGCCGGATTGGAATATCATGAGCAGAGCCGGCGGCTGCGGCAAGGCAAACAGATGACGATCGTAGAGAACGAAAGAGCCTCGCGCTTCCCCGACGCCGAACTCAAGGCCCGCGCCGCCTGGCACTATTATGTCGAGGGCCTTACACAGGAGCGGATTTCCGAAATTCTCGGCGTCGGCCGCATCAAGGTGCATCGCATTCTCTCCGCCGCCCGCGAAGAGGGTGTCGTCCAGTTTCGCATCCGCGACAGCGTCGTCGAATGCGTGATTTTGGAGGAAAGCCTGAAGCAGCGGTTCGGGCTCAGCCAGGCTGTTGTGGTGCCGTCGGCGGCCGACCGAAGCAACGCGCCGCTGATGATCGGCCACGCCGCCGCCGCCTACCTGGCCGACCATGTGAATGCCGGCGATGTCATCGCACTGGGCTGGGGGCGGACACTGAAATTCGCCATCAATGAATTGCCGCGGCGGCCCATCGCCAGGACGACGGTGGTTTCGATGCTTGGCGGCCTCACCCATGCCCAGCCGCTCAACCCGACAGAAAGCGCCTGGGATTTCGCCGAAAAGATCGGTGCAGAGTGCTTCCTGCTGCCGGTGCCGGTCTATGCCGACAGGCCGGAGCAGCGCGACGCTTTCATGAGCCAGCGCAGCGTTCAGGACGTCGTCTTCCGTGCACGCCGGGCAAACATCGCCGTGCTCAGCGTCGGCTCGTTTTCCAACGACAGCCCGATCGCCAATTACGGCTTCATCAAGCCAAGCGAACTCGAGGAATTGCAGGCGGCCGGTGCCGTCGGCGATATTCTGTGTCATTTCATCGACGCCGAGGGCCGCCCGGTCGACCACGAGGTCAACCGCCGCGTCTGCGCCTATCCGCTGCAGGATCTGTCGGATATCCCGAGCATCATCCTGGTGTCGGGCGGCAGCGAGAAGGTAGCGGTAATGCGGGCTGCGCTCGCCAACACCAAGGTATCGGTTCTGATCACCGACGAAGACGCGGCAAAGGGGCTGCTCAACCGCTAGATTTCGCCGAGAGCGCCGAGGCGGGTGTGGATATCGCGCGTCGCCTGGTAAAGGTCGCGGTAGATTTCCTTGCGGCTGCGATAGGCGGCGACAAGCCCGTCGACCGGATCGACATGCCTGGTGGGAGCGGCAGCCATTACCTCTGCTGCGGCTTCCGGCGAGGCAAACCAGCCGACAGCCGCTGCCGCCAGCATGGCAGCGCCGAGTGCGGCGGCTTCGTTGACCGGCGAAACCGAGAGCGGCCGCTCGAGCACGCTTGCCATGATCTGCATTAGCAGCGCGCAATTGGTGCCGCCGCCGGCGGCGATCATCGCCGCCGGTCCGCCGGCCTGGGCTTCCATGGCCTCGGTGGCGACGGCCTGCTCGAAGGCGATGCCTTCCAGGACAGCGCGGAAGAGATGCTCCGGCCGGTGATCGAGCGACAGGCCGACAATGGCGCCGCGCGCCGCACCGTCCCAATACGGGCTCATGACGCCGGCCCAATAGGGCATGATGAGCAGGCCCTCGCTGCCCGCGGCAACATCCAGCGCCACTTTCTCCAGCGCTGCCGCCGAGGGCGAACCGGTGGTTCGCACGATCCAGTCGACCAGCTGCATGCCCGAGCGCAGCACGGTCTCCAGCATGAAACCGGAGCCGGTCGGCGAGACCAGCGTGCGAAAGGCGTCCGAGGTTTTCACCTTGCCGGAATAGCAGCCGCTGACCACGCCGGAGCCGAGCGAGAGATAGCTCTTGCCCTCGCCGTAGACGCCCATGCCGAGGCCCATCGCCTGGCCGTCCCCAGCGCCGGCAACGATCGGCGTGCCGGCCCTCAGGCCGGTCAGCTGGGTTATGCTTGCGGAAAGACTGCCGCAGACCACGCCTGGCGCGACCAGCTCGGGCAATTGCTCCATCTGCAGTCCGGCGGCCGCAACGAGGCGGGGATGCCAGGTACCTTTCTCGACGTCGAGCAGCCCGAGCGGATCCGCACTTGCGGTGCTGGTGACCAATCGCCCGGTCAGCCGCTGGACGAAGAAACCGTGCACGTCGACCAGTGCCGCTGCCTGGCGAAGCACTTGCGGCTGGTGCTCGGCAAGCCAGGCAATGGCGTAGAGCGCCGGCGTCGGGTCCGGCGGCTTGCCGCTCCAGTCGCGGATCGCCTCGCGGCCGAGTTCGGTCGAAAGCCTGATAACCTGCGGCCGGGCGCGTTCGTCGAGCCACAGGATCGCCGGCATGAGTGCTTTGCCGGCGCTGTCCACCAGCGTGAAGGTCTCTCGCTGGTGAGCGATGCAGATCGCCGCCACCCGCGCAGCGCCGACCGCCTCGGTGACCTGCCTCAATGCGCCAAGCAGCGCCGTCCACCAATGTTCGGCGTCCTGCTCGAAATGGCCGGGCTTCGGATTTGAAAGCGGGTACGGCTCGCGCGCCTGGAACAGCTCCTCGCCGGCGCGCGTGAAGGCAATCGCCTTCACGGCCGTGGTCGAGGCGTCGATCCCGATTACGACATCGTCCATCAGGCGGAGATCCGGCGGGGTCAGGCTGCGTTTGTAACGAACCGTCCGTCCGACTGGTCGAGACGGCGGCGGATCTGGGTTATCACCATCGAATCGTCGGGTACACAATTTTCATAGGTCAGGAAGTCGCCGGTCTTGAGCGGCTTGACCACCTTGGCGCGTTCGGCAAGGCCGAGCGGCAGGGCGCCGCGGGCGCGCGCATCCCCCCAGGTCATGGCGAAGCCGCGATAGTCGTTCTCGCCGATCATGCCGAGAGATTGGCCCACACCAAGATCGCTCTTGGCAACCGCCACCGCCTCGGCGACCGGATGGTCGAGCGGCTCCATGTCCGCACGCTTGTAGACGACAGCACGCGCCGCCGACAGCGGCACTTCCAGGCTGGTCAGATGATAGGGCCGGAAGATCGTGAAATAGGGGCCCTTGCCGACCTTGAGGTCGATCATGCGCTCCAGCACACGCGGATGCCGGGTCTCGATGATGCAGAACACGCCGGGCGCCACACCCTTGCCGATCGAGTAATCGACAACGCCCTTGCGATGCAGCACGCCGCCATCCTCGCGCGGGCAAAGCACGCTGGCCAACTCCTCCAGCGTCGCGGTCGGGCCGTGCATGCCCGGCACATCGGGCACTAGGCCGGTCGCATTGGCGATCGCCACCATCTCGATCGCCGTCTTCGAGCCGTCGACGAATTCGACCAGCATGCGCGCATTCATGTTGCGCTCGGCCGCCTCCTTCTCGTAGTCGGCCGGCATGGCGTCGATCTTCAGCGGATTGTTCTTGCCCTTGCCGGCGGCGATGATGTTGAAGCCGAGGCTCTTGGCAAAGCCGATGATCTCCAGCGTGCAGGCCGGCTCGTCGCCGGCCGCACCGGTATATACGACGCCAGCCTTACGCGCTTCGTCCTTGAGGAAACGGCCGATGGTGATGTCGGCCTCGACATTGAGCATGACGATGTGCTTGCCGTTCTTCATCACTTCCAGCGCGAACAGCGTGCCGATATTGGGATTGCCCGTCGCGTCGATGATGACGTCGATCCGGCCGGCCGCCGCCAGCGCATGCAAATCTTCGGTCACCGCGATCTTGCCGGCCTCGATGGCGCGGTCGATCGCGGCCGCATTGCCGGCCTGGACGATGTCGGAACGGTCATGGCCAGCGAGCAGCGCCGCGTCGATCGCTGCCTGCGGCCTGACTTCGGAAATGGCGCCGATCCGCATGCCCGGCATCAGCGCGACCTGGACGACGATGTCGGTGCCCATCTGTCCGGCGCCGGCAAGCCCGATGGTGATCGGCCCCTGCTGTTCAGCGCGCTGCAGAAGTTCCGCTGCAAATTGCGGATGGGACATGTCGCTTCCTCCAGTTCCTGACGCGCCGCAGCGTCCAAATCACGTTTGAACATTTCTATTTGCAAATGAAAAATATTTCAACCGGCAATTGGGCATTGTCGCTCTGCAATCGGCCGAAGACGATTGGATGAGCGGTCAATCCACACGGCCGTGCCTCCGCAGTCAGAAGGACGCGGCATATTCAGGTTGATTGGGTGCAGCCTTATTGCAGCTCAGCTGCCGATTTCGAAGAAGGGCGCACCAAGCAGGCCGGGAACGACATCGATGCCGAGGCCCGGCCCATCCGGAATGCCCATACGGCTTCCCGAAACCGGCGGCATGTTGGATGCGGTGCGCACCGTCACCCATTCGTGAAAGGCGATGGCGTGCAGCCGGCGCTCCTCCGGCGTCGACAGCGACAGATGCGCCATGGCGGATGTGTCGATCTCGGCGCCGCCAGTGTCCTCGACCGTGATCATGAAGCCGAGGTCGACGGCAAGGTCGCGGATCTGGCGCGTCTTGGTGACGCCGCCGAGGCGCGAGATCTTCAGCGTCAGCCCGTCGGCCGCGCCCTTGCGGTGGATGTCGAGCATATCGTCCAGCGAGGCGACGGATTCGTCGAGCACCATCGGCTTGTCGAGCGAGCGGCGCACCGACAGGCATTCGTCGATCGTCGTGCAGGGCTGCTCGAACGTATAGTCGATGTTGCGCGTCGCATCGGCGAACTGGCGCGCCTGGTAAGGCGTCCAACCGGCATTGGCGTCGCAGAAGATGACGGTGCCCTTCGGCACCGCGGCGGCAACGGCTGTGACGCGCTCGATGTCGTCATGGACGTTGCCGCCGACCTTGACTTGCAGCCGATGAAATCCTTCCCCGACGATGTGCTTGGCGAGCGCGGCCATCGCGTCGACCGTGCCGTGGGTGACGACTTTGTAGAGTTCGGCCGTCTCGCTTTCGCGGCCGCCAAGCAACGTGACCAGCGGCACGTCGGCGGCGCGCGCCGCAAGATCCGAGCACGCCATGTCGAGCGCCGACTTGACGTAGGGATGGCCCTTGAACACGGTATTCATCAGCCTGTTGATACTGGCAAGCCCGCGTGGGTCATGGCCAATGAGATGCGGCGCGATCTCGACGACGCCGGCGCGAGTACCCGCAGCGAAGGCAGGCGAATAGAAATTGCCAAGCGGCGCCATCTCGCCCCAGCCGGTGAGGCCGCTGTCGGCGATGATGGCGACGATCACCGCGTCGAACGCATCGGCGACACGCCCCTTGGACATGCGGTAAGGCCCGTCCACGAAGGGCTGCACGACATGGTAGGCCTTGATGGTTTTGATCTGCACGTTTTCTGTCCGTTGTCTGTGTTCCGGGATGTCCGTCAAATTTGTCGGGCTCAGCCGGCTTTAGGTCGGCCGGCACGATCGGCGCCGGCGCCCTTTGAGTCGCGCTGTTCCAGCCCGCGCGCATAGGCGAGCAATGCCTCGAAATCGAAATCGATGTGCTCCTTGGCATGGCGCTGGGCAGCGGGCATGTCGGTGCCCTTGAGCAGCCGCACATAGGTCTCGTGAGCATCTTCGGCAGGCACCGGCTCGTTGCGCGCCCGCTGGTGCAGGGCGAAATACATCTGCAGCCGGCTGGTCAGCCGCTGCCAGACTTCCAGGAGCACCGAATTGTCGGCCCATTCATGGATCAGGCCATGCAGTTGCAGCGCCGTTTCGATCTGCCGCGTCGTGTCCAGTTCGCGCGTCGCCTGCTTCACCGCCGCATGGCGCCGGTCGAGTTCGTCGGAGAAGCGCTGGTCGCGAAGTGGCCAGGTCCGCGCGATGGCGAATTCGTCGAGCACCCTGTTGAGCGAATAGGCATCATCGATGTCCTTGGCGGTGACGTTGATGACGAAGGTTCCGGCGTAGGGGATGCTGGTCAGGATGCCTTCCTGCACCAATTCGCGCATCGCCTCGCGCAGCGGCGCGCGGCTCACCCGCATCTGCTCGGAAATCCTGAGTTCGTTGAGCTTCTGTCCCGGTTCCAGCCGGCCGGTCAGGATCGCCCGCCTCAGCAGCGCGACGATCTCGGCGCGTCTTGTCGTGTCGGCGATCGGACTGAAATCCAGCTTTGCCATTCGGCTGCTCCAGGGAACCGAAAGCAAGACAAGCAGATTGTCGACAATCTAACAAGAGCTGGATTCTCGATCCTGGAGACATTGGCGCCCTTCCGGCCTCAGCCAGCCTGACCATGCAAGCCGACCAGGTCCCGGCCGCTGAGCGTCAGCTGGCTTCTCACAGCGGGAGACAACCTGGTGCGTAGCCTTCGCAATGTCCATTGACGACTGGGAAGGTTTGTGTCACTAGCAGTGACATGAATTCACAAACGATGACTCAGAAATACGAGAGCCCGCTGCGGGCAGAGCAGGCGCAGGCCACGCGCGAGCGCATCCTCGCGTCCATTCGAACGATTCTGGAGCAAAATCCGTACAGCCTCCTTGGCTTCGATGAGGTTGCCGAGGTTTCGGGCGTAAACCGACGGACCATCTTCCGCCATTTCCCGACGAAGGAAGCGCTTTTGGAAGCCTTTTGGGCCAGCACCAATGCCTCTCTGGGAGTGCGGTTCTGGCCTGAGCGGGAGCAGGATCTGATCGATCTTCCTCCCGACCTTTTCGCCTCGTTGGACGCAATCGAAGGCGTAGTCAGAGCCTCGCATGCGAGCGCTACCGGGCGCGAGATGCGCCTGCAAGCCAATGGTGAGCGGCAACGTGCCTTTCGGAGCAGCCTTTCGCAAGTCGCAAACGGAATGGACCCGAAGGCGGCGCGCCAGCTTGAGGCCGTGATCCAGCTCCTGTTCAGCGCCACTGCCTGGCAGACGATGAAAGACTACTGGGGTCTTACCGGCCGTGAGGCCGGAGAGGCAGCCGCCTGGGCAATTCGCGCCTTGCTCAATGCGGCAAAATCGCAGCAAGGCGCTGTTCGAAAGGAAAAAGCAAGTGACTTGGCATAAGACCAAAGCGACGGTCCATCCGGCCGATTCGGTTCAAGGCTTCTGGGTGATGGGCGATCAGGTCGCTGTCCGGGCAAAGCTCGCTGGGACGGCACTCAACGTGATCGACGTCACGGTACCTCCTGGAAGCGGCACGCCGCCCCACACGCATCCTTCCGCGGAAATTTTCCGCATTCTCGAGGGCACCCTCACGATATGGACAATGATCGATGGGGTCGCGCAAGAATATGAGGTGGAACCCGGTGATGTCGTCACCATTCCGGGCAACGCGCCCCATGGCTATCGCAATGCTGGTCCCGTGCCGGTTATTTTCATGGCGATCGTCGACGACGAGATGATCGCATTCTTCGAAGAGGCTGCATCCAAGGACGCGCCCTCCGGCCCGCCGACCGCTGGCATGATTAACCGCGTGATCGAGCTTACCGGACGCCACGGGATCCGGATCCTGCAGGCGGCCTGACCGGCGAAACCGTTGCGCCAGGATTTGACCTGGAAGACGGTGCCTTATGCCGCCTAAATCCAGCAGTCCATCCATCCAGGTCGAAGCGGGCGTTCGCGCGAGTGATACGTGTAGCCGCGACAAGCCGTCGGCTGGATGGATGCCTCGTTTGCTGATCCACAAACTGCCTTCACAGTTGGAGAGCGCCTCTATGCTGCCATCGTCGCCAGAGCCGCCGTTCGCACTACGGCTTGAATCGGCCGTGTCGAAAACGTCAGCAAAAACGGCGCCCTTGGCGTGGGAGCCGAGGGCGCCGCGGGACCGGACCTGATGGGGGTTATCAGGTGGCCGGTTTCTCGGGCAGCGGCGAGATCGGCATTCCCGGGCCGATCTTCTGCAGATTCCCGGTAATCACCCGGTCGCCTTCGGCCACACCGCTCAAGATGGCGACCTGATCGCCATTGGTCGGTCCGAGCGAAACGATACGCTGGTCGACCGTGTTGTCCTTGCCGACGACATAGAGATATTTGCCGAGCTGGCCTGAGCCGAGTGCCGTCTGCGGTACCATCAGCGCATCGGGCTGCTCTTTGACGTGCAGCCGGACGCGGACATATTGGCCGGGCAGCAGCGTGAACTTGCCGTTGCCGACCGTCGCCCGTGCCGTGATCGTGCCGGTCGATCGATCGATCGTGTTGTCCATGAAGGTAAGATTGCCCTTCTGGCGCGGTTCCGTTTCACCGGGAAGCAGGACGTCGACACTGATCGGTCCCGCGGCGCGGGCTTCCTCGATCTGTGTCAGGTCCGTTTCGCTCGGATTGAAGGTGACGTAGATCGGATCGAGCTGCACCAGCGAATTGAGCACCGTGCCGGCAACGCTGACCAGCGTTCCAACGGAAGCCTGGCTGCGACCGATACGTCCCGCAAACGGGGCACGGATTTCGGTGTAGCTCAAATTGAGCTCGGCGGTCCGCAAGGCGGCCTGGTTCACGGCGAGCGAGGCCTGAGCCTCACGCAAGGTGCTGGTGCGCTGGTCGAACACGTCCTTGGCGAGATAGCCGCTCTTGGCGAGCTCGCTGCCGCGCCCGAGATTGGAGCGCGCATAGTCGAGTGTTGCCGTGTCGCGCTGGATAAGCGCCTTCGCCTGCTCGAGGGCAGCCTGGAAATCCTCCGGCGCGATCTTGTAGAGAAGGTCGCCCTTCGCAACGTCGCTGCCGTCGGTGGCGACCTGCTCCTGCAGATAGCCCGGCACGCGCGCCTGCAGCGTGATGCTGCGGATCGGCTCCACCCGGGCGGCGTAGTCGAGATAGATCGGGATCGTCTTCTTGACGACGCTCACCACCGGCACCGGCATGACAAAGGCTTCCGGCTTGGGGGTTGCCGCCCCGGCTGTGCCGGCGTTGAGGCTGAGGCTGCCCATGTCGAGCAGGTGAACGCTCGCCACCGAAATGGCCCCAAGGGCGACGGCCGTTCCCAGCGCGATTTTCCATTTACGCATGATCAATTCTCCAGTCCTATTCAGCCGCTTCGGCCAATGGCTCGAAGGCGGGTTCGGCAGTTGGTTGTTCGGTCGCTTCGGAAACCGGTTCGCTCTCGCTGCGGCGCTCGCGCAGCTGCTCGATCACCGCATAGAAGACCGGCACGAACACCAGCGACAGGATCGTCGCCGCGACCATGCCGCCAAAGACGGTGGTGCCGATCGACTGCCGGCTCGCCGCACCTGCACCTGTAGCGAACATCAGCGGCAGCACGCCGAGGATGAAGGCGAAGGCGGTCATCAGGATCGGTCGCAGCCGAAGCCGCGCCGCTTCCATCGCGGCGTCGACGATGCTGAGGCCTTCTTCGCGCCGGCGCCGGGCAAACTCGACGATCAGAATCGCGTTCTTGGCCGCCAGTCCGATCAGCATGACGAAGCCTATCTGCGAATAGACGTCGATCTGCATGCCGCGCAGCCACAGCACGACGAATGCACCGAACAGTGCGAGCGGCACCGCCAGCAGCACCATGAACGGCATCGCCCAGCTCTCATATTGCGCGGCGAGGATCAGGAAGACGAAGACGATCGCGAGACCAAAGACGACGGATGCGATCGATCCCGCCTTGAGCTCCTGATAGGTGATGCCGGTCCATTCGTAGCCGAAGTCTCTCGGCAATGCCGTGGCAGCGGCACGTTCCATCGCCGCCACCGCCTGGCCGGACGAAAAGCCGGGGGCGGCGCCGCCGTTGATCAGGGCCGACGCATTGTTGTTGTAATGTGGCACGGTCTCGGGGCCGACGACGGGCACAAGCTTGCCCAGCGTGCTCAGCGGCACCATGCCACCCGACGCATTGCGGACATAGAGCCGCGAAATGTCGGCCGGACCGGCGCGAGAGTCCTTGTCGGCCTGTATCGTCACCCGGAAGGTGCGGCCGAACAGGTTGAAATCATTCACATAGAGCGAGCCGAGATAGATCTGCAGCGTATTGAACACGTCCGGCAGGTTGAGCCCGAGCAGCTTCGCCTTGGCGCGATCGAGATCGTAGTTGAACTGCGGCGTCGAGGTCGAGAACGACGAGAACAATTGCTGCGGGTTGAGCTCCGGCTGCTTGCGCGCCTCGGCAATCACCGCTTGCGTCGCATCGTTGAGCGCCACGCTGCCGCGGCCGGTCAGGTCCTCGACCTGGAACTCGAAGCCACCAGTGGTGCCGATGCCCGGGATCGACGGCGGATCGAAGCTCAGCGCAAAAGCCTCCGGAATTTGCAGCAGCTTGTTGCGCACGTCGGCGACGAGCTTAGAGGCGCTCTGGTCGGGGCCGCGTTCGTCCCATGGCTTCAGGATCGCGAATTCGACCGCCGAGTTCGACTGCGCGGCGCTGGTCAGGAAGTTCAAGCCGCTGATCGAGCCGACGATGTCGACGCCGGGCGTGTTCTGCAGGATGTCGCGTGCCTTTTGCGCCACCGCGTCGGTGCGTTCCAGCGAGGCCCCGTCGGGGAGCTGGATGACGACGAAGAAATAGCCCTGGTCCTCGACCGGAAGGAAGGTCGACGGCAGGCGCTGCCAGACGAAATAGGTCGCGACAAGTCCGGCCGCGAACACGCCAAGCATGATCCAGCGCAGGCGGATGAGAATGCGCACACCATTCGCATAGGCATGCGCCAGCCGTTCGAAGCCCATGTTGAACCAGCGGAACAGCACGAACTGCGTTTCCGGCCGGTGGCGCAGGAAGGCGGCGCTGAGCGACGGGGTAAGCGTCAGCGAGACGAAGGCCGAGATGCCGAACGAGATCGCCACAGTCAGGGCGAACTGGTTGTAGAGCCGGCCGGACACGCCGGGAATGAAGGCAACCGGCACGAACACAGCCATCAGCACGGCGGTCGTGGCGATGATCGGGCCGGTAACCTCCGCCATCGCGGTACGCGTGGCAGCCAGCGGTTTGAGGCCGGCCTCAAGTTGGCGTTCGACATTCTCGACGACGACGATGGCGTCGTCGACGACGAGGCCGATCGCCAGCACCATGCCGAGCAGGCTGAGCATGTTCAGCGAGAAGCCAAGCATATGCATGACGGCCAGCGTCGCCACCAGCGACACCGGAATTGCGATCGTCGGGATGATCGTGGTGCGCCAGCTTTGCAGGAAGATGAACACCACGGCGACGACCAGGACCAGCGCTTCGCCGAGCGTGATCAGCACGTCGTGCATCGAGGCCGAAACGAAACGTGTCGTATCGTAATGCATGGCGTAGCTGACGCCCTTCGGGAAACGGGCCGACAGCTCCTGCATCTTGTCCTTGACGCGCTGCTGCAGATCGAGCGCGTTGGACCCCGGCATCTGGTAGACCGCGAGCACCACCGTCGGGTCCTTGCCGAAGAAGGCCGACGACGAATATTGCAGCGCGCCGAGCTCGATGCGCGCAACGTCGCGCAGCCTGACCAGCGAGCCGTTGGCGGTATTGGCCCGCACGACGATGTCGCCGAACTCCTTGGGATCGCTCAGCCTGCCGACGGCGTTGACCTGCATCTCGAAGGCGGTGCCGGCCGGAGCCGGTGATTGCCCGATCTTGCCGGCCGCCACCTGGACGTTCTGCTCGGCGACGGCGTTCTGCACGTCGACGGCAGTAATGCCGAGATTGGCGAGCTTGTCGGGGTCGAGCCAAATGCGCATCGAATAGCGCCGCTCACCGAAGATCTGCACGTCGCCGACGCCGGGCAGGCGCTTCAGCGGATCGACCACCTGCAAGTAGGCGAGGTTGCTCAGCGCGACCGGGTTGACGGAACCGTCCGGCGAGGTGAGGTCGACGATCAGGACGAAGTTCGGGTTCTGCTTCTTGATCGTCACGCCGCCCTGATTGACGATGGCCGGCAACGAGGAAGCCGCCTGCGAAACGCGGTTCTGGACGTCGACGGCCGCCGTGCTCAGATCGTAGCCGACGTCGAAGGTGATGGTGATCGTCGAGGAGCCGTCATTGGAGCTCGACGACGACATATAGGTCATCCCCTGGACGCCGTTGATCTGCTGTTCGAGCGGCGTCGTCACCGTGTCGGCGACGACCTGCGCGCTGGCGCCCGGGTAATGGGCGCTGACCACGACCTGGGGCGGCGTGATGTCGGGAAACTGCGAGACGGGCAGGAGGAAATAACAGATCCCTCCGGCGAGCACCATGATGATGGCGATCGCCGACGCAAAGATCGGACGATGAATGAAGAAGTTTACCATGATATGCACGCCTCGCCCGATGCTCTGGCCCGGCCAAACGCCCTGGCTACCCTGGAAAGCCGCCGGCTGCGTGTTGAGCCGGAATCTTCGAGAAAGCCGAAATCTTCAAGGCGGCGCGGCGCATTGCGGCGCTCGGCCTGTTCGTCCGCCAGCGCACGCAGCATCGCCTCGAAGGACCGCGGGTCGACGCGGTCGGCCTTCATCAGCATGCGGATCATCGGATCCCTCACGACTTCATCGATCGTCAGATCATTGCGCTGCGACATCGAAGCGGCTCCTGGTTTTTGCTGATCCGCGGCAAGCCGCGGATCGGGTGTTTTCTTGCTCGCCGGCCGGGGCCGTAAGGTGCGGTTCGTCCCCTTGCCGATCGGGGCGGGGTTGATGGCCGGCACTTGCGAGTTTGACATGATGCAATGCGGGTGTTACAGGTAAGTAACATCTCTAACGTTACAGACCGGTAACACCCTAGTCAAGAGGTGCGCCGAGGGAATTTCGGGAAACGCAATCACGGAGGTTTTGATGACAGACGGTGTTGTGGAGCGTGTTCGCCCCCGGGACAGGATCCTGGAGACGGCACGGGACATGTTTCACAAGCATGGCATTCGCGGCGTCGGCATCGACGCCATCACTGAGGCGGCCGGCACCAACAAGATGACGCTCTACCGGCATTTCGAGTCCAAGGACGACCTGATCATCGAATGTCTGCGGGCGACCGCTTGCAGCGCCAACGCGATGTGGGAAAAGTTCGAGGCCGAGAATCCGGGCGACAAGCTGGCGCAGCTGCATGCCTGGGTCCGGATGGCGGCCGATTGCCTGATGTCGGATCGTCGCGGTTGCGACATGGCCAACGCCGCCATCGAGCTGAGCGAGGCCGATCATCCGGCAAGGCAAGTGATCAAGGAACTCAAGGAAGCGCAGCGCGAGCGTCTGGTCTCGCTGTGTCGCGATGCGGGTATCGGACAGGCCGAGCTTCTCGCCGATACGCTGTCGCTTCTGCTCGAGGGCGCCCGCGTCAGCCTGCAAAGCGTCGGTGCCGAGGGCCCGAGCGCGCAGTTCGTCCGCATGGCGGAAGGCCTGATCACGTCTTTCAGGGCCAGATAGTCTCGCAAGCGGCGAAACGATACGTGGCGTTTCGATTGCGGGCCGCGCCGCCGGGTGATGTCTCGTCCCATCGCGATGTGCCATCTCGCGTCTCCTGTGCCGATCCTCCGCACCATGGCCGGCGCGGCATTGATTGCTGGTCGTGAGGCAGGATAGGGCCGCCGGCGAACCGGTGAGAGTGACAAGTGTGACAGGATTCTGCCCGACAAGCCGCGGCGGTCGCAGCGAAGCTCATCGATCCGCGGATCAGCAAACGTGTCCGGTGCTGTCCCGACCGCAAGCATTGGCCGCTATCCCGGAGCCGGAACAAAAAAAGCCCGCTGCCGGGAGGAGGTGGCAGCGGGCTCGATTTCGAATACGGCACGGGAGGAGGTGTACCGCACTCAGCGTCGGCATCGCATCTGGGAGGAGTAGATGGCCGACACCTGCGAAACTATCGATTGCCCAATGATTCGGCAACCACAAAAGTTGCATAGGTGATGTGCAGATTTGCGGTATCAACCGAATTTTAACGATCGAGGCCCGAGCGACCATCGCCTCGCGCGACATCACTGCACCGGGACATTTTCCTTGAAGATCAGGCGCGGCTCGATGAATTTCCGCGTCAGATAGGGCGCCGACGAGGCGATCGAGCCGAGCAGGCGAATGACCGACTGTTCGGCGATCAGCCGCGCATTCTGGTCGATGACGACGTCGAGCAGATCGTCGACGAGATAGCCGCGCGTCTCGCGCGTCAGATCATGGCAGATGAACACCGGCTTCGTCTGCGGCCTGACTTCGAGCAATGCTTTTGCCACGCCCGAGCGCCCGGCGCCGATACAATAGATGCCGAGCAGCTCCGGCTCGTTGTGCAGCGCCTTCATGGTCGCGGTATAACTGACCTCCGGCTCATCGTTGATCTCCACGGCGCTGGTGACGGTTAGGTTGGGGAACTCCTCGCCGAGCACGGAGCGAAAGCCCATCTCGCGTTCCTCGTGGCCGCGGTAGGAGCGTGAACCGACGACCATCGCCAGATGGCCCTGGCGGCCGCCGAGGAACCGTCCCATCAGCAGCGCCGCGGTGCGGCCGGCCACCCGGTTGTCGATACCGACATAGGCCGAGCGGGGCGCGCCGGGAACATCGGACACCAGTGTGACCAGGCGGATGCCGGCCTCGACGATCTCGCGCAAGATGTTGCGCGTTCTCGGATGATCGATGGCGATGACGCCGACGCCGTTCGCCTTGAGCGAGAGGTTTTCGACGGCCGCCTGCAAGGCGCTCGGCGAGATGCCGGCGAGCTTGTGGATGCGGCAGGAGGCGACCAGCGGCAGGCGCGCCGCATAATCCTCGATGTGTCTGGCCAGATCGGCCATGAAGGCATTGCTGCCGATCGGCAGGAAGAATTCGAGATGCGCCGGCCGCGAGGGCAACGCGACCTGGTCGACGACCGGCAGATAGCCGAGCTGCTTGGCCGCCTCCATCACGCGCTGCCGGTTGGCGGCACTGGCTCCCGCCCGGTTGTTGAGCACACGGTCGACCGTCGCGGTCGACAGGCCGCAGCTCCTGGCAATATCCGAAACGGTGGCTTTCATGTCGCAACCATGTGGCGATGCGATCCAGTGCCTCGACGATCAGGCCGACCCCCGGCTGCTCAGCTGGGCCGTTGCGTGCCCTCGACCAGCGCGTCATGGATCTCCTTGTCCGACATGCCGGTGATGACGCGTTCGACTTCGGCGACGCTGGTCTTCTTCGGGTCGATATCGTCGGCAACCACCTTGCCGCGGCGCATGACGACGATGCGGTCAACCACCTGGAAGACATGATGGATGTTGTGGGCGATGAAGATGCAGGAATGGCCGGAATCGCGGGCACTGCGCACGAAGCTCAGCACGCCTTGCGTTTCGGCGACGCCGAGATTGTTGGTCGGCTCGTCGAGGATGATGAGATCGCTGTCGAAATGCATGGCGCGCGCAATCGCCACCGCCTGCCGCTCGCCGCCGGAGAGCGAGCCGATCGGCGTCGTCGGCGGGATGTTCTTCGAGATGCCGACCTGCTTGAGCAGGTCACGGGCAACCACGTTCATTGCCTCCTGGTCCATGCGGTTGAGGAAACGCGGCGGCTTGATCGGCTCGCGTCCGAGGAACAGGTTGCGGGCGATCGACAGCTGCGTCACCAGCGCCGAGTCCTGGTAGATCGTCTCGATGCCATGGGCGATGGCGTCGCTGGTACTGCGCAAATTCACCTTCTTGCCGCGGATGAAGATGTCGCCGCTGGTCAGCGGGACCGCGCCCGAAAGCACCTTGATCAGCGTCGACTTGCCGGCGCCGTTGTCGCCGAGCAGTCCGACGATCTCTCTTTCGTTGACATGGAAATTGGCATCAACCAGCGCCTGCACGCGCCCATAGGACTTGCGGATATTTTCCATGCGGACAAGCGGTTCGGCCATGGTTCAAGTCCCTGCCTGATGCCGGCGTTCCAGCCATGAATGGAGCGCCATCATGCCGAGGATGATGGCGCCGATGAAAATATTATAGGCAAGGCCCGGCACACCGATCAGCACGATGCCGTTGCGCATCACGCGCAGGATCAGGATACCGAGCACCGTGCCGATGATTGTGCCGCGCCCGCCGGTCAGCGCCGTGCCGCCGATCACCACCATGGCGATGACTTCGAGCTCGTAGCCGGTGCCGCTGTTGGGGTTGGCCGCAGAGGTGCGCAGCGAGGAGATGACGCCGGCAAGCGAGGCCAGGATCGACGACAGGATGAACAGGCCGATCTTGACGCCGCTGACATTGACGCCGCGCGCCCTTGCAGCACTCGGGTTGCCGCCGGCCGCCTGGATCCAGTTGCCTGTCCGGCTCTGCGTCAGAACGTAGCCGAGCGCGATTGCGGCGGCGATGAACCAGAACAGCGACATGTAGATACGGAACGGCCCGATGAAGAAATCGCCGACCAGCGCTTCCGCCAGCCAGCTGCCCTCGGCGCTCCAGGTCCGCTGCGGAAACCCGTTGGTGACGAACAAAGCGGTGCCGCGCACCACCAGCAGCATGCCCAGCGTCACCAGGAAGGACGGGATCTTGAGCTGCGTCACGAACCAGCCATTGACCAGTCCAATGAACGCAGCGACCACCAGCGCAATGACGAAGGCGGCTTCCAGCGAGGCGACGCCGCTGTTGAACAACGTCCACATCAGGACCGGCGAGAAGCCGAACACCGAGCCGACCGAGAGATCGAATTCGCCTGATGTCATCAACAGCGTCATCGCCAGCGCGATCAGCCCGAGCTCGACCGTGAAGGCCAGCGTGTTCGAGATGTTTTGCGGCGACAGGAAGTCGTGGTTGATGCCCCAGAACACGGCGATCTCGACGACGAGCAGCACAAACGGCCCGAACTCGGGCCGCGCGATCGAGCGTTGGATAAGAGAACGATTTTCCACCTTGGACCCGCGATAGGATTGGATTTGGCCGCGACCGCAACCGGCTTCGGCGGAATGATGAGACAGTCACGGCCGCCGAAGCGGCCGTGACCAACTCGATCGCGGATCTATTTGCCGGACAGGATCTTGTCGTAGACTGCCGCGGTGTCCTTCTCGTAGAGCGCGCCGGTGATCACGTCGAACCCGGGTGGAATACCGCTCGCCGCCATGTTGGCGAGCGAGAGCGCGACGTAGCTGGTCGCCTGCGGATCCTGCCACTGCGCGGCATTGACGTAGCCGTTCAGCACTTCCTGGGTGGTGTCGAGCGAGTTGCCCCAGCCGACGACCGGGATTTCGCCCGGCTTGACGCCGACCTGGTCGAACACCCGCTTGATCGAACCGGTGACAAGGTCGCCGAGGCCGATAACCGCCTTGACCTTGGCCCTGTTGGCGGTGAGGTAATCGACCATGCGGTTGATCACTTCGGCCTGGTCGAGCGTCGCTTCGGTGATTTCATAGGTGATGCCGAGCGGCTCGAACACGCTCTTGATGCCTTCCTCTTCCTGGACGCCATAGGTGGCGCCGGGAATCTCGACCGGCATCCAGACGAAGTCGCCCTTCTTCACAAGGCCCTTGTCGACCAGATACTGCGCCCAATGTTTGCCGAAGGTGACGTTGTCGCCGCCGACATAGGCGTTGAAGTCCGCCTTCGGGTCGGGCGTGTTGAAGTTGATGATCGGGATGTTCGCCGCCCGCGCTTCCTTGGCGATCTCGACAAGGCTGCCCGGATCAGGGCTGGTCGTGGTGATGCCGTCGGCCTTGGCGGAAATCGCGGCGCGAACAGCCTCCTGCTGCGACGCCACGTCGCCATTGTGGAACGACGTGTTGACGGTGTTGCCGGTGTCCGCCGCCCATTGCTTGGCGCCGGCAAGGAAGTATGTCCAGACCGGATCGGCCGGGCCGCCATGCGAAATCCAGTAGAACGTCTTGGCCTGTGCCGCGGCCGGAATGGCCAGCGCCACCATCAAGCCAAGTACAAGCAGTCTTAGCCTCGTCAGCATTTGATTTCCTCCCATTTGAACCGAACTCCTCCTCCGACGACGATCGCGGCCAAAAACCGTGCGCGGCCAAAGCCGTGATCGCATTTGCCAGCGTCGACCTGGGCGCATTAGAGCATTCCCTTTTTCGATCGATGGCAAGCCTCGATTGCCAATGGACGTTGGCGCAAGGCACCACGCCATCAGCAATCCCATCAGATTGCATCAGTTTGGCTGATATTTTCCAGGCGGCCGACGATCGGCCTTGCGACCGTCATGCAATGCTGCGCGGCGGCGCGCCGAGCACGTATTGCTCTAGGTCGATAAGCGTCCCGGTCATCAGCCCGGAGGCGTCGCTGAGCAGGAACAGCGTTAGCTGGGCGACTTCGTCCATGGTCAGCAATCGACCAAGCGGCAGGCCGGCGGCGGCAATCTTTGCCCAGTTTTCGCCCTTGCCCAGCGTGCGCGCCTGCATCTCTTGTTCGGCCGGCGTCGCTACCCAGCCCATGTTGATGCCGTTGACGCGGATGCGATCGGAAAGATGCGCGTTGGCAATGTTTCTGGTCAGCGTCGAAAGCGCGCCCTTGGTTGCGGAATAGATGGCAAGGTCCGGCGCACCGCAATGCGCATTCACCGACAGTATGTTGACGATGGCGCCCGCCGCCCGCCGTGTCTTCATGTCGGCTACGGCCGCCTGCATGAGGAAGAACGGCGCGCGCGCATTGACGGAAAACAACCTGTCCCAGTCGTCGATTGTGCCAGTTTCCAGCGAGGCCCGGTCGGTGAGGGCCGCGGCGTTCACCAGACAATCGATGCGGCCGAGTCTTTTGATCGCTTCCGCCATGACAGCTGCAGGCGCGGCCGGATCTCCAAGGTCGGCCTGGATGAAGACGACGGGCCGGCTTGGTCGTGAAAGCTCTTCGGCGATGCGTCTGCCACGCTCGGCATTGCGGCCGACAATGGCGATCCCTTCGCCGCCGTCGGCTGAGGCCAGCCGGGCGATGGTCTCGCCAAGCCCTTGCGTTCCGCCGGTAACGACAAGGGTTTTGCCCTCAAGAGCGACGATCAATGGACTCTCCCGAATGCCGACGAGCAGGTATTCCAATCAGAGAATTCTAGAATCTATCGGATGTTAGGCTGCGGGACTAGATGAGGTCGGCCCTTGCGAGGTCACGCATCAGGTGGCTGGCGCCGTAGGTCCAGTGTGGGCAGTCGGGCGACAGCCGCACGCGGTTGACCAAGGCGCCGAATTTCTCCGACGAGATGGTGACGATGTCGCCGACCTTGTGGGTAAAGCCCTTGCCTGTTTCGCCCCGATCCTTCGACGGCACGAACATGGTGCCGAGATAAAGCGCCAGCCCGTCGGGGTATTGATGATGTGGCCCCATGGCGGCGGCGACCAACTCTTCCGGCGAGCGGCTGATCTCGGCCATCGAACTGGCGCCCTCCAGCGAGAACCCATCCTCGCCTTCGACTTTCAACCGTACGATCGCCTGCTTCACGTCGCCAATGGAAAATGTCTCATCGAACAGCCGGATAAAGGGGCCAAGTGCTGCCGAAGCGTTGTTGTCCTTGGCTTTGCCGAGCAGCAGCGCCGAGCGCCCCTCGACGTCGCGCAGATTGACGTCGTTGCCGATCGTCGCCCCGACAATCCTGCCGCTGCCGGCGGCAATCATGGCGATCTCCGGCTCCGGATTGTTCCATGTCGAAACCGGATGCAGGCCGACATCGGCGCCGAAGCCGACCGAGGCCATCGGCTGGCACTTGGTGAAGATCTCGGCATCGGGGCCGATGCCGACTTCCAGATATTGCGACCAGGCGCCGCGCGCAATCAGCTTGGCCTTGATCTCCATCGCTTCCGGCGAGCCGGGCTTGAGCTTCGACAGATCGTGGCCGATCAGCCCGGCGATGTCGGCGCGAATGGCGTCGGCCTTTTCCGCCGAACCGCGCGCCTGCTCCTCGATCACCCGTTCGAGCAGGCTGACGACAAAGGTGACGCCAGATGCCTTGATCGCCTGCAGGTCGACGGGGGACAGCAGATACGGTTTCCCCGGATCGCGCGCTGTCTCGAAACTGTTAGCGGCAATGGCATCGAGCGGGCCGATCGGCCGCCCCTTGGCCGAGCGGACGTGCCCCGCCGGATCCGGCAATTCGCAAACGTCGCGCACGGTCGGCGCCACATTTGACGTGATGTCGAAGACCGTGCCGTCACGCACCGTGACCACCAGCGGATGGGAAGCATCGCTCGCCCGGGCGCGGCCCACGAAGAGGCCTTCGGCGGGCAAATGTGTGGCGTTCGTCATGGCTTACATTTCCTGTTGTCTTGTCCTTCGGCCGCGGCACTTTCAACAAATTCCCGCCAAAGGTCTATCCCGCTTGCAGGGCGAGCTTTGTCAATTCTTTCAAGCGGTCTTCGCATCGCTGGACCTTGATCGAGCCTGACGTGCGCCAACGGCGACGGAAAACGCTCTTTCAAAATAATGAAACCGTCGCTAGGGTTTTCACCTACTGAAATCTCCAGGTGACGCTTGCCCGTACGGTTTTCCGATCCAATCTGGCAGAAGCCGCGGACAGCCACCGCGTTCCAGTCGCTTTTTCCCGCCGGCCAATGCGTCGATGTCGTTATCGTCGGCGGCGGTATCATGGGGCTGTCGACAGCCTTGCACGCTGCCCGGTTCGGCCTTGCTGTCCAGGTGCTGGAGGCCGGCGAAATTGGCAATGGCGCATCCGGCCTGAACGGCGGTCAGGTCATTCCCGGCCTGAAATACGATCCGGATTGGCTGCTGGAGCATTTTGGTCTCGAACGCGGCGAAGCGCTCGTCAACTTTGCCGCCTCGACCGCTGACACCGTCTTCGAATTGATCCGCGACGAAAGACTGGCGGTGCCGTTCGTCCGCAATGGCTGGATCCAGGCCGCGCATACCGAGACCGCGCTGAAAGCGGCGGCGAACCGGGATCGGCAGTGGCGCGCCCGCGGCGCCGATGTCCGGCTGCTGAGCGGGACGGAGATCGCGACGATGACCGGCGCGCAAGGCTATCTCGGCGGCTGGCTCGATCGCCGCGCCGGTGTCATCGATCCGCTCGCCTACACGTCGGAACTGGCGCGCGTCGCTGCAGCGGCGGGCGTAAAGATCGCCGAGCGCCAGAACGTGATGCAGATCAGCAAGAATGCTGGCTTTTGGCACGTTTCTACGGAAAGCGGCGCCGAACTCCAGGCCAAGGCGGTCGTTGTGGCGACCAACGCCTATACCGGCGACCTGCTCCCCGGCCTCGCCGAGACGATCGTGCCGCTGCATTCCTTTCAGATCGCGACAGCGCCGCTATCGTCCAATCTCGCGGCGGCGATCCTGCCGGAAGGGCAGGCGGTGTCGGATTCGCGCCGCATCCTCGTCTATTATCGCAAGAGTGCCGACGGCCGGCTGGTGCTCGGCGGGCGCGGCCGCATGGCTTTGCCGAACGGCCCGGCCGACTGGGCGCATCTGGAACGCGCGCTGCTGCGGCTTTATCCGGCGCTGTCAGACATTGCCATTGAAAAGCGCTGGTTCGGCCGGGTGGCAATGACGCCGGACCATCTCCCGCATATCCACGAGCCAGAGAAGGGCCTGCTGGCGGTCGTCGGTTGCCAGGGCCGCGGCATCGGCCTGATGACCGCGCTTGGCGAGCGCATCGCCTCCTATTTGTCGAGCGGCGACACCAGGCAATTGCCGTTCCCGGTCTCGCCGATCCGGCCGATCCCGTTTCATGCGTTTCGGCAGGTCGGCGTTGCCGCGACGATCGCCTGGTACCGGATGCTGGACGCCTTCGAACGCTGACGTTCATGCCCAAGCGTGAAACAGCTTGACAGCTTCACGAATATGAAAAAAGTTTAGTCGATTTCAAATTATGATGGGTAGTCGATGTCGACCATCGCCGCAACGCAGCCGCTGCCGGAAACCCGGTCTTCGCCGGGTTTTCGCTTCGCCATGCTGCTGCCCGGCGGGTTGGTCACCTTCTTGCTGATCCTTTTCGCCCTCGGCCTGGTGTTCTTTCTCGCCTTTCGCGGCAATGACGGCTCGCTGCTGGGGGCTGGTTTCACCCTTGCGAATTTCGTCACTGTGGCCACCGATCCGCTGTACTGGACGGTGACGCTGCGCTCGCTGGGCATCGCCGGGCTGGTGACGCTGGCAACCGTCGTCACCGCCTATCCCGTTGCCTACTATCTGGCTTTCCATGCCGGGCGGCGGCGTGGGCTGCTGCTGTTCCTGCTGACCCTGCCGTTCTGGACCAGCTATCTGCTGCGCGTCTTCGCCTGGAAGATCGTGCTTGCCTATAATGGCGTGCTGAACTCGGCGCTGATCGAAAGCGGCATCTGGTCGGAGCCGACATTGGCGTTCTTGAATACGCCGGCAGCGGTCGTCGTCACGCTTGCCCACGCCTATGCGCCGTTCGCCATCCTGCCCATCTATGTGGCGCTGGACACCATCCCGAAATCGCTGCTCGAGGCCGCTTCCGATCTCGGCGCAAAACCATTCACCAGTTTCCGCCGCATCGTGCTGCCCAATTCGATGCCGGGCGTGCTGGCGGCCGCTCTCGTCGTCTTCGTGCCGACCGTCGGCGATTATGTGACGCCGGCGCTGGTCGGCGGCCCTGCCAGTACAATGATCGGCACACTGATCCAGGCCGAGTTCGGCAAGGCCAATGACTGGCCGTTCGGCGCCGCACTCGCCGTCGCCGTCATGCTGGTCATTCTCGCCGTGGTGCTGGTGGTGCGCTTCGCCGACCGGCGATACGGCAGCCGCACATGAACACGGCGCGCCTGGACGCAAAGCAAGGCGGCGGCTGGCTCGGAGCCTACGTCCTTGCCTATCTGGTGTTTCTGTATCTGCCGATATTGCTGATCCCGCTGTTTTCATTCAACAATTCGATCCAGGCGGCATTTCCGCTGCAAGGCTTCACGCTGGAATGGTACGGCACGCTGGTCGGCAATTCGGCGCTGTCCGGTGCGCTTGCCACCAGCCTCGTCATCGGCGCCATTGCCGCCACCGGCGCAACACTCTGCGGCATCACCGTGTCCTATATGGACCTCTACGGCCGCTCGCCGCTGGCCGCCACGATCAGTGCCATTGCGCGGCTGCCCATCCTGATCCCCGGCGTCATCGTCGGCATCTCGCTGTTGATCCTGGTCAATCTCGCCGGTTTCGGGCCGTCACGCATTGCCATTGTGCTCGGCCATGTATTGGTGGCGCTGCCGACGACGGTGGTGGTCATGCGCAGCCGCTTCGCCGCCATCCCGAAGACCATCCGCGAGGCAGCGCTCGACCTCGGCGCCTCGGACTGGACGACCTTCAGACGGGTGATGCTGCCGCTCAGCCTGCCCGCCATTATTTCGGCGTTCATGCTGGCCTTCCTGACCTCGTTCGACGAGTTCATCGTCGCCTTCTTCCTTGCCGGCACCGAGCCGACGCTGCCGCTTTATATCTGGAGCCAGCTGCGCTTCCCGAAATCGCTGCCGACCGTCATGGCGCTCGGCACGGCGATCCTGGCCGTGTCGTTCGTCATCGCCGCACTCGCCGAAATCCTGCGCCATCGCGGGCTTGCCGCCGCTCAGCGGCCAGCGCCCGCCAGCCTGTCAAAACCAGAAGAAACCGAAAGAGGAGAACTGCAATGGCATTCGACTTGAAATCGATAACGACAAAGACAGCGAAAACCGGACTGGCCGCCTTCGCGCTGGCGCTTGCATCGACTGTCGCCTTTGCCGGCGACAAGCTGCAATATTTCACCTGGTCGGGTTACGAGCTGCCCGACTTCAACAAGAGCTTCCTCGCCGCGCACCCTGATGGCGTCGAAGCCTCGATGTTTGGCGACGACGATGACGCCTTCACCAAGGTCAAGGCCGGCTTCCGCCCCGATGTCGCGCACCCTTGCTATGACAAGGTGGCGCGCTGGAACAAGGAAGGCCTGCTGCAGCCGATCGACACCAAGCGCATCAAGAACTGGGATTCGATCTTCCCGGTCTTCAAGAACCTGCCCGACCTGCAGGCCGGCGACGGCAAGGTCTGGATGGTGCCGTGGGACTGGGGCAATACCTCGATCCTCTACCGCACCGATCTGGTGAAGAACCCGGAAGCCAGCTGGAATCTGCTCTGGGACAAGCAATATGCCGGGCGCATGGCGACCATCGATGCCGTCCACGACACACCGGTGGTGGCGGCCCTTCTGGCCGGCGTCAATCCATTCGACATGACACCGGAACAGATGGACAAGGTGGCGGAGAAACTGCGCGAGCAGCGCCCGCTGCTCTCGAACTACACCACCGACATGACCTCGGTCGAACAGGCACTGGCGAGCGGCCAGCTGGTCGCGGCCATGACCTGGAACGCCTCGGCCACCTCGCTGAAGAAGCAGGGCGTGCCTGTCGAGTTCATGAAGCCGAAAGAAGGCATGCTGACCTGGGCTTGCGGCTTCGTCATGCTCAAGGACGCCAAGAACGTCGACCTAGCCTATGACTTCATCAACAGCCGGCTGGAGACGGATTCCGGAAAGTATCTGATCCAGGCCTACGGCTATGGCAGCTCGACCAGCTCGGCTTTCGCCGCCGTGCCAAAGGAGGAGTTGGAGAAACTGCAGCTGCCGTCCGATCCCGAGGTGATGCTGAAGACCACGATCTTCACCGGGCCGATGAAACAGAATGACGAACTCGCCAAGATGTTCGAGAAGGTCAAGGCAGGCGGCTGAGTTCGCTCTTCCTTCTCCCCTTGTGGGAGAAGGTGGATTGGCGCGCAGCGCCAAGACGGTTGAGGGGTGTTGGAAGGAATGAGGCGTTGGTGTTTTCTGGAACACCCCTCATCCGACCGAGCTTCGCTCGGCCACCTTCTCCCACAAGGGGGAGAAGGAAAGACCGCGCGGCGCCGGCCAAAAATACTGTAACAAGGACGAACGAATGGACATGCTGGACGAAGCGGCTGAGAAGCCGAAGGACGACGCCGACGTCAGGGTCGGCCGGCGCGTGCGGGCGCTCAGGCTGGAGCGCAATCTCTCGCTGGCCGAACTTGCCGCCAAAGCCGGTGTCTCGATAGGTGCGCTAAGCCAGATCGAGCGCGGCATGTCGTCATTGCGGGTCCGCGTGATCTGGCCGCTTGCCGCCGCCCTCGATGTAGAGCCGTCGGCGCTGATCGCCGACGGCAATGATGTCGGCAACGATCTTTATTGTGTGCGCGCCAACAGCCGGCGTCAGATCCCGGTCAAGTCGGAAGGCATCGCCAAGGCGCTGCTGTCGCCGCCGGCCGCCACGCTGACCGGCATGCTGGTGACCGTGGAAGCCGGTGGCGGCACCGCCGAAGCCTACGCTCATGCCGGCCATGAATTCGGCTTCGTCCTGTCCGGCGAGGTCGAGCTGGTGGTCGATTCGACCAGGTACGGGCTGAAGGCCGGCGACAGCTTCGCCTTCAAGAGCACGTTGCTGCATGCCTTCCGCAATCCGGGCAGCGAGCGCTGCCAGATCCTGTGGGTCAACACGACCAAACCGTCCGAGGTTCGCGATGGCGCCTGATCCGCTCGTCCGGCTGGACAAGGTCTCCAAGATTTTCCCCGGCGGCATCATCGGGCTCGACGCCGTCGATCTTGACATTGCCCGCGGCGAGTTCCTGACCTTGCTCGGACCGTCCGGCTGCGGCAAGACCACCAGCCTGCGTGTCATCGCCGGCTTCGAGAGCCCGTCGAACGGCAGGGTCCTGCTCGAAGGCCGCGACATCACGGCGCTCAGGCCCTTCGGCCGTCCCGTCAATACCGTGTTCCAGGACTACGCGCTGTTCCCACACATGAACGTTGCCGAAAATGTCTGCTTCGGCCTGTCGCTGCGCAAGCTCTCCGGTGCCGAACAGGCAAAGCGCGTCGGCGCAGCGCTCGACATGGTCGGCCTTGCTGAAAAGCTCGGCGCCCGCGTGTCGGAATTGTCGGGTGGCCAGCGCCAGCGCGTCGCGCTTGCCCGCGCGATCGTCTGCGAGCCGCGTGTGCTGCTGCTCGACGAGCCGCTGTCGGCGCTCGACGCGCATCTGCGCGAGCAGATGCAGGTCGAACTGAAGCGACTGCAGTCGCGGCTTGGCACCACTTTCGTCATGGTCACGCACGACCAGACCGAGGCGCTGTCGATCTCAGACCGCATTGTCGTCATGAACAAGGGCCGCATAGAGCAGATTGCGCCGCCGGCGACCCTTTACGATCGACCCGCCACCAAATTCGTCGCCAGCTTCATCGGCACCATGAACCTTCTGCAGTCGCGCTTTGTCGGCCGTGACGGCGAGCGCTTGCGGTTCATCGCCGGCGCTCTGCCGCTGGAAGCGATTTCGGATAAAGGCGAGCTGCCTGGCGAGGGCACGGTGCGCACCATTGGCGTGCGTCCGGAGGACCTTTTGGCCACGACCGAGGCGGCGGCCGGTACTGCACCGGTGCGGGTGAACAGCATCGTCTTTCACGGCCGCACCTTGCGCCTTCATGCAGAGTTGGGGCAGGGGACACAGGTGGTGATCGACGCGCCGCGCCGGACAGAGGGTTTTCAATTCAGCGTCGGCGACGTGGCGCATATCAGCCTGCGCCGTGGTGCCAACTGCCCTATGCTGCCTAGCTAGTCTCACTCATTTCCAGAAAACCGGAGCACGGCCCATGAGCAATCATCTCAATTTTTTCATCGGCGGCAAATGGGTCGGCCCCGTGGTTCCGGCAACGCTGGATGTGATCGATCCGTCCACTGAAGAGGCCTACACCAAAATCTCGGTCGGCTCGAAAGCCGATGTCGACAAGGCCGTGGCTGCAGCCAAGGCGGCATTCCCGGCCTTTTCGCAAACGACCAAGGCCGAGCGCCTGAAGCTGCTGAAGCGTATCCTCGAAGTCTACAATGAGCGCTAAGAGGACATCGCCCAGGCGGTCAGCCAGGAAATGGGTGCGCCGATCAGGTGGGCGCGCGAGGCGCAGGCCTGGGCGGGCAGGGCGCACATGGAAGCCACTATCAAGGCGCTGGAGGATTACGAGTTCAGCGAGAAGCGCGGCACCACCATGGTGGTCAAGGAGCCGATCGGCGTCTGCGCGCTGATTACACCGTGGAACTGGCCGCTCAACCAGATAGTCTGCAAGGTGGCGCCGGCCATCGCCGCCGGCTGCACCGTCGTTTTAAAGCCTTCCGAAATCGCGCCGATCAGCGGCATCATCTTTTCCGAGGTGATGGACGCCGCCGGCACGCCGAAGGGCGTCTACAATATGGTGAATGGCACCGGTCCGGATGTCGGCCAGGTCATGGCTGGCCATCCCGACGTCGACATGGTCTCGTTCACCGGGTCGACCCGGGCCGGCATCATCGTCGCCAAGACGGCGGCCGAGACCGTCAAGCGCGTGGCGCAGGAGCTGGGCGGCAAATCGGCCAACATCGTGTTGCCCGACGCTGACTTCGAGACGGCGGTGCGCAAGGGTGTCAACGCCTGCTTCGGCAATAGCGGCCAGTCCTGCGATGCGCCGACCCGCATGCTGGTGCCGGCCGCCCGTCACGACGAGGCGCTGACGATCGCCAGGAAGGCCGCCGAACGGCACAAGGTCGGCGACCCGCGCTCGGAGGAGACCAAGCTCGGGCCGGTGGTCAGCAACATCCAGTTCGACAAGATCCAGCGGTTGATCGAGGCCGGTATCGCCGAGGGTGCGACGCTGGTCACCGGCGGCCCCGGCCGGCCGGAGCACCTCAACCGTGGCTACTATGTGCGACCGACCGTTTTCGGCCACGTCAGGCCTGGCATGACCATCGAGAAGGAGGAGATTTTCGGGCCGGTCCTGTCGGTCATCTCCTACGATGACGATGATGATGCGGTGAAGATCGCCAACGACACCGTCTATGGCCTGGCTGCCTATGTGCAGTCCGGGGATATCGACCACGCCCGCAAGATTGCCAGCCGGCTGCGCGCCGGGCAGGTGTCGATCAACTATCCGGAATGGGATACGTTCGCGCCCTTCGGCGGCTACAAGCAGTCCGGCAACGGCCGCGAATACGCCGACTGGGCGATCCACGACTTCCTCGAGATCAAGGGCATCATCGGCTACGGCGCCTGAGCCTTCGACATCTGGCATTGCGCCAACCATCGAAATTTGTTCCGAGCGTTGGTGCCTTCGGCACCGGCGTTCGGCTGAACGGCCACAACGATTGCGTGGCCGCAATGTGAGTGCGAAGCAGGGTCGCCTCAGATCGTCTTGAGATAGCCGGCCAACTGATCCGCCACCGTGCCCCAGCCGTCGTAGAAGCCCATCTCCTCGTGGCTGTTGCGCGTGGCTTCGTCGCGGTGGATGGCGGTGGCGGTGTAGCGCGTCGTCTCGCCATGCGATTGCAGCGCTATGACGGCTGTGATGAATGGGTCGCCTGACGGCCGGTAGCCGGGCAGCAGCGCATCGGTCCACACCAGCCGCTCGTCCTGGACGATCTCGAGGTAGCAGCAACGCCTATCGTTGACCTCCTTGCCGTCGGGCGACTGCATGCGGGTGCGGAACAGGCCGCCGGGCCGCAGGTCGATCTCGCAATCGGTGATGATCCACGGCTTCGGCGTGAACCATTGGCTGACATGCTCGGGTCTCGTCAGGGCCATCCACAGCAGTTCTCGCGGCGCCTCGATCGTCCGTTGGAGCACGAGGTCGAGCTTCGGATCGGGTTGGAACAACGGGACCATATTCATCTGTCTGTCTCCTTGAGTTTCAGCACGTAGTCGTCGAACTGGTCGAGACGGCGCTCCCACAGCGCACGCTGCTCGGCCAACCAGTTTTCCGCGAGCTTCAACGGCTCCGGCGCGAGCCGGTAGGTCCTGACGCGGCCGGCCTTTTCCGAATGCACCAGCCCGCAGCCTTCCAGAACCCTGAGGTGCTCGATGAAGGATGGCAGGGCCATCTCGAACGGCCGGGCAAGCTCGCTGACCGAGGCGGGGCTTCGGTTCAGTCGCTCGACCACGCGTCGCCGGGTCGGATCGGCGAGCGCCCGGAAAATGCCGTCAATGGGCGGGGGGCTTTCGGTCTGCAGGCCCGTCATGTCGTTTCCTTGCCTCGGCTATTTCGTGAGAAAATTAGCTCGGGAAATAGTTAGGAAGATTCCTTACTATTGGCAAGCGCGAAAATCGCAGACGGCCGGCGAGGCCGCTGGAAAAGTGAGAGGCGCGGTTTTAGGGTGCCGTCAGATTCGACTGGTCCGAGGACGCGTTTTGACGATCACCATGTACGGCATCACCAATTGCGATACGGTCAAGAAGGCGCGTTCCTGGCTGGCGAGCCACGATGTTGCCTATCGCTTTCACGACTACAGGGCAGACGGCCTTGACGCGGATCGGCTGAACGGCTGGTCAGGCAAGGTCGGCTGGGAAATTCTGCTCAACAAGGCGAGCACAACGTTCCGTGAACTGTCGGACGAGGACAGACTGGGCCTGGACGAGAAGAAGGCCAAGGCGCTGATGCTGGCCAAACCGACGATGATCAAGCGTCCGGTGCTGGAACTTGGCGACAGGGTTCTCGTCGGGTTCAAGCCCGATGTTTATCAGCAGGCGGTGAGTGGGAAGTAGAACCGACCCGCCGCGATCCGTCGCGCCCCCCTCTGTCCTGCCGGACATCTCCCCCTCTGGTGGGGAGATTGGATGTCACTTCGGCTTTTGCTAGTCTCCAAAGAAAGGGCGCTTTCGGCGAAGCTGCCAATCTCCCCCCTTGAGGGGGAGATGGCCGGCAGGCCAGAGGGGGGCGCTGTCCCGCCGGCGTGGCTAATTGATCCCACGTAAATAGCTCGCCAGTGCCACCGCATTGTTGTGCGCCTCGTCATGGGCGCCGTAGAGCAGCGTCACCTTGCCTTCACGGAGCAAGGCACGTAGTTCCGCCACCGCCTCGCCGTTCCGATCGAGCTCATCGCGGTATCGCCGCTGGAACTCCGCCCAGCGCGCCGGCTCATGGCCGAACCATTTGCGCAACCCATTGCTTGGCGCGATGTCCTTTAGCCAGAGCGTCAGCGCCGCGTCCTCTTTGCGGACGCCGCGAGGCCATATGCGGTCGACGAGCACCCGCTGCCCGTCATCGGGCGCCGGCGGCTCATAGATGCGCTTGACCGCGAGCTCCATTGCCAACTCCGCATGGGCCAGCAGGCGCCGCTGCTTGCTGGCCTTCGTTTAGAGATCCCGGGCCTAAACCCACTCGCCCTTGCGCATCACCGGCACGCGGCTGCCGTCCTTATGGACACCGTCTATGTCGATCTTGTCCGAGCCGATCATCCAGTCGATGTGGATGAAACTCTTGTTGCCGCCGCGCGCCGCGATCTCGTCCTGGCTGAGCGAGGCGCCGTCGACGAAGCACTTCGAATAGCACTGGCCGAGCGCCATGTGGCAGGCGGCGTTCTCGTCGAACAGCGTGTTGAAAAACAGCAGCCCGCTCTTGGCGATCGGCGAGGAATGCGGCACCAGCGCCACCTCGCCGAGACGGCGCGAGCCTTCGTCGGTATCGAGCACCTTTTGCAGCACATCCTCGCCCTTCGTGGCCTTGGCCTCGACAATGCGGCCCGCCTCGAAACGCACCGCAATGCCGTCGATCAGGGTACCCTGATAGGACAGCGGCTTGGTGCTGGTGACATGGCCTTCGACGCGCCTTGCATGCGGCGTGGTGAAAACCTCTTCGGTCGGGATGTTGGGGTTGCAGGTGATGCCGTTCTTGGCGGTCGAGGCGCCGCCCATCCACTCGTGGCCGTCGGCCAGCCCGACGGTCAGGTCGGTGCCGGGGCCGGTGAAATGCAGTGCGTGGAAATTGTGGCCGTTCAGCCATTCGGTGCGGCTCTTCAACGCCGCATTGTGCGCCGTCCAGTTGCCGATCGGGTCTTCGACATCCACGCGCGAGGCGGCAAAGATAGCGTCGGCGAGCTTGGCCACGGCGACGTCTTCGGCATCGTCCGGAAATACCTGCTTGGCCCAGGCCTCATCGGGATAAGCGACGATGTTCCAGTTGATGTCGAAGCCGGTGATCTTCTCCAGCGCCGGCTGGTAAGCCATCGAATTCGCCTTGTTGGCACGCGCCACCTTTGCCGGGTCCTGCGCCGAAAGCAGCGACGGATCCTCGCCGCGCACGGCAAGCCTCGCCGCATTGTTGGCGAAGGCTTTTGTCATGCCTTCATAGAGCCAGCCGGCGGCGCGGTCGAAGCCGGCGTCGGCGCCGTAGCGGAAGCGCGCGAGAGTGATCTCATCGTCGTTGAAGATCGGCGTCACCAGGCCCGCGCCTGCCTTGTAGGCGTGCTCGACGATCCGCCGCGTCAAAGGCAGCGCGGCAATAGACGAGGTCAGCACCAGATCCTGCCCCGGCTGCAATTGCAGCCCGACCTTGACGGCGACCTCCGCCAGCCTGTCGAGCTTCACCGGGTCGATGCTTGCGGAAACGCCGCGCGAATGTGTGGTCATGATCCTGCCTGCCGTGATTGGGGACTGTTTCTTACATAGACCGGCGCTGCCGACCTTTCCACTGTGATGTGCCGGCAGGTTTAGCGCGTGCTCTCGAGCGACCTGAACTGCGCCATCGTCGCCTCGATCTCTTCGCGGATCCAGGTCTTGAAATCCCTGACCTTACGGCTTTCGCTCTTGATGGCCGAGGTCACCAGCCAATAGCCGAGCCCGCTCTGGGCGCGTATGCCGAACGGCGCAACGAGACGGCCGTCGGCCAGCGCGTCGGCGGCCAGCAACTGCCAGCCGAGCATGACGCCGTGGCCGGCAATCGCCGATTCCAGGCACAGCATCGGATCGGTGAAGCGCGCGCCCTTCATGAAGGTGACAGGCTCCACTCCGGCCGCTTCGAACCAGCTCTCCCAACTGATCATCGATCTTTCGTCCGTGATCGCACAGGTCAAAGCAAGGTCCTCGATCGATTTCAGCTTGCTGGCGATCACCGGTGCACAGACCGGAAACACCTCCTGCGCCAGCAGCAATTCGGCCCGCCCGCCCGGCCATTTGCCGTCGCCGAGCCGGATGGCGACATCGATGTCCGAACGATCGAGATCGGCAAGCCGCACCGAGGCATCGATGCGCAGAAGCACGTTCGGATGGCGGGCGAAATGCCGCGACAGCCGCGGCAGCAGCCATTTGGAGGCGAAGGCCGGCGCCACCGAAACCACCAGCGTGCACTCCGAGCTTTCGTCGGCAAGCGCTACCGCCTGTGCGAGCTCGCGGAAGCCCGCGCCAAGCCGCGTTGTGAAGATGGCGCCGAATTCGGTCGCCACCAGGCCAGCCGGCGTTCGGTCGAACAGCGCGCGGCCGAGCTGCTTTTCGGTCCGGTTGATCTGCTGGCTGACGGCGCTGACCGAGACGTTGAGCTCGCCGGCCGCCGCCGCAAGCGAGCCCAGGCGGGCAACGGTTTCCACGGCGCGCAAGCCGTTGAGATGGACGCGGTTCAGAGTAGCCATACAGTTTTTCTAAACTCGAACGGCTGAAATCTCAATTGCCAGACACTACCGAACGGCGGATTCTAAGTGGGTTACGCAGAGTGAGGAGGCAAATCCGATGAAGATTTTATCATGGCTCGGCGCCTTTTCCCCGATCGGAACGCAGCCGCACTGGCATGACAGCCAGGCCACCAGCTGGGTGACCGATCCGCTGTCGCATCCGGTGCTCGACACCATGTCGGAGCGCGAACTCGCCGACATGCCGTTCAGGCTGACCGCGCGGCGCACTCGCTTCGAGACGGCCTCGACAAGAACCTGCTGCGGCTGAGTCTCCTGAACGAAGCACTTCAGGTGAGCCGGCCGCCGACGCGGCTGCGCAGCCCTTCTGGCCCAATAAAAGGCGGATTGTCTCACCGGCAGGCGCACCTATGGTGCACCGCGATGAACATCGCTTCGCCCTTGCGCCTGGCAATCGCCGGCATGATCGCCTTGGCCGTCGCCATGGGCATCGGCCGCTTCGTCTATACGCCGATCCTGCCTGGCATGATGGAAGAGCTCGGCCTGTCGCCGGCTGATGCCGGCTGGATCGCATCGGCCAATTATCTCGGCTACCTCGTCGGCGCGCTTGCCGCCACCGGCGGCTGGGCGCAAGGCCGCGAGCGCCAGCTGATGCTGGCCGGCCTTGCCGCCACCGCGATCCTCGCCGGCCTGATGGGCCTGACCGGTACCATGCCCGCCTTTCTCGTCATCCGCTTTCTTGCCGGCCTCGCCAGCGCCTTCGTGCTGGTCTTCATGACCAGCATCGTTTTCGGTCATCTCGCCGCGACGGGGCGAAACGACCTGCAGGCGCTGTATTTCGGCGGTGTCGGCCTCGGCATCGCGGCATCCTCGGCGCTGTTGGCGCTCCTCGTCACCGAACACGCCGGCTGGGCGGCGGGCTGGCTGTGGTCGGCGGTGATTTCGGCCTGCGGCTTTGCCGTCGTCGCGTTGCTGGCTGCCGGCACCTCGACCGCGAACAGCGTTGCCGGGCCCGAGCCGGCGTTGCCAAAAAACCCTTCACTGGTGAAGGTCATTGTCGCCTACGGCCTGTTCGGCTTCGGCTACATCGTCACGGCGACGTTCCTGGTCGCAATTGTCCGGCAAGGCGGCGGCGGCCGCGTCTTCGAGGCCGTGGTCTGGATGGTCACCGGCCTTGCCGGTTTCCCCTCGGTCTGGCTGTGGCAGAAGCTCGCGGCCAGGATCGGGCTTTATGCCACCTATGCCTTGGGATGCCTGGTCGAGGTGGTCGGCGTCAGCGCCAGTGTCGTCATGGGCGGGCGCACCGGGCCACTGCTCGGCGGCCTTCTTGTCGGCGGCACCTTCATCGCCCTCACCGCGCTTGGCCTGCAGACCGGGCGGCAGCTGGTCCCGCAAGCACCACGCCGGATGCTGGCGATCATGACGGCCGCCTTCGGCCTTGGCCAGATCATCGGCCCGATCGTCGCCGGGCTGCTTGCGCAGGCCTCGGGTAACTTTTTCCTCGCCTCGATCGTGGCCGCCGCCGTCCTGCTCGCTTCCGGCGCGACCGCCTGGTCGGCTGCGCCAAAATCGCCATGATTATGGTCTTGCTCGGCGCCGGGCACCGGGCACGGGCATTTTCTTTCCCACTAATGTGTGACTTTATGCCCGCTGAACCCGCTGATTTGCGCATCGACCGAGGATTTCGCCACAGTGTTCGTATCGTTTTTTCCGCAGCCGAAGCTTTTCTTCTCTTCGGTAGCCGTCTGGAGCCTCGCGGCCGTTCTGTTTTGGTTTTTTGGAGGAGAGCAACTTGGAGCAGTGTTTGGACTGCCCCCGATGGCCGCCGGCGTCGACAAGATCATTGGCGTGTCGCTCTTTTGGTCGAAGCCATTTCTCTGGTTCTATATATATTTTGCGGCTGTCGTCCTCATCTTCTACGGCTTTTGGGCCTGGTACCGACCTCATCCATGGCGGAATTGGTCGATCCTTGGCACCTCACTGATTCTCTTTGTGATCTATTACCAGGTGCAGGTAAATGTCGCCTTCAATGACTGGTATGGCCCTTTCTATGACCTTATCCAGAAGGCTTTAGGCACACCGTACTCTACGACGCCGTGGGACTTCTATATCCAATTGCTGACAATTATGTGGATTGCGCTTCTGGCTGTGACGGTTGGCGCCCTCAACCGGTTTTTTGTAAGTCATTGGATATTTCGTTGGCGTACCGCAATGAATGAATACTACATGACCAACTGGGAAAGATTGAGGCGCATCGAAGGTGCATCCCAGCGTGTTCAAGAGGACACGATGCGTTTCTCCAGCACGATGGAGGATCTGGGCGTAAGTTTAGTCGGGTCCATCATGACACTGATAGCGTTCCTTCCCGTGCTGCTGCATCTCTCTCAGAACGTCACGGAACTGCCGATTGTCGGCACGGTGCCTTACTCCCTGGTCGTTGTGGCAATCCTTTGGTCGCTCTTCGGGACTACTTTCTTGGCAGTGGTAGGAATCAAGCTACCGGGTCTCGAGTTCCGCACTCAACGTGTCGAAGCAGCCTACCGAAAAGAATTGGTCTATGGTGAGGACGATGCAGATCGCGCGCAACCGCCAACTGTCGCTGACCTTTTTAGAAGTGTAAGAAGCATCTATTTTCGTAAATACTTTCATTACTTATATTTTAACGTCGCTAGAATATTCTATCTACAAATTGACAATATATTTCCATACATTGTTCTTGTTCCTACGATGGTCGCGGGGAAAATCAAGCTCGGCGCTCTGAACCAGATTCTCAACTCCTTTGAGCAGGTCCGATCTTCATTTCAGTATCTGGTGAATGCCTGGCCGACGATCGTGGAACTGATCTCGATCTACAAGCGCCTTCGCGCCTTCGAGGCGACGCTGGAAGGGGAACCGCTGCCTGAAATCGACCAGCGCTATCTGGAACGTGAGCAAGCCGGCTTGCGCCCTGAGGACCAGCCGGTAAGCTGATGATGGCGGGCGGCGAGCGCTGCGGCTCAGCCGCCCACCGCCGCTTGCTTTTCGTCTGCGCGGTGCCGCGAAACATAATCGCGAAAACTGATGCACTCGACGTCCGCTTTGACGCAGACCTCGCCGGCAAAGCGTTCCAGCGCGTTCCAGTAGGCGCCGTCGTTCATCAGCGCGAAGTGGAAGCCGAGCTCCAGCGGAATGCGCTTGCCCTGGTATTGCGCATCGAAGGCGGCGCGAAAGGCATGATAGGTCCGCTCAGTGAACTCTTCCGCCATGCTCGGCCGCTCGAAGCCGCCGGAATGCCTGACATAGAGATTGTAGTCCATGGCGATCACGCGCCTTGAGCTCGGCCCTTCCGGGATCTGCGGCAGCGAAAAGCGCGTGATGCCGTTGACGGTCGGCGGCTCGACCGGCCCACGCGAGACGCCGCTTGCGTCGAGCAGGAAACCGGCCGCGGGCAGCGCCTCGTAGAGCGCCTTGTTTGCCGACAGGTAGGGCGCGCGAAACCCGACCACCGATTTGCGGGCGAAATCGCGCCAGTCCTTCGGTTCAGGAGCAATGCCGTTGATCGAATAGGCGTTTTCGAGAATATGCTTGAACGAGCCGAACTCGCTTAGCCAGTCGGCTTTGCTCCAGTCCTTGCCGTCGAAATGACCGCAGCCATGGCTGCCGATGTCGTGGCCTTCCGAGGCGGCGTGGTTGATCTGCTCGAGCCGGTCGGCGACTTCCTGTTTGGAGGCGGCGAAGCCGATATTCGATTTGCCTTCTGTCTTGCCGGGCGCGGTGTATTCCTTGCGTGTCTTGGGCGACAACAGGAACACGCAGGAGACGAAATAGGTGAAATGCGCGCCTGTGCGCCGGGCCAGCGCCCGGCTGCGCTGCCATTGCGAAATGTCGCGGGCGCTGTCGAACGAGATGATGACGATCTGCTTCGGCTTTGCCGGCGGCGCCGGCGGGTCGGCAAAAGCCGCGCCGGTAGCAAGCGCGGCAATCGAAAACGCAACAACGCGGGACAAACGGGGCAAAGGCATCTGACCGGATCAAGGAATGTAGAAGCGACGCCTACCGGTGAAATATGGCACGGGTAGGATCGACCTGTACGGCCGCCGTTGGCGGCGACTGCCTCGTGAATAGGCGATTTTCCTGCCGAACCCCTTCCATGCCGGCAAAATTTCGCTAAAACGCGGGCTCATCAACCGCCCCGCCCGGGGCAGGAAATGGTTTTGATCCATGTCGGACGACAGTTTTATCCGCGAAGTCAACGAAGAGATTCGTCGCGACCAGGCGCATGCGCTGTGGGACCGTTTCGGTCCCGCCTTGCTCGTGCTGGCCGTGCTGGTGGTGCTTGGCACTGCTGCTGTCGTCGGCTACCGCTATTGGGACGAAACTCGCGCCAACCGCTCGGGCGACGCTTTCTCGCAGGCGCTGAAGCTTGCCAATGACGGCAAGAACGACGAAGCGCTTGCCGCTCTGGAGGCGTTGGAGAAGGACGGCTACGGCGCTTATCCGCTGCTCGCCCGCATGCGCGCGGCAACCGTCAAGGCGGACAAGGGCGACGTCGACGCCGCCGTCAAGGATTTCGACGAGGTCGCCGCCGACACCAAGATCCCCTCCGGCATTCGCGACATGGCTCGGCTCAGGGCAGCGTTGCTTCTGGTCGACCACGGCTCTTTCGCCGATGTCTCCAGCCGCGTCGAGGCGCTTACCGCCGACACCAACACGCTGCGCCATACGGCGCGCGAGGCGCTTGGCCTTGCCGCCTGGAAGGAAGGCAAGGCGGCGGATGCATTGAAGCTGTTCGACCAGATCGCCGCGGATGATGGCGCCCCGCGCAACACGCGCGAGCGGGCGACATTGATGTCCGAGCTGATCCGCGGCTCGGGCGGCGTGTCGTGATAGTCCATGACCTTCAAAGTCGCCATCATCGGCCGGCCTAACGTCGGCAAATCGACCCTTTTCAATCGGCTGGTGGGAAGGAAGCTGGCGCTTGTCGACGATACGCCGGGCGTTACCCGCGATCGCCGCGTCCATGCCGCAAAACTCTACGATCTGCATTTCGACGTCATCGACACCGCCGGCTTCGAGGATGCGGCCGCCTCGACGCTGCCCGGCCGCATGCGCGCCCAGACCGAGATCGCCATCCGCGAGGCCGACCTGATCTTTTTTACGATCGATGCCAAGTCCGGGCTGATGCCCGACGACAAGACGTTCGCCGAGATCGTGCGCAAGTCCGGCAAGCCGGTTGTCGTCGTTGCCAACAAGGCTGAGGCGCGCGGCGCCCAGGGCGGCATGCTGGAGGCCTGGGAGCTCGGCCTTGGCGAACCGATCCCGGTCTCGGCCGAACACGGCCAGGGGCTGCCCGATTTGCGCGACGCGGTGATCGCAGCACTTGGCGAGGCGCGCGCCTTCGGCGAGGACGAAGAGGCCGGCGAGAATGAGGTCGCCGCCAGCGAGGTGCTGATCGGCGAGGACATCACCGACCCGGACGCCGAGCCGAGCTATGACGACACCAAGCCGATGCGCATCGCCGTCGTCGGCCGCCCCAACGCCGGCAAGTCGACGCTGATCAACGCACTAATCGGCGAGGAGCGGCTGTTGACCGGCCCTGAGGCCGGCATCACTCGCGATTCCATCTCGGTCGACTGGGACTGGCATGGCCGCCGCTTAAAATTGTTCGACACCGCCGGCATGCGCCGCAAGGCCAGGATCCACGAAAAGCTCGAAGTGATGTCGGTGCAGGACGGCTTGCGCGCCATCCGCTTTGCCGAAATCGTCATCATCGTGCTCGACGCCACCATTCCCTTCGAGAAGCAGGATCTGCAGATCGCCGACCTGATCATCCGCGAGGGCCGTGCCCCGGTGATCGCCTTCAACAAATGGGACCTTGTCGATCATCCCCAGGAGTTGCTGGCCGAGCTGCGCGAAAAAACCGAGCGGCTGCTGCCGCAGGCGCGCGGCATGCAGGCGGTGCCGGTGTCGGCCGAGACCGGGCGTGGCCTCGACAAGCTGATGGACGCTGTCATCAGGACGCATCGAGTTTGGAACAGCCGTGTGTCGACCGGCAAGCTCAACCGCTGGCTGGAAGGCATCCTGGCGCATCATCCGCCGCCCGCTGTCGCCGGGCGTCGGCTGAAGATCAAATATGTCACGCAGGCCAAGACGCGGCCGCCGGGCTTCGTCGTCTCCTGCTCACGGCCGGATGCGATGCCGCAATCCTACGTCCGCTATCTCTCGAACAGCCTGCGCGAGGCCTTCGACATGCCCGGCGTGCCGATCCGCATCGCCTTGCGCACCTCGGACAATCCTTTCGCCGGCAAGGCAAAGAAGCGCTGAGCGGCAGGGAGATTGGCGCAAACGCCCGTCCCTTCGTCATCCTGGGGCGGAGCAAGGAGCGAAGCGACGCGGCGCAGACCCCAGGATCCATGCCGTGACTTCGAAGCGGCACTACGGTCCAGAATTTTTCTACGCTGGATTCTTCGGCCAAGGTCACGGGATGGATCCCAGGGTCTTCGCGACGTCGCTTCGCTCCTGCTTCGCCCTGGGATGACGAAGCCGAAGGCTAAGCCACCTTCCTCAGACCATTCGCATCGCCGCTTCCGGGCAAGGCTTCCAGCGCTGCCTGCAGCAGGATGTCGCCAAGCCGCGCTGCCACGGGGTCGGGCTCGGCCTCCTTGCGATGCAGGAACAGCGCCATCTTGGGCAAGGCGGGCAGCCCGGCGATCTCCGGCGTCATCGCCCTGACGGTGGCCGGCAGGCCGATATCGGTGCGGATCGTCAGTCCGAGCCCGGCGGCGACGGCTGCCCAGATGCCGCCAAGGCTCGGGCTGGAGAAGGCCATCCGCCATGCCAGGCCGGCGCGGTCGAGCGTTTCGGTCGCCACACTGCGCAGCAGGCACGGCGCTTCGAGCGCCACCAGCGGCAACGCCTCGCCATCGCGCAGGCTGGTCTCGATCTGTTTTGCCGGGCCGATCCAGCGCATCTGGACGTCGGCGACATGCCGGCTATAGGGCAGCGTCGCGCCATTGTGCCAGGCAAGCGCGATATCGAGGCTGCCCGAAATGATCCGTTCGGCAAGCTCATGGCTGCGTGCGATCCTGGCCTCAATCTTGACCTTGGGATGGGCGCGGGCGAAGCGCCCGAGCACCTCCGGCAGCACCGCCTCGCCGAAATCCTCCTGTAGCCCAAGCCGCACCCAACCCTCCAGCTCGACATCGTGGATGGCGGAGGCGGCCTCGTCATTGAGCTCGATCAGCCGCCGCGCGTAGCCGAGCATGGTCTCGCCCGCGTCCGTCAGCGCCAGGCCACGCCCAGATTTGCGGAAGATCGGCGTCGCCGCCTGCTCCTCCAGCTTCTTCAATTGCGCACTGATTGCCGAGGTCGAGCGGCCGAGCCGGTCGGCGGCCTTGGCGAAGCTGCCCAGCTCCATGCCGGTGACGAAGCTGCGCAGGACTTCGAGATCGAATGTCACGCGTCGCATGGCAATAATTCTGATATTCGGGACATTACGTCAAAAACTTCCTGATATTCAGTACGAAGCTATGGCGGTAGAGAGAGCGCGTCAAGACTGAACGCAGCCGGCCCATGCAGGAGCTGAACCATGTCCGCTGTCGCCACACGAGCAGATTGCAAACCGCTTCGCCCGGCCGCCGTTGCCGCCCCGTCAGAAGCGGCGGCACTTCGAGCCAATCATCGCTGGAAGGTGCTGGGCATCGGCGTCGCCGCCAATGCCTGCTTTTCGGCGACCTTCTCCGGCATTCCGGCGACGGCGGTGTTCCTGCGCTCGGGCTACCATCTCTCCAATGGCGAACTCGGCCTGGCGCTTGGCCTTCTCGGCCTGGGCGTGGCGCTGAGCGAATTGCCGTGGGGGCTGCTGACCGATCGCTGGGGCGACCGCCGCGTGCTGCTGACCGGGCTCGGCGCAACCGCGGTTTGGCTGCTTGTCATGGCCGCGCTGGTCGTGCCGTCACCGGCCCATATTCCCGGCATCGCGCTTCTCGCCGCTGCCCTGCTGGTCACCGGATTGCTCGGCGGCAGCGTCAACGGCTCCAGCGGCCGCGCCATCATGGCCTGGTTCGGCGAAGGCGAGCGCGGCTTTGCCATGAGCATCAGGCAGACGGCGGTGCCGCTTGGCGGCGGGCTTGGCGCGCTCGTGCTGCCGTCGCTCGCTTCAGCCCATGGCTTCACGGCAGTCTTCGGCCTTCTGGCGGCTGCATCCGCGGTCTCGACCTCGCTCGCCTGGCGCTGGCTGCATCAGCCGCCGGCGCATGACGATGCCAATTCGGGCAGCATGGCATTGTCGGCCGGCCCGGCGCCGCTGCGCAACCCGGCCGTCTGGCGCATCGCAACAGCCATCGGCCTGCTTTGCTTTCCGCAGGTGGCGGTGCTTACATTTGCTTCCGTGTTCCTGCATGATTTCGCCGGCATGGGAACAGCCGTGATCAGCGCCAGCCTGGCTGCCGTGCAGGTCGGCGCCATGGTCATGCGCGTCTGGAGCGGCCGCTACACCGACCGTCACGGCAACCGCCGGTCGTTCCTGCGTCTGTGCAGCCTGTTGAGCGTGGTCGCCTTCACCGTGCTTGCCGCGCTCGTCTTGTTGGCGGCCCAATTCTTGTCAGGCCAAGCGCCGATGCTGTCGCCGGCGATGGTCGCGATGCTGGTCGTGGCCGGCATCTGCGTCTCCTCCTGGCATGGCGTCGCCTACACCGAGCTTGCGACGCTGGCCGGCGCGAGCCAGGCCGGAACGGCGCTCGGCCTTGCCAACAGCCTGGTCTTCATTGCCTTCTTCCTGGTGCCGATCGCCATTCCCGGACTTCTCGTGCTCTGCTCGTGGGCAGGCGTCTGGCTGGGTGCGGCTATTTGCGCGCTGATCGCCTGGCCGATCTTTCTTCCGTCAAGCGATGGCCGCAAAAGCGCCTGACTTCGACACGAGATGGGAAAACAACGTTCTAAGCTGTTAACGCCCCATCAAGGTTAATGCATCATTGTAGCTCTCCAGTGGGGTCCGTTGCGTTTCTGGAGAGTTCCGTGCATCGACGTGTTTTGACGCGGCTTGTCGCCGCCGCCGGTGAGAAAAAGCGTTCCGTCCTGTCTCCGTTTATTATTGGCCTTGGCATCTGGATCGGCTTTCCGACGGTCGCTGCCTATCAGGACATGACCAGCCTGGTCTCCGGCCTTGAGGCGCCGAGCGTCCGCTGGAACGCCTATGTCGAGAAGTCCGTCGCCGGCTCCGTTCACGCCGCCGAAATGCCCTTCCTCGATTCCAGCAGCACCGGCTCGCTCTCCGGCTCCGGTGTCCAACTGCCCGGCATCGGCGCCGTTTCGTTTCGCGGCAAGGGCGGCATCGCCGGTACGACGCCGGACGAGAACCGCATCACGCGTGCCGACAAGAAGGGCCGCATCATCCAGGTCTCGCCCGTCTCGCCGCCGAAGAACTTCAACGCCGGCTCTATCTTCGAGCGCACCTCCTCGCTGCTCCGCCCAAGCATGGACAGCGGCCTGAGGATGGCCTTCGCCAAGCCCGAGATCAAAGGCAAGGAAATCCAGATCGCCGCCGCCTTCCACACGCGCGTCGACAAGAAGCCGGATCCCGGCGTGCCGGCGATGCTTGCCGCGCTGGTCAACAACGATCATCCCGACGTGCTGGCGACCGCCTACGCCTCGTCGGTCCCCGATTACGCCAAGGCGTCGCCTTTCGAGGCCTTGCTGCAGGACGAGGACCCGAACGATGGCCGCTTCATTCCGCCGCTGAGCAAGGGCGATCATTCTTGGATGCAGACGCCGCTGCCGGCGAGCGTCTTTTCCAAACCGGAGCAGGCCTGTCTCGCCAACGGCATCTATTTCGAGGCGCGCGGCGAAGCCGTGCGCGGCCAGGCCGCCGTCGCCCAGGTCATCCTCAACCGCGTCCGCAACCCGGCCTATCCGAACTCGATCTGCGGCGTCGTCTACCAGAACGACAATTGGTTCAACCGATGCCAGTTTTCCTTCGCCTGCGACGGCAGGAAGAAGCGCATCGACAACCCCGCTGCCTACCAGACCGCCCAGGATGTCGCCATGGCCGTCACAGCCGGCAAGATCTTCATTCCGGAAGTCGGCTCGTCGACCCATTATTACGCCAACTACGTCCATCCGGGCTGGGCGCGGACGATGCAGAAAATGACCAGGATCGGCCTGCACATCTTCTACCGCACCTATGGCGGCGGCTGGAGCTGAGTGCTCGGGCAGCCCTTGCATCTTTCGCGCGAGAGCGGCCGATCGAAGGCCCGTCGCCGTAGGGATTCGGCCGCAGCCCGCCAGAGGCCGCGTCGGGCACGATGTCGCACCCGAGCAAGTAGCTGATTTATAACAAAAAAATACTTGAGCTTGAACGTCCGCCCGTGGCTTGACGGGCGCGGACCCTCTAACTATGTTGCCGGCGACTTTAAGAAGCGGACGGACGGTGACGGTCTGACCGGGCAGGGGGGTTGCGTGGCCGACAAGAATGGGCCAGACGGAACCGGAAAAACCGGCCGCGGCAAGCAGCATGAAGCCGATATCCGCGACGAGGATCTTGAGCGCCGCCGGCGCGACCTTGAAGCATCGCTTGCGACAAGGCGGCCGGACCGGCTCGAGGGGAAAGACGACGCGAAAGCGGGTAGTGCGGCCGGGTACGGCCAGGCGCTCAAGCTGTCCAGCGAGTTCATCGCCGGGATAGTGGTCGGTGCGGCTCTCGGCTGGTTTATCGATCGCGTGGCGGGGACATCGCCATGGGGTCTGATAGTCGGGCTGCTGCTGGGTTTTGGCGCCGGCGTGCTCAATGTCCTGCGTTCAGCCGGGCTTGTGTCGGAATTCGGAACGGGCGACAAGCCGCGCGATCCGAAAGAATGAATTGAGGCGTCGCATGCCGGCGCATTGAACAGGATACTGAAGCCGTCTGCGGCTTTGATGGGGATTTAAAGTGGCTGCTGACAAGGTCGATCCGATCCACCAATTCCAGATCCATCCGATCATTCCGATTCACATCGGCGGCTACGACCTGTCTTTCACCAATTCGGCTCTGTTCATGCTTGCGACGGTTGCTGTCGCATCGGCGTTTCTCTACCTCAGCACGTCGGGCCGCAGCCTCATTCCCGGCCGCCTTCAGTCGGTCTCGGAAATGGCCTATGAATTTGTCGGCAATATGCTGAGGGACGCCGCGGGCACGCAAGGCATGAAGTTCTTCCCCTTGGTGTTTTCGCTGTTCATGTTCGTGCTTGTCGCCAACCTGCTTGGCCTGTTCCCGTATTTCTTCACCGTCACCAGCCACATCATCGTCACTTTCGGCCTCGCTGCGCTGGTGATCGGAACCGTGATCGTCTACGGCTTCATGAAGCACGGTCTCGGCTTCCTGAAGCTGTTCGTGCCGAAAGGCGTGCCCATCGTGATGATGTTGCTTGTCGTTCCGATCGAAGTGATTTCCTTCGTCTCGCGCCCGGTCAGCCTCTCGGTTCGTCTGTTCGCCAATATGTTGGCCGGCCACATCACGCTGAAGGTGTTCTCGGGCTTTGTCGTCAGCCTCAGCGCTCTCGGCACGCTTGGCATTGCGGGTTCGGTCCTGCCGCTGGCGATGGCCGTGGCTTTGACGGCTCTGGAGTTGCTCGTGGCGCTTTTGCAGGCCTACGTCTTCGCCGTGCTGACCTGCATGTATCTGAACGACGCATTGCATCCCTCGCACTAATTGGATTTCCGGCATTGCCGCCGGATGGAATCGCAACGGAATTTTAGATCCAAAGGAGTTGAACAAATGGACGCAGAAGCAGCAAAGTACATCGGCGCCGGCATCGCATGCCTCGGCATGGGCGGCGCGGGCATTGGCCTCGGCAACATTTTCGGCAGCTATCTGGCGGGCGCGCTGCGCAACCCGTCGGCCGCCGACGGCCAGTTCGGCCGCCTGATTTTCGGCTTCGCCGTGACCGAAGCGCTGGGTATTTTCTCGCTTCTCATCGCGCTTCTCGCTCTGTTCGGCTGAACATTGAAGAATTGAACAGGCCGGCCGCGATGCTGCGGCGGGCCTGAATTTCGGGGATAGTCCATGTTCGTGACATCTGCCTTTGCGCAAGAGACCGCGCCCGCCGTCGAAGGCGGCAGCGCTGGCACCGGCGTGCCTGCCGAGGCGCACGGCACGTTCCCGCCATTCAATCCGGCGACGTACCCCTCGCAGCTTCTATGGCTGGCAATCACCTTCGGGCTGTTTTATCTCTTCTTGAAACGGGTGGTGATGCCGCGCGTTGGCGGCATCATCGACGTGCGCAACGACCGCATCACGCAGGATCTCGATCATGCTGCCCGGCTGAAAGGCGAGGCCGATGCCGCCGTTGCCGCCTATGAGCAGGAATTGGCGGAAGCCAAGGGCAAGGCCAATGCGATCGGTCAGCAGGCCAACGATGCGGCCAAGGCGGAAGCCGAAGCTGCCCGCAAGACGATCGAGGCAGCGCTTGACCAGAAGCTTGGCGAGGCCGAGGCGCGCATATCTTCCATCAAGGCCAATGCCATGAAGGAAGTCGGCACGATCGCCGAGGACACCGCTTCGGCCATCGTCGAGGCGCTTGTCGGCGGCAAGGCCAGCAAGGCCGAAATCGCGGCCGCGGTCAAATCCGTGGCCGGGTGAGGAGCGCATCATGGACGCCACATCTCTCGCGACGCTTTGGGCAACGGTTGCTCTCGTAATCTTCCTCGGCATCGCCATCTACATCAAGGTGCCGGGCATGATCGCCAAGGCGCTCGATGCCCGCGCCGACAAGATCAGCAGCGAGCTCGAGGAAGCGCGCCGGTTGCGCGAAGAGGCCCAGCAACTGCTCGGGCAATACCAGCGCAAGCGCAAGGAAGCCGAGCAGGAGGCCGCGGCCATCGTTGCCGCCGCCAAGCGTGAAGCCGACATGCTTGCCGCCGAGGCGCACAAGAAGACCGAGGACTATGTCGCCCGGCGCACCGCCTTGGCCGAGCAGAAGATCGGCCAGGCCGAGCGCGAGGCAATCGGCGAAGTGCGCGCCAGCGCCGTCGATATCGCGGTAGAGGCCGCGCGCGCGCTGCTGGCCGGCAAGATCGACGCCAAGGCCGGCGCCGACCTGTTCAACGCCTCGCTGCAGGATTTGAAGTCGAAGCTGAATTAAGCGACTTCATCGAGAAATTCATCGAAAGCCGCCCGGGAAACCTGGCGGCTTTTTTGTTAGCGAAAGCGGCCAAGCGCGTAATCTCCCCCCTCGAGGGGGAGATGGCCGGCAGGCCAGAGGGGGTAGCCGCGCGTGAGGCGCCAGCCCTTCTCTTTCGTCCCGCATGGCGTCGCGCCAGGACGTACCGACCCCCTCTGTCGCCTTTGGCGACATCTCCCCCTCAAGGGGGGAGATTACGCCTAGCCGACAGGGTCGCTCAATCCAAACCCGAAAAACCCTCTTCCTCCAGCACCTCGGTGCCGCCGAACCGGAACGGCGCGAAGGAGGCGCGGTGCAGCCGTGCCACTGGCCCGTGCAGATCGATCGCCGTGCGATGGCGGACAGTGGCGTAGCCCATATGCAGCTCGAAGCCGTAATGCGCATGATGGGTGCCGCAGCCGCACATCATACGGTCGCGCATCACCTTGGCGACGATCGAGGCTGCGGCGATCGACTGCGAGCGCTGGTCGCCCTTGATCAGTGCTTTGCCCTCGCAGGGCAGGCCGGGCGGCACGTCGCGGCCGTCGGCCAGTGCCAGCTTCGGCCGGATTGACAGGCCGGCCACGGCACGGCGCATCGCCTCCAGGCTGGCCTTGAGAATGTTGGAGGCATCGATGCCTTCGGCACTGACCGAGGCCATCGATACGGCGAGTGCGGAGCCGAGGATTTTCAGGAACAGCGCCTCACGCTGCAAATGCGTCAGCCGCTTGGAATCGTCGAGGCCGTCGGGGATGTTGGCGGGATCGAGCACCACCGCTGCCGCCACCACCGGCCCGGCGAGCGGGCCGCGGCCGGCCTCGTCCATCCCCGCCACCGGCCACAGGCCTTCGGCCATCGCCTTCGTCTCGAACGAGAAGTCGGGTTTCTCGACAATTTCGAAGAGAAGCGGAGAATCGGAACGCGGGCGAGCCATGGTGCGGCGAGGTTCGCATCGGCTCCGATTCTCCGCAAGTCCCTCCGGGTCGGGCGGGGCACCGGACCAGGAGGGGCTACCGTCTGCAAGCCCGGGGACAGGACAGGCCGGACGGGATTTTTGCCTGTTGCCGGCCGTTTCAACCGGCTGGCGCGAGACGCTTTGTCACAGCAGCATCAGCTGCTCGGTTGCCTTGGCAGCGGGGACGAACCGGTCGGTCCTGAGCGAGCGCCGCTCGGCGTTGAGGCCGAGCCGTTTGGCAGCGATCTCGAAACGCCGGCCGATCTGCCAGGCATAGGGACCGGAGCCTTTCATGCGCTTGCCCCATTCCGAATCGTAGTCCTTGCCGTCGCGCATCGAACGGATCAGCGACATGACGTGGCGATAGCGATCGGGATAATGGCGCAGCAGCCAGTCCTTGAAGATTGGCGCGACCTCCAGCGGCAGGCGCAGCAGCACATAACCGGCCTCGCGCGCACCCGCTGCCCGTGCCGAATCGAGGATGCGCTCCATCTCCGGGTCGGTCAGTCCGGGGATGATCGGCGCGACCATCACCGAGGCCGGTATGCCGGCATCCGAAAGCTGCCTGATCGCCTCCAGCCGCTTGGTCGGCGTCGACGCGCGCGGCTCCATCGTTCTGGCCAGCATCCTGTCCAATGTCGTCACCGACAGCGCCACCTTGGCCAACCCGCGCTCGGCCATGCGCGACAGAATGTCGATGTCACGTGTCACCAGCGCCGATTTGGTGACGATGCCGACCGGATGGCCGCGCGCCTCCAGCACTTCGAGGATCTCGCGCATGATCCGGTATTGCTTCTCGATCGGCTGGTAGGGATCGGTATTGGTGCCGATGGCGATGGTGCGCGGCTGGTAATTATCCCTGGACAATTCCTTGTCGAGCAGCCGCGCCGCATCCGGCTTGGCAAACAGCTTCGATTCGAAATCCAGCCCCGGCGACAGCCCCATGAAGCTGTGCGTCGGCCGCGCGAAACAATAGACGCAGCCATGTTCGCAGCCACGATAGGGGTTGATCGAGCGGTCGAAGGAGATGTCGGGCGATTCGTTGCGGGTGATGATGGTGCGCGGCTTCTCGACCTGTACCTCGGTCTTGAACGGCGGCAGCTCCTCCAGCGAATTCCAGCCGTCGTCGAACACGTGCCGGCTGACCGGCTCGAAACGGCCGGACGGATTGATGCCCGCCGACCTGCCGCGATTGCGGTCGGGACGGACGCGCATGCCGCTCTGCTCGATCATCGCATTCGCCATCTCGGCCCTGCCAGCGCCGAAGGCGGCAATGTCGGCACGCACGATCTGTTCCATTTTGGCCCTTTCCCAGGGACTGTCCGCCCGCTGTCGAATCGCTCTGCTCATGAATGTATTCCTATCGTATCGATGAGAACAAAGCAAGAACTTTCTCGCGGCGCGCCGCAAAAACTGGCGCTGCCCACCGCTTTCCGCTATTCGGCTAAACATGCTCAGCGTCCTGATCGAAACCCTGAATGACGAGGAGGGCCTTGCCCGCACGCTCGCCTCGCTGATCGGCGGCGCGGTCGAAGGCGTGGTGCGCGACGTTCTCGTCTGCGATACCGGCTCGACCGATCAGACGCACCGCGTCGCCGAACATGCCGGCTGCCACTATGTCAGCGGCGGCATCGCCGCCGGCATCAGGCAGGCCAAGGGCGATTGGCTGCTTTTGCTGGAACCGGGCGCGCGGCTGGGGGAGGGCTGGATCGACGAGGTCGTCGCTCATACGGCGAGGCAAACCATGGCGGCGCGATTTTCGCGGGCACGCGGCAGCCGCGCGCCGTTCCTGTCACGGGTCTTTGCCGGAAATCGCGCTCTCGCCGAAGGCTTGGTGATCAGCAAGCGACAGGCCGCCGCGCTGTCGAAGAATGCCCGCAGCGCCGAAGCGATCGCCCGCGGCCTGGCGACCAGAAGGCTCCACGCCGAGATCTGGGTCGCGCCGCGGAAGTGACGGCTTACCGTGCCGGTTCGGGGAACGCCCAAGCAAATTTTCTGGCGGGTCGTGGTTTATTGTGCATTGCACAAAATCTGGCCGGGGGTTACCATTCCCAGCGATATGGGCGAATAGGGTTTGGGGTGTGCCGGAGCGGCGACGACTAACGTCGATGCTGTTCCCTCGACATTTTGAGGACCCCGATGACCCTTTCAAGCCCTGACAAGTCCGGCGCCGCAAGCCTCGAGGCGATCGCACGCAACGGCGGCACGCTGCGCCGCATCGCCGCCCGCATCCCGACCTATCTTTCCGACCTTCGCGAGAATCCGGCATGGCTGCCGATGTTCATGCTGGCCCGCACCATGCCGGCGCGGCGGTTGCACTGGCGCGGTGCAAAGCCCGTTCGGCCGGCGCGCAACGTCGGTGAAACGATGTTCGCCGGCGTCGATCGCAACGCCGTCGTCGGCGCGCTGCGCACGGAGGGGCTCTATTCGGGCCTGATGCTGCCGGCCGCCATCCATGAGGAGATTGCCCGCTTCGCCGAGCGCACCCCATGCTTCGGCAATTTCGACCGCCGGCTGGAATTCCTGCCCGAAAAACACGCCGATGCCGAAAAGCATTTCGGCCGCCCGCTGCTCAGCGGTCACTATTTCGAACGGGTCCTCGACTGCAACGCTGCGGTCGCCGTGCAGCGCGATCCGCTGCTTCTCGATATCGCAGCGCACTATCTCGGCAGCCAGGCCAAGCTGATCACGACCCGCGTCTGGTGGAGCTTTCCGACCGGTGGCGTCTCGGACGCCGACAAGAACATGGCCTCGCTCGGCAAATACCATTTCGACCTCGACGACTGGCGCATGCTGAAGTTCTTTTTCTACCTGGTGCCGGTCGACGCCGGCACTGGGCCGCATGTCTATGTCCGCGGCTCCCACAACCGCCGCATCCTGAAGCACCAGCTGACGCTGCTGGTCGGCCATTCGGCGGAAGAGGTGCTGGGCGTCTACGGCGAGCAGAGCCCGGTCACGCTGACCGGGCAGGCCGGTCTCGGCTTTGTCGAGGATCCGTTCGGCTTCCATATGGGCACCGTGCCGACGCGCACGCCGCGGCTGATGATGGAGGTTGGCTTCGGCGTGTCGCCGCCGTCGCGCCGGCGTTTTCACGGCGAGCCGGTCATTCGCTAAACCGAGGTCGCTTGGCTGATACCTCGGTTCGCCTCAGCCGCGCCGCAAATGCTCGTCCAGCCGCGGCATGATCTCGACGAAGTTGCAGGGCATGTGCCGATAGTCGAGCTGCGGCTTCAAGATGCCGTCCCAGGCGTCCTTGCAGGCGCCGGGCGAGCCCGGCAGCACGAAAACGAAGGTGGCGTTGACGACGCCGCCGGTTGCCCGGCTCTGGATCGTCGAAGTGCCGATCTTGTCGTAGGAGATGCGGTGGAACACTTCGGAAAAGCCGTCCATGCGCTTTTCGAAGATCGGCTCCAGCGCTTCCGGCGTCACGTCGCGGCCGGTGAAGCCGGTGCCGCCGGTGGTGATGACGACATCGATTGCATCGTCCTTCGACCAGCCCAGGACCTTGTCGCGAATCTTATCGCGGTCGTCGGTGATGATGTCGCGGGCGGCCAGGACATGGCCGGCCTCGGCAATGCGGTCGGCCAGCGTCTGCCCGGATTTGTCGTCGGCGAGGCTGCGCGTATCGGAAACGGTCAGCACCGCGATGCGCACGGGAACGAAGGGGCGGCTCTCGTCAATCCTGGCCATGGGCATCAGCCTCCGATGTCACGCTTCGCGTCGCTGCGACAAACCAGTCGGGATGGCGGCTGCGGATTTCGACGGCCGCGCGCTTGGCCACATTGCCGGTCTCGAACAGCCCGAAGCAGGTGGCGCCGGAACCGGACATCCTGGCAAAACCGGCTCCGGCCTTGTTGAGAACGGAAAGCGCCTTGCCGATGGCGGGCTGGATTGCACGCGCCGCAGGCTCGAGATCGTTGCGGGTGATCTCCAGCCAGTTGCGGATGCTGTGGAAGTCGAGGCTGTGCGGCAGCGGCGGCAGCGCCGCATTGTCGCGGCGGCCAAGCGCCTCGAACACGTCGGCCGTCGAGACGGCAGTGCCGGGATTGACGAGCACCAGACCCAGCGCCGGGAAACCCGACACGAGCGTCAGCTCGTCGCCGACGCCGCGGGCTATCAGCGGTCTGGCAGCGAGGCACATCGGAACGTCGGCGCCGAGCGACAGGCCGATCCGCGCCAGTTCGGCGTCGCCGATGTCGAGCCTCCAGGTCCGGAGCAGAGCGCGCAGCACAGCCGCCGCGTCGCTCGACCCGCCGCCGACGCCGGACGCAACCGGCAGGTTCTTTTCGAGCCTGATGGCGACAGCCGGTGCATGCTGGGGACCGGCCTCGCGCCGCAGTGCATCGCGCGCTCTCACCACCAGATTATTGTCGTCGACCGGCACCGCGGAGGCGTATTTGCCGGACACGGAAAACCCATCGCTGTCGGCAAGTTCCGTCTCGATGCGGTCGCCGAAGCGCGTGAACACAGCCAGGCTTTCGATCGTGTGATAGCCGTCGGCGCGCTGGCCGGTGACGTGCAGCGCGAGATTTATCTTGGCGTGCGCATGCGACGCCCGGATGCTGTCCTCGGCGTTCACTGGCTCGGCCGCGAGGGGGACGACGGTCAATCCTTGGCCAGACGGTATTCGCCGGTCTTCGGGTCCTTGACCAATGTTCCCATTGTACCGTTGGCGGCTTGCTTTTCGGTACGCCGCACCTTGGCGGTCACCCGGTCGGCTTCCCTGACGAAGGAGCGGTAGCCGAAATAGGCGGCAATGCCGACGACGGCGAAGAAAATGATCTGCGGCATGTCAAACTCCTCCCTCGCAAGGCCGGCAAGGCGGCCGGTCGGGTCGGTTGATGATTTATGCTAGACGCTTTCACCAGCTTTTCAAAGCCCGAAGCGCGCCCACAGCGCGCGCTCTTCCGCCGCATCGATGACGCCGCTTGCCGCGGCGGCGGCGATATCGGGCGCCGAAAAGCTCGAGCCGAACAGGCCGAAGCGGCCGAACAGGCCGCGCGGCGCGGTGATCAGCTTGAGCTGGGTTTTCGGCCCGAAACGGCTCTTCAGCACGCTGCGCATGTCGCCGAGCGCATCGACCAGCCCGAGCTCTAGCCCTTTTTTGGCCGTCCAGAACAGGCCAGTGAACAGGTCGGGATCGTCCTTGAGCTTGCTGCCGCGCCTGTCCTTGACGAGGTCGATGAAGGTCTCGTGGACCTCGAGCTGCAGCGCCTTCAGGCGCTCGACGTCTTCCTTCTTTTCCGGCTTGAACGGGTCGAGCACCGCCTTGTTCTGGCCGGCGGTGTGGACGCGGCGCTCGACACCGATCTTCTTCAACAGCTCCGGAAAGCCGAACGAGGCCGACACCACGCCGATCGAGCCGACGATGGACGACGGGTCGGCAAAGATCTCGTCGCCGGCGACCGCGATCATGTAGCCACCCGATGCCGCCACGTCCTCGACGAAAACCAGGACCTTCTTGTTCTTCTCGCTCGCCAGGTCGCGGATGCGTCTGAAGATCAGCCGCGACTGCACCGGCGAACCACCTGGCGAATTGATCGAGATGGCGACCGCCGGCGCGTCGAAGGAAAACAGCTTTTCGAGAAGGCCGGCGGTGGAAGCGAGCGACAGGCTCGGCCGGAACTGGCCGCCGCCGGGCATGATGGTGCCGTGCAGCCGGATGACCGGAATGGTGACGACGGCGGAGCGCCAGGATTTCGGCAGCAGGCGGTTGAAAAGGCGTTTCACGAGGGGGCGGTCTCCGGTCGATATGCTTGAGGCATGTAGGAATTCGTCGGCCAACGGCAATGCCGTCATCCCGGCAATCAAAATGGATCAGTCTCCGAACAGCGACGCCAGCCCGTTATTGATCAGCTCTGCCCGTTCCGAGGGGCCATTGCCTGAATAGGCATGCAGCATCAGCGGCGGCCGGATCGACAGTTTGCCGCGTGCGCCGAGTGCTGCCCGGACGACGATGCGGATCGCCGCCGCTTCGGGGCGAGGGTGAACGGCCAGCATCTCGGCGTCGCCGAAGCGGCCGGCGATGGCATCGAGGATGGCGCCGAGCTGTTCCGGCCGGGCGATGACGGCCAGCCCGCCGCCCGGTCTGACCACCGCGGCCGCGCTGCGGATCCAGCTGTCGAACAGCCCATCCTCCGAGACATGCGCGGCCTTTCTCAGCGGATCGGGCGTCGCGCGATCCTCGGCGGCATTGAACGGCGGGTTCATGATGACGAAATCGAAGCTGTTGTCCTCAAGGCCGGCGGCCGTTCGCGCCCGGCCCGACAGCGCGACATCGGCGACGAGCACCGAAGCGCGGTTGCTGAGATGCGCATTGCCGGGATGGGCAAGCGTGGTGGTGGCGAAGGCCGCCATTTCCGGGGAACGCTCGACGAGCACGGCCGCGGCACCGGGGCAGCGCGACAGTACCGCCAGGCCGGCGGCACCGGCACCCGCGCCAAAGTCGGCAAGCCGCCCGGCGAAGGAGGACGGCACGGCAGCCGCCAGCATCATCGCATCCATGCCGGCGCGGTGGCCGGCCTTTCTCGGCTGCACCAGCCAGAAGCGACCGCGATGGAAGGCGTCGACCGTATGAGCCGGCATGTCCGGGACAAGGGCAGCGGGCGACGCGGACATTATTTTTGGCGGATCTCGTTGGCGATGCCGGCATCCGTCAGGATGCGCCGCGCCGCATCGGCCTTGTCGGCATCCACCATGACACGGCGGGGCAGGATGCCGATCGAGCCGTCGAGGACGCTCATATTCTGGTCGGCGACGAAACAGCCGATGCCGGCATCGCGCATCAGCGATTCGACAAACGAAATGATGACGGCGTCGTTGGTGCGGATGAGCTCTATCATCGGATTAGGGCCATGATCTATCGATATGGTCGAAATGGCGCCTGAAACGGCAAGAAGATGCGAGGAGAAGCGCGAAGGTCGGGGTCTTTCCCCCGGCCGAGCGGTTCGACGACGCAGCTTGCAGCCGTTTCGGCGTCCGGAGGATGTGGTCCATCTGCCCGGCTACTTTGTCGCGAAGGACTTGAAAGCCGAATGGCTTCCTGCGCCTTCGCTCCGCGTATCCGGACAGATGGCCTCACACCATTTCGATCATATCGATAGATCATGGCCCTAAACTCGCAGTTTGCGGCGTTGATGTAAACGTAGGCGTGATCATGTACCAGAGCCGGCGCGCCAATTCGCCTCTTGCCGCGCCGGTGGGTGACACCCTAGAGTCTGTCCAGGGACCATGTTGCCGTCGTGCATATCGAGGTTGGGAGTTTTGCCGTGGGTGTCGTTCTCAACATTGAAAACGGGAAGCGCGAAGCCGCCTCGATAAAGGACCTCATCGACCTGACCGCGGCCGACATGGGGCGCGTCAACAAATTGATCCTGTCGAAGGCCGGCTCCGATGTCGAGATGATTCCGGAGATAGCCAACCATCTGATCTCGTCGGGCGGCAAACGGCTGCGGCCGATGCTGACGCTCGCCGCCGCCCAGATGTTCGGCTATTCCGGCGACGGCCATGTCAAGCTCGCCACATCGGTCGAATTCATGCATACTGCGACACTTCTCCACGACGACGTCGTCGACGAAAGCGGCATGCGGCGCGGCAAGAAGACGGCGCGTATGATCTGGGGCAACCAGGCCAGTGTTCTGGTCGGTGATTTCCTGCTCGGCCAAGCCTTTCGCATGATGGTCGATGTCGGCTCGCTTGAAGCGCTCGATATCCTGTCGAGCGCGGCTTCGGTCATCGCTGAAGGCGAGGTGATGCAGCTCGCTGCCGCAAAAAACCTCGAGACCACCGAGGATGAGCATTTCGCGGTGATCAAGGCCAAGACCGCGGCGCTGTTTTCGGCCGCCGCCGAGGTCGGCCCCGTCATCGCTCAGGCGACGCGCAATGATCGCGCAGCACTCCGCTCCTACGGCATGAATCTCGGCCTTGCCTTCCAGCTGATCGATGACGCGCTGGATTACGGCGGCACCAGCAAGGACCTCGGCAAGAATGTCGGCGACGATTTCCGCGAGGGCAAGGTCACGCTGCCGGTGATCCTCGCCTATCGGCGCGGCACCAAGGCCGAGCGCAGCTTCTGGAAACGCGCCATCGAGGACAATGCCGCCGACGATGCCGGGCTGGAGAAGGCCATCGGCCTGATGCTCCGCCACGGCGCAATTGCCGACACCATCGGGCGCGCCCGCCATTTCGGCGAGATCGCCCGCGACGCGCTGGCGCCGCTCGAGGCGACGCCGCAGAAATCGGCGCTGATCGACGTCATCGATTTCTGCATCAGCCGGGTGAATTGAGAGGCATCGGCGGCCCGCGCTTGTTCTCATCGAGCCTTTGCCGGAAGAACCATTGCTGCCAGCAGGCTAACGACAATGCCCGCCGCCGCGAGCCAGAAGGCGACCTGGATGCCGTCGGCGACGGCAATTTTCAACGCATTGCCGGACAATTCGCCGATTTGGTTGTTCGCAATCGCAATCAGCACGGCCATGCCGATGGCGTTGCCGACATTGAGCGTCGTCGAAGCCATCCCCGAGGCGACGCCTTGCTGGTCATGGGCAACGCCGGAAGCGGCGGCAATCCACATTGCGGTCCAGACGATGCCTTGTCCGACGCCGGAGACGATCAGGCCGGGTACGAGGGACAGATAGCTGCTGTCGGCAGTCGCGCCTGATACCATCAATGCTGTGCCGACCGCGCCGACGATCATGCCGCCGACCAGGGTGCTGCGCGTCGAAAAGCGCGTTGCCAGACGCTCGCCGGCTTGCGTACCGGTGGCGATGGCGACCGACGGCACGAGAAAGGCGAGGCCCGTCTGCAAGGCGGTGAAGCCGTGCACGTTCTGCAGCAGCACGGTGAGGAAGTAGGGCAGCGCGCCGAAAGTGGCCATGTAGAGGAAGGTTATCGTCATGCCGGCGACAAGGCTGCGGTTGTAAAACAGGCGCAGCGGCATCAGCGGATCGGCGCTGTTGGCCTCGATCACGGTGAAGGCGATCAGGAAGAATGCCGCCAGTGCCGCGCTGGCGATGATTGCGCCAGAGCCCCAGCCATATTCAGGTCCCTGAACCAGGGTGAAGACAAGCAGCGTCGCGCCGGCGGTGACGGTCAGTGCGCCGGGCAGATCGAAGCTGCGGTGCTCGTGCCGCTTGCGATCGCGCGGGATGATGGCGAAAGCCGCGATGATGGCGATCCCGGCCAGCAGCACGTTGACGTAGAAGACCGACGGCCAGCCGAAGGCGCTGGTCAGAAACCCGCCGGCAAGCGAACCGAGCGTCAGGCCGCTGGCGCCCGCGCCGCCCCAGACGGCGAGCGCCCGGTTGCGTTCCGGCCCTTCGGCGAACAGGCGGTTGATCAGCGACAGCGTCGCCGGAAACAGGAACGCGGCGCCGATGCCTTGCACGGCGCGTGCCGCGATGATGATTTCCGGCGACCAGGCCAGGCCACCGACGAGGGACGAAAGTGCGTAGAGCCAGAGCGCGAAGATGAAGACGCGGCGCTGGCCGATCAGGTCGGCGGCCCGGCCGCCGAACAGCAGGAAGCCGCCGGTGAACACGGTGTAGGCGCTGACCACCCACTGCAGGGTCTGGCCTGAAAATCCGAGGCCAGCGCCGATCTCCGGCAGCGCCACGAAGACGATGTTGAGGTCGAGCGAGATGATGAGCTGCGCGAAGGCGAGCAACGCCAGCGTTGCGCCATGTTTCGCCCTGCTTGCTCCCTGCGTTATCGCCCCGAGCGGCGCGCCTTGATCGAGTGAACTCATGTCGGACTCCTTGTCGACAATTATTTAATGATCGACAAAGAATTGAGATTTGCAATCCGAAATCAAGCAGATTATTTGTTGATCGACAAAAATTGGAGACCGCCATGGCAGGCAGGCCAAGGGAATTCGACCGCGACCAGGCGCTGGAGAAAGCCCGCGACGCTTTCTGGAGGCGCGGCTACGAGGGCACCTCGATGGCCGATCTCGTATCGGCGCTTGGTCTCGCATCGGCGCGCATCTATGCCGCCTTCGGCTCGAAGGAGGATCTGTTTCGCGAAGCGGTGGCGCTTTACGAGGCCAATGAGGGCGGCTTTGCCACGCGCGCGCTAGAGGAAGAACCAAATGTCCGGCGCGTCATCGAGCGCATGCTTCGCGACGCCGTAGAAATTTATACGAGGCCGGGGCGGCCGCAGGGCTGCATGGTGGTGACGGCCGCCACCAATTGCGCCGTCGAAAATGACGCCGTGCTGCAATGGCTGGCGGAGCATCGGCTGGCGCGTACCGCATCGATCGTCGAGCGATTGAAAAAGGCCGTGCGCGATGGCGAATTGAAGCCGGATACCGATGCCGAGACGCTGGGTGACTATTACGCCACGCTGATGCACGGCCTTTCGGTCCAGGCACGCGACGGTGTGCCGAAAAAGCGGCTGCACGATCTTGTCACCGTCGCCATGCAGGCGCTCGACGCAAGCCTTTCGCAAGCGTCCTGAGTTTTCAGGGCCGTGACGCCGGTTTCCCATTGCCGGATTGCCGCAATGCGGTCGTGCGACCTCTTTCGGCATGGTTTATTAATTGCTTGACCCGATTGTGAATTCGGGCCGGGTTGAAGCCCGACCCCAAAAAGGCCATGCTTTACCTGTAAAGATCGAGTCTACGGCGATCCCGCTGACGCGGAGATGGCGTTTGGCTGAAAGGGATATGATGCGGCAAGGATATGCGCGCTGGCTGACGGGGCTGGCAATCGCGACGGGCATGGCGATCTCGGCTTTGCCGGCGCATGCCAAACAGACCGCCGAGCCGGTCAGGATCACATCCTTCTCGGGGGCCTATCTCGCCGCCAGGATCGCCGACGGCGACAACGACCTCGACAGTGCCATCTCCTATTACAAGCAGGCGCTTGCGTTCGATCCGAACGATACGGGACTGCAGCAGAGTCTGATGCTGTCGCTGATCGCGCAGGGGCGCTTCGACGAATCCCTGGTCTATGCCGACAAGCTCAAGGCGGTTCCCGACGTCGAGCGCTTCTCGCGCCTGGCGCTGGCCATCGATTCCTTCCACAAGAAGGATTTCTCCAAGGCCGAATACTGGCTCAAGCTGTCGCTCGAATCCGATCTCGACCGGCTGATCTCCGGCGTCATGACCGGCTGGGCCAAGCAGGGTGCGGGTGACGCCGGCGAGGCCATGGCTTCCATCGACAAGCTGCAAGGCCCCGACTGGTTCAGCCTGTTCAAGTCCTTCCACCGTGCCTTGATTGCCGACGCCTCCGGCCTGCCCGACAGGGCGGATGCGCTCTACACCGCCACCGTGCAGGACACGGCGGCAGGCGGTGCGGCCCCAGAAACATGGATGCGCAACGCGCAGGCCTACGCCTCTTTCCTCGCCCGCAAAGGCGACAAGGCCAAGGCGCTGTCGGTGCTCGACAAGGCCGAGGCGTTTGCGCCCGGCAAGGTCGAGATTGCGGCGCTTCGCGACAAGATCAACAAGGGCGAAAAGATCGAGCCCTTCGTTGCCGGTCCGTCGGACGGCGCCTCGGAAATCCTGCTCGATCTCGCCACCGCGCTCAACCGCGGCGGCGGCGAGCCATTCGTGCGGCTTTATCTGCAATATGCCCTGGCGCTGCGGCCCGACAACGACGCGGCGCTCGTTCAGCTTGCCGCCGTTGCCGAGCAGTTGAAGGACGGCGAGGGCGCCATCGCGCTCTATCGCCGCATTCCCGCTGGCTCGCCGCTGAAGGAGCTTTCGGACCTGCAGCTTGGCCTCAACCTTGCCGATCTCGACCGCAACGACGAGGCGATCGCTCACCTCAAGGCCATCGTCGATGCGCATCCAGACGACATGCGCGCCTATCTGGCGCTCGGCGGCGTCTATTCCTCGAAGGAGGATTTCCGCTCCGCCGCCAATCTTTACGACAAGGCAGTCGAGGTGCTGAAGACGCCGACCGCCGCCAACTGGAACATTTTCTACCAGCGCGGCATCGCCTATGAGCGACTGAAGGAATGGCCGAAGGCCGAGCCGAATTTCCGCAAGGCGCTGGAGCTCTACCCCGACCAGCCGCAGGTTCTGAACTATCTCGGCTATTCCTGGGTCGACAAGAACATGAACCTCAAGGAAGGCCTCGCGATGATCCAGAAGGCCGTCGACCTGAGGCCGAGCGACGGCTACATCGTCGATTCGCTGGGCTGGGCCTATTACCGCCTTGGCCAGTTCGACGATGCGGTGCGCGAAATGGAACGCGCCGTTTCGTTGAAGCCGGAGGATCCGGTGCTCAACGATCACCTCGGCGACGTCTACTGGCGCGTCGGCCGCAAGCTGGAAGCCACCTTCCAGTGGAACCAGGCCCGCGACCTGAAGCCGGACCCGGACGTGCTTGCCGCCTTGCAGCAAAAGCTGATGAAAGGCCTGCCGCCGATCGAATCCAACACGGCGCAGGAAACCCCGAACGTAAAGCCCGTGCCGGCGCCCGCGCCGAAGGGGTGATCAATCGCTGCAGGTTTGCGCCGCCCCTCATCGCCCTGCCGGGCACTTCTCCCCGTATGGTGACGGGGAGAAGGACGCCTTCGCAAAGGATTTCGCCAATCTCCAGCGTTGCAGAACGAGTACCGAGGTCGCGGCCAGCCCCTTCTCCCCGTCACTATACGGGGAGAAGATGCCGGCAGGCAGATGAGGGGCGGCGCCGAGATCGATAACTGGTCTGAAGTGATTGCCCGAAGGGGTAACCTGTCGCCTTGACGCTCGGAGGTCGGGCATCTACGAGGTGCCGCATCCCCGCCGGAGGCCGCCGTGACCGTTGATATCCCTGCCCACATGCACCCCAGCCGCTCGTTCCAGGGGCTGATCCTGACCTTGCATAATTATTGGGCGGACTATGGCTGCGTCGTCCTCCAGCCTTACGACATGGAAGTCGGCGCCGGCACATTCCATCCGGCAACGACATTGCGCGCGCTCGGCCCAAAACGCTGGAACGCGGCCTATGTCCAGCCCTCGCGCCGCCCCAAGGACGGCCGCTATGGCGAGAACCCGAACCGGCTGCAGCACTATTACCAATACCAGGTGATCCTGAAGCCCAATCCGCCCAATCTGCAGGAGCTTTATCTCGGCTCGCTGGCCGCGATCGGAATCGATCCGCTGCTGCATGACATCCGCTTCGTCGAGGACGACTGGGAAAGCCCGACGCTGGGCGCCTGGGGGCTGGGCTGGGAGTGCTGGTGCGACGGCATGGAGGTGTCGCAGTTCACCTATTTCCAGCAGGTCTGCGGCATCGAATGCGCACCGGTGGCGGGCGAGCTCACTTACGGGCTGGAACGGCTGGCCATGTATGTGCAGGGCGTCGACAATGTCTACGACCTCAACTTCAACGGCCGCGAAGGCGCCGACAAGGTGACCTATGGCGACGTCTTCCTGCAGGCCGAGCAGGAATATTCGCGCCACAATTTCGAATTTGCCAACACCGCGATGTTGCTGCGCCATTTCGAAGACGCCGAAGCCGAGTGCAAGGCGCTGCTCGAAGCCGGCGCGCCCATCTCCCCCCTTGAGGGGGAGACGCCCGCGAAGCGGGCAGAGGGGGGCGCCTCAGAAGGCACCGCAGGTCAGGCGTCGAGCACTGCACGAGCGACCCCTCCCGGCCAGACCTTGTCTGGCCACTCTCCCCTCAAGGGGGAGGGATATCACCGCATGGTCTTCCCGGCCTACGACCAGTGCATCAAGGCCAGCCACGTCTTCAATCTGCTCGACGCACGCGGCGTCATTTCGGTCACCGAGCGCCAGAGTTACATCTTGCGCGTTCGCAATCTGGCCAAGGCCTGCGGCGAGGCGTTTCTGCTGACGCAGGCGGGCGGAATGGCGGCTTAGCTCCAGGCGGTTTCGGCAGGGGCGCTGATTGGCAATGCGCCCTGGCCGCTTGCACCGGCTATTGTCCGCAACGCTTGTCTGACGCCGGGCATCGAGAACGTGCCATGCACCTGCGCTGTAAAACAGGCGCTGAGCGCGAGGATCTGCAGGAATGTCGATGCCGTTTTCATGCTCGTTCAGCCAATAGCTCTCTGCCTGAGCGTTGGTCGCTTCAGCGCTGCGTTCGGTTCAGGGAAATCTTTGATCCAAGGACGGGCGGACCGGCGCGTGTCCGACAGGCGGCTGAATTTTTTCGGAATTCGCTGTTGGACGCCTTGATCGTGCTGGCCCGATCTTGCTGGGAAGGGTGACAGCAGCCGACCGAGTTGCTATGCCCCGCTTACCTTCGCCTCGATGGGGGAGGACGCCGCGAAGCGGCGGCTGTTTCTTGTCGCGTGAGCTCTTTCAATGCCTGACCTGCTTCTAGAACTTCGTTCCGAGGAAATCCCCGCTCGCATGCAGCGCAAGGCGGCCGGCGATCTCAGGAAGCTTTTGACCGACGGTCTGGTCGAAGCCGGGCTGACCTATGAGGCGGCGCGCGAATATTGGACGCCGCGCCGGTTGACGCTCGACATTCGCGGCCTCACCGCCCGCTCGAAGGACATCAGCGAGGAGATCAAGGGGCCCTCGACCAAGGCGCCCGAGGCGGCGGTGCAGGGTTTTCTGCGCAAGGCGGGCCTTGCCTCGATTGCCGAGGCGCATGTTCATTCCGATCCGAAGAAGGGCGACTTCTATGTCGCCCATATTTCCAGGCCGGGCAGGCCGGCGGAGCAGATCATCGCCGAGCTGGTGCCGGGCATCATCCGCACCTTCCCCTGGCCGAAATCGATGCGCTGGGGGCCGGCTTCGGCCAAGCCCGGCTCGCTGCGCTGGGTGCGGCCGCTGCAATCGATCCTGTGCACCTTCGGCCCCGAAACCGAGGAGCCGGTGGTCGTCGATTTCGAGATCGACGGCATCCGCTCCGGCAACGTCACTTACGGTCACCGTTTTCATGCGCCGGGCGCCATCACGGTGCGCCGCTTCGACGATTATGTAGCCAAGCTTGAGGCGGCCAAGGTCGTGCTCGATGCCGACAGACGCAAGGAGATCATTCTTGCCGATGCCAGGAACCTCGCCTTCGCCAGCGGGCTCGACCTCGTCGAGGACGAGGGGCTGCTGGAGGAAGTGTCGGGCCTGGTCGAATGGCCCGTCGTGCTGATGGGCGAATTCGAGCAGGATTTTCTGGCCATTCCGGCCGAGGTGATCCGGCTCACCATCCGCGCCAACCAGAAGTGTTTTGTGACGACGCGCCAAATCTCCCCCCTCGAGGGGGAGATGTCGCCGAAGGCGACAGAGGGGGTCGCCTCGCGTGGATCGGCGGCATCCCCTGTCCGCGATAGGGAGTCGCGTCAGGTCGTGCCGACCCCCTCTGGCCTACCGGCCATCTCCCCCTCAAGGGGGGAGATCAGCCAATCGCCGCTCTCCAATCGTTTCATCCTGACCGCCAATATCGAGGCCAAGGATGGCGGCAAGGAGATCGCCCACGGCAATGGCAAGGTGGTGCGTGCCCGCCTGTCCGACGCGCTCTATTTCTGGAAGACCGATCAGGGCGATCTGCCTGACCTCGACCAGTTGCAGGCTTCGGCGGAAAAATTCGGGCTCGATCTCAAAAAGCCGCTCGACCAGCGCATGGCCCGCCTCGACCACCTCGGCGTCACCTTCCACGCCAAGCTCGGCACGCAAGGCGAGCGGGTGGAACGGATCAAGCGATTGGCTGAGGAATTGGCGCCGCTCGTGGCGAGTTCAATCTCCCCCCTTGAGGGGGAGATGGCCGGCAGGCCAGAGGGGGTCGCTTCGGCTGGCGCGACGCGATCTGGCCTTTCGAAGAAAGAGGAAGTCGGCGCTCCACGCGAGACGACCCCCTCTGTCGCCTTCGGCGACATCTCCCCCTCGAGGGGGGAGATTACCGCGCTGGCGCGCCGCGCCGCCGTCCTCGCCAAGGCCGACCTCACCACCGAAGTGGTTGGCGAGTTCCCGGAACTGCAAGGCGCCATGGGCCGCAAATATGCGCTGCTGCAGGGCGAGCATCCTTCGGTCGCCGCCGCGATCGAGGAGCACTACAAGCCGCAGGGCCCGTCCGATCGCGTGCCGACCGATCCGGTATCGGTCGCCGTGGCGCTCTCAGACAAGCTCGATACGCTGGTCGGCTTCTGGGCGATTGATGAAAAGCCGACCGGATCGAAGGACCCCTATGCGCTCAGAAGAGCGGCGCTGGGGGTGGTCAGGATTTTGGTCGAGAACGGGATCAGAATTCGTCTTAAAACAAGCTGGAGAACGGCGTGGCTACTTTTTGCCGATCAGCGCTGGAATAGGGAACTGGGCGAGGCGGCTATTCGGTTTGCGGATGCTGAAACATTCACTGGTTTGGAGTTTGATGAAGTGCGTTTTGCCGCAATTGCTGCAAGCGTCGACTCGCTCCTCCGTAAGCAGATAGCCGTTTGGTTGCGTACCTTTGACGCTGGCCAAAACGACCTCCTCTCCTTTTTCCAGGACCGCCTAAAGGTCTATCTCCGCGACCAGGGCGCGCGGCATGATCTCATCGACGCCGTACTGGCGGCGGGCTCGCGCCCAATCTCCCCCCTAGAGGGGGAGATGTCGCCGAAGGCGACAGAGGGGGGCGCTGTCCCGCCGGCGTCTCAAGCTTCTGTCGAGGAAGTGCGCTCTACGGCGCCCCCCTCTGCCCTGCCGGGCATCTCCCCCTCTAGGGGGGAGATCGGCCAATCGTCCAACGACGACCTTCTGCAAATCGTCCGCCGCGTCGAGGCGCTCGGTTCCTTCCTCGACACCGAGGACGGCAAGAACCTGCTTGCCGGCACCAAGCGCGCGGCCAACATCGTGGCTGCCGAAGAGAAGAAGAAAACGACGATCGCCGACTATGTTGAGCCGGCTCTGTTCCGGGAGGGCGCCGAAAAAACCTTGTTCGCGGCGGTCAATCAGGCCGAGAGGCAAGCCGGCGAAGCAATTCAAAACGAAGACTTTTCCGCCGCCATGCTGGCGCTTAGCGTGTTGCGCGAGCCGGTTGATTCATTCTTTGAGAAAGTCCTGGTAAACGATGAGGACCAGGCGGTGCGCGCCAATCGCCTGGCATTGCTCGCCCGCATCCGCGCAGCGACTGACCGGGTCGCCGATTTCTCGAAAATAGCCGGCTGACATTCGCGAAAAAATCATCGCTTGTGGCGCTATTTCGGCTGGTCGGGAGCTGCTAGCGGCGCAGGCTGCGGCGCTGCCGGCTCAGGGGTTTTGCTGGCGACCTTTGGGTCGGCTTTGCCGCCCGCGGCGGGCGCGGCAGCGGTGGCCGGCGCGGCTTTGGGCGCGGACGTTGCAAAGGCATCGCCGACAATACCGCCGCGGATGATCATCGGGCTTCCGTCGAAGCCATGGTTCGGCTGGCTCGGGATCGCCGCGACCTTTTCATCGGCGACGTTTTCATTGACGTCAGGCAACTTCTCGCCGAGCGCGACGATCGACGGTGTTTTCGCCCGTTCGAGCGCGCCGGCACTTACAACCGAAGGCGTCGCCGTCGTTTGCCCGAGAAAAACCAGCGACGAGGCCTGTGCCGTGCCGGCCATAAACGCCAAACCAAGCGCTCCAAGGATACGCATCGAAAGCATGATAATTCCCCTTGCCCAACAAGACGGCACCCTAGCCGAGGGCAGTTGATGCCGGCTTGCGGGGAAACATAGCATTTTAGCGATTTGCGATTCGCCAATGCCTGGGCTTGCTCGCCCGGCGTCAGCGTATTAGGCACCCGCATCCGTGAGGTGACGACAGTGGCTGAAATTCGTGCCGTCGGCGAGGCGATGGAAAGGGCGTTGGCGCTGCTCGAGAGCGGCGATGTCGTCGCCATCCCGACCGAGACCGTTTATGGGCTGGCCGGCGACGCGACCAATGGCGTTGCCGTGGCTCGTATCTTCGAAGCCAAGGGCCGACCTCGCTTCAACCCGCTGATCGCCCATATAGCCGATCCGGCGATGGCCGAGCGCATCGCGCTGTTCGACCCGCTGTCGGAAAGATTGGCGCAGGCATTCTGGCCGGGGCCGCTGACGTTGGTGCTGCCGCAACGGCCCGGCAACGGCATTCATCCGCTGGTCACCGCCGGCCTGGAAACGATCGCGCTGCGCATGCCGAAAGGCTTTGGCGGCGAGCTGATCGCCAGGTTCGGCCGCGCGCTGGCGGCGCCCAGCGCCAATTCCTCGGGCAGGATCAGCGCCACGACGGCCGAAGCCGTGGCCGCCGATCTCGGTCCCCGGATCAAGCTTGTGGTCGACGGCGGCGCGACGCCGGTCGGGCTGGAATCGACCATCGTCAAGGTCGAAGCTGGAAAGCTGCGGCTGCTGCGGCCGGGCGGCATTGCCGCCGAAGAGATCGAAGCGGTGGCCGGGACAAAGTTGCTGCGCGGCGCTTCGGGCATCGAGGCGCCCGGCATGCTCGCCTCGCACTATGCGCCAGGTGCGGCAGTGCGGCTCGATGCTGCGGAGGTCGCACCGGGCGAAGCCTTGCTGGCCTTCGGCCGCCGCCGTGCCGAAGGCTGGCGCGATGCAGCCGCCCTGCGCAACTTGTCGGAGACCGGCGACCTACGCGAGGCGGCAAGCAATCTCTTCGCCCATCTGCAGGATCTCGATGGCAGTGGCGCCAAAACCATCGCCGTCGAGCCGATCCCGTTCGAAGGGCTGGGCGAGGCGATCAACGACCGGCTTTCGCGCGCCGCCGCCCCGCGTGACAAGATCGAACGAGCACCATAGTTTCCACCCATGAACGACATTTCCCCCGATCTCGACCCCGCCGTCGTCGCGCGCTTTGCGGCAATCGTCGGCGACAAATATGCGCTGCGCGACCAGCAGGACATCGCGCCTTACCTCACCGAGCGGCGCGGACTTTGGCACGGCAGGACGGCTTTGGTGCTGAGACCGGGGAACGTCGAGGAGGTCAGCAGCATCATGCGGCTGGCGACCGAAACCGGCACGCCCATCGTGCCGCAAAGCGGCAACACCGGGCTGGTCGGCGCCCAGGTGCCGGACGCATCCGGCCGCGAGATCGTGCTGTCACTGTCGCGGCTGAACCGCATCCGCGAGATCGATACACTGTCCAACACGGTGACGGTCGAAACCGGCGTCATCCTGCAGACGCTGCAGGAAGCGGCCGATGCCGCCGACCGGCTGTTTCCGCTGTCGCTTGCCGCGCAAGGCTCCTGCCAGATCGGCGGCAATCTCTCGTCCAACGCCGGCGGCACCGGCGTGCTTGCCTACGGCAATGCGCGCGAGCTCTGCCTCGGCGTCGAAGTGGTGCTGCCGACCGGTGAAGTGTTCGACGATCTGCGCAAGCTGAAAAAGGACAATACCGGCTACGATCTGAAGAACCTGTTCGTCGGCGCCGAGGGTACGCTCGGCATCATCACCGCCGCCGTGCTCAAGCTGTTCCCCAAGCCCAAGGGGCGCGAGGTGGCGTTTGCCGGCCTGTCATCGCCGGAGGCGGCACTGTCGCTGTTCAGCCTGGCGATGGATCGTGCAGGGGCAGCGCTCACCGCCTTCGAGCTGATCGGCCAGAGGCCCTACGACTTCACGCTTGCCCACGCACAAGGCGTGGTGCGGCCGCTGGCCGGCGATTGGCCGTGGTATGTGCTGATGCAGATATCGTCGGGCCGTTCGGCCGACGATGCCAGGGCCCTGATCGAGGAGGTGCTTTCGGCAGGCCTCGAGCAAGGGATCGTCGGCGATGCGGTAATCGCGGCAAGCATTGCCCAGGGCGATGCGTTCTGGAATTTCCGCGAGGTGCTGCCCGAGGCGCAGAAGCCGGAAGGTGCCTCGATCAAGCACGACATCTCGGTGCCGGTGGCGTCAATCCCGCCCTTCATTGAAAAGGCCGCCGGCGCCGTGCAATCGGTCAGTCCCGGCGCGCGCGTCGTCTGCTTCGGCCACATGGGCGACAGCAATCTGCACTATAACATCTCCCGGCCGGTCGACGGCGATGACGAGGCGTTTCTCGGCCTTTACCACGTCATGAACAAGGCCGTGCACGACGTCGTGCGCGCGTTTCATGGCTCGATCTCAGCCGAGCACGGCATCGGCCAGTTGAAGCGGGACGAATTGATCGCGACGGCGCCGCCGATGGCGATCGAGCTGATGCGCAGGGTGAAGGCCGCGTTCGACCCGGCCGGCATCATGAATCCGGGTAAGGTTATCTGATCCTTTCGCCGGCCTGCGCCGGTTCGCATTCCGATAACCATCTGCCCCGGATCAGCAAAATTTAACCGACTTTCTTAAGCGCGAGGATAAGAAGCCCGCGCTAATGTTTCTCCACAAACGAGGCTGGGAAAACCGGCCCGGAGAACCGGAAACACCGGCTCTCAGGAGAAACAGGAAAGGCACGATATGAACACTGGACTGAAGCCAGTCTGGGCCGGCCGCAATATGCGTCTCGACCCATTCCGCCTGCCGCAGGTGGTGAGCTACGCCACGCGCGACGACTATGGCGACGTCACCTTCACCATCGACCAGCGCGGCGCGGTTATCCGCCGCACGCTGGAGATGAGCGGCGTGCCGGCGATCATCGCTCTGCCCGCCAACGCGTTTCGCGGCGTCGCCGCCCGCGCCATGGAGGATCCGGATGGCAATGTCACAGTGACGCTTGAGCTTCTGCACAATGACCCGATGCTGTCGGTGCCGCTGCTGGTGGCCGACGATCTCGACGATGTCGCCGCTGACTGGCGCGCCTGGGCCGATGCCTACCGCCTGCCGATGCTGCTGATCGAGGCCGACGGCATTGCCCGCACGCTCGAAGAATCGCTCGGCGCTGCTATCAAGGCGCTGCCGGCGCAGGAGCGCCGCAAGGGTCGCGTCTCGACCATGCGCCGCCCGCGCTTCCTCGCCCGCCGCCGCGCCGGCGATCTCGGCCTCAGGCTGGTCATCGGCGGCGAGGAGCTCATTTCGCGGGAATAGCATGGGCTTGGCGGGCTTGCGCCGCCCTTCTTTCCTTCTCCCCTTGTGGGAGAAGGTGGCCGAGCGAAGCTCGGTCGGATGAGGGGTGTTCCAGGGAACGCCAACGCCTCATTTCTTCCAACACCCCTCAACCGTCTTGGCGCTACGCGCCAATCCACCTTCTCCCACAAGGGGAGAAGGGAACAGGCCGCTAAACCAGCGGCTTCAGCGCCACCCAAACCGCGCCGCCGATCAGGCCGAGGAAGATCAGCCAGCCGACCTGGTTGTTCGATCTGAACAGCCTCAGGCACTGGTCCGGATCGTCGATGTCGAGCACGGCGATCTGCCGTGCCATATGCGCGCCGGCGGCGATCAGCCCGGCGAGTGCAGGCACCGGTGCCTGTGCCGAGGCGAAAGCAATGGCGAAGCAGACCAGCGCTCCGCCATAAAGTCCGGCCAGCCAGGCTTTGGTGTTGTCGCCGAACAGGCGCGCCGTCGAGCGCACACCGACGATGGCGTCGTCTTCCTTGTCCTGATGCGCATAGATCGTGTCGTAGCCGATCACCCACAGGATCGAGCCGATATAGAGCATGATTGCCGGCCCATCGAGATCGCCGAACTCGACCGCCCATCCCATCAGCGCTCCCCAGGAAAAGGCAAGGCCGAGAACGAGTTGCGGCCAATTGGTGTACCGCTTCATGAATGGGTAGACGGCGACGATGCCCAGCGAGCCGATGCCGAGCGAGATGGCGAAGCTGTTGAACTGCAAAAGCACGGCAAGGCCGCCCAGTGCCTGCACGACAACAAACATCCAGGCCTGCCGGCGCGTGACCTTGCCGGCCGGCAGCGGCCGCGAGCGCGTGCGTTCCACCTGGTTGTCGATGTCCTCGTCGACCAGGTCATTGTAGGTGCAGCCGGCACCGCGCATGGCGAACGCGCCAAGAAAAAACAGCAGCAGATACCAAGGCGACGGCAGCAGCGAGAGCAGCGGATCCGCCGGACGCGGATAGGCGCTCGCGGCAAGGGCAGCCGACCACCAGCATGGCCACAGCAGCAATTGCCAGCCGATCGGCCGGTCCCACCGGGCAAGCTGCGCATAGGGCCACAACCCCCGCGGCAGCACGCGATAGACCCAGTGGCCGCTCGGCGCATCGGCGACGCGGCCCTGGGCCGCTTTCGACTGGACGGTTTCCATTTTGCTGGAGTGGCAGCAGAGGCGAATGCCGTCAAGCGTCAAGCAGCCCCCGCACGCTCGCCACGCGCAATCGGCGCTTCGGCAGCCAAATGTCTTGACCCGTCGCGCGCGGCGCAATAGCGCAGTCCTGGTCTTGGAATGACGAGGAATCTGGGCATGCGTGTTTTGCTGATCGGCTCCGGCGGACGAGAGCATGCGCTGGCCTGGAAGATCGCGGCGTCGCCGCTGCTGACCAAACTCTACGCGGCGCCCGGCAATCCGGGCATCGGCCACGAAGCCGAACTGGTGAGGGTCGATATTGCGGATCACGCAGCGGTGGTCCGGTTTTGCCGCGAGAATGAAATAGACCTCGTCGTGGTCGGGCCCGAAGGGCCGCTGGTCGCCGGCATTGCCAACGACCTGCGGGCCGAGGGCATCCGCGTCTTCGGCCCGTCAAAAGCGGCGGCACGGCTGGAAGGATCAAAGGGTTTCACCAAGGATCTCTGCGCCAGATACGGCATCCCGACCGCCGCCTATGGCCGCTTCGGCGATCTGGCTTCGGCCAAGGCCTATGTCGAGAAGACGGGTGCGCCGATCGTCATCAAGGCCGACGGCCTCGCTGCCGGCAAGGGCGTCACCGTCGCCATGACGCTTGACCAGGCGCTGGCCGCGCTCGAGGCCTGTTTCGACGGCTCCTTCGGCCAGGCCGGGGCGGAAGTGGTGGTCGAGGAGTTTCTCGTCGGTGAAGAAGCAAGTTTCTTCTGCCTGTGCGACGGCACCACCGCGCTGCCCTTCGGTACCGCGCAGGACCATAAGCGCCTCAGTGACGGCGACACCGGCCCGAACACCGGCGGCATGGGCGCCTATTCGCCGGCCCCGGTGATGACGCCGGAGATGATCGACCGAACCATGCGCGAGATCGTCGAGCCGACCATGCGCGGCATGGCTGAAACAGGCGCGCCGTTTTCCGGCGTGCTGTTCGCCGGGCTGATGATCACTGACAGCGGGCCGAAGCTGATCGAATACAACACCCGTTTCGGCGACCCGGAATGCCAGGTGCTGATGCTGCGGCTGAAGGACGATCTGCTCGTCCTGCTCAACGCAGCCGCCGACGGCCAGCTGGCGCATACTTCGGTGCGCTGGCGCGACGAGGCGGCGCTCACCGTGGTGATGGCAGCCAGGGGCTATCCCGGCACGCCGGAAAAGGGCTCGGTCATCCGCGGCGTCGAGGCAGCGGCAGGCGACGGCGTCGAGATCTTTCACGCCGGCACCGCCATCAACGGCGGCGCACTCGTCGCCAATGGCGGTCGCGTGCTCAACATCACGGCGACCGGCCGCACCGTCGGCGAGGCGCAGAAGAAGGCCTACGCCGCGCTAGACCGGATCGACTGGCCGCAAGGCTTTTGCCGCCGCGACATTGGCTGGCTGGCGGTGGCGCGCGAGCAGGCGAACTGATGCTTCGGGCGGGCCTTCGGCCTCAGCGCAAGCCGTGATCGAATTCGGTCGAGACGCTGCTGACCGCATCGGCGGTGGAGACAAATCCTGGCACCGATGCCGCACGCTTTTCGTTTCGCGTCCAGGCGACATATTCGGCAATCCCGCGCGGAAGGCCCGGCGCCGCTTTCGCCGCAGGCATTTGAAAGCCGCTGCTGAACCTGGCTAGGCGCGCCCTGAATACCGCGACCATCTCCTCGAAGCTTGCTGGCGTCACGCTAGCGTAAGCGATGGTGCCGCCGGCGAGCCCGGCTTCGCGTGAGAGCGGCACCGGTATCGAGGTGAGATAATCCGGCTGCACGTCGATCAGGCCGCCGAACGGCCACTGCGCGCGCAATTCCGTGGCGTTCATCGGCGCGACGCTGACGTCGATATCGTTGGGTGTGCCCGCGACCCTGTAAGGGCAGCGGAACCGGCCGCAATTTGCTCGCGCCGAAAACTGCCAGAGCGCATAACCCTGCCAGTTGCCCATCGGAAAATGCACGTCGATGTCGGGCTTGTAGCGCGCATACCACAGCGGCAGCCGCGACAGCAGCTGGTATTTGTATCTGTTGTCGGCGATGTGCCGGGCGGTCGTTCCATTGGTGTAGAGCACCGGAAAGCGGCCGAGCCGCCGATGCACCTGGCGGACGAATTCTTCGGCGTCGTTCAGCGACATCCACTGCGCCGGGTCGTCGTCCTCGATGTCGAGGGCAAGCAGGTCGTCCGGCCCGGGTTCGGCGAACTCGATGAAATGATTGGCCTGGCCGACCGGGTTGCCGGGGCGGGCGAGGTGATAGGCGCCCCATTTCAAGCCAAGCGCCTTGGCCACAACCTTGCGCGTCTGGAACAGCTCACGCGCCACCGCATGGCGCTTCCAAAGCGTCTTGCACAGCCGCGTCTCGGTCTCGTCGCCGAAACAGAAATAGGGTGGCGGCATTCCGTCGGATGCCTTGTTGATGAAGCCGACAAGACGCTTGTCGGTGGCAAGCCTGGTCCAGTCGATGGAATTGTATTCGTAGGCGTCGACGACCAGCGCCCTGTCGGCATCCTTCCACGGTTCGGAGAAATCCGAGGCCTTTGCCGGCGTCAGCATCAGGGTCATTGCGGCCGCGACAAGGAGAAGCGCTGAGCGGACAAGGGGGCGCGCCGGCGTTTTCAAACAGCAGATCCTTGCTGGCCAAAGCCAAATCCTGAACCGCCATGGTTAAGGAAATGCTTCGGGTGCCGAGTGGGCGAGTTGGAGCGCTGGCGAAGCGATCCTTGGTGCTCCTCAAGAGCAAAGCGATGGTTGCGATTGTCAGCCAAATAGCTTCAACGCTGTTGCTATGGGCAGGAACAGTGATGCCGGGCGGCTCTGAAACGAGGTGAAGCCATGCCTGCGATAATACGCGACCGCCTGGTCATCCTTGGCGTCGACAATCAACGCGAAGGCTGCTGGGGCAGCGCTGACGCTACGTCGTAGCGCATCCACGATCAGCGCCGACCCGACCCGCCGCCGCTGGTATCCGGCATCGACGGCCAGCCTGCCGACCAATATCGCGGGCAGAACCGGGTAGCGTGGCAGATGTTTTGTCTGTTCGTCAGGCAAGGACGCGATCGGTATGCTCGACGCCGCCAAAGTGTAATATCCGGCGATCGCGCCGCCATCGCGATCCACGGCAACGAAGCAATTGCCGACTCGGCGTTTGACATCCTGGCTGGCTTGCTCCCGAATGTAGCGGTCGAGCGCCGGTACCCCGCAGCTGAACGCCTTGCGATCATGCGATCCGCCGAGCGGTTCGATAATGACGGCGAAAGTCACCGGGTTTCGACGACCAGCCGTTTGTGGGCGTCGGCAGCCTTGCGCAGTGCCTCATTAGGCTCGGGCGGATTGAGAATCGCCTCCATCATGGCGCGCTGATCTTCGACGGAGATACGCATGATGGTGGTGTTCTCGATAGTACGCTGCGCCGCCTCTTGAGCGGCGGCGACCACGAAGTCGCTGACGCTGCGGCCCTGGATTTCGGCGGCACGTTTCACCACGTCCAGCATATCCGGCGAAATACGGGCTTCGAGACGGGCGGTGCGGGTCTGTTGGTTTGGCATTATCGTCACCCCTGATGCTGCCTTGTACGGGAACTAGCCGTACAAATCAAGTGCGTCGTCCGGCTCTAAGTAATTTTGCATACGAGCCAGCAATTGCAAAATCCGCGTGACAAAGTTTGACGTTTACGTAAAAAGAAGATGGACAGGGAACTCCGAAAGCAGATGATTTTGCATCGGCACAGGTCTTAAGTAGACCTGCCAGACTGGGGAGGGCCAGACTGGGGAGGGCCGGGCTGAGGAGGAGCGAACGCCATGTATCGGGCACCGGTCGAGGAGATCGCCTTCACCCTGAAGCATGTCGCCGGCTTGAAGCCGGCGCTCGATGCCGACACCTTTGGCGAACTCGGTGAGGACCTCGTCGACGCCATTCTGGCCGAGGCCGGCCGCTTCGCCAGCGAGGAGGTGGCGCCGCTCTACACGGTCGGCGACCAGCACGGCGCGGTGCTCAACGGCGCTGCCGTCATTACCCCGCCCGGCTGGAAGGAACTTTATCGCCGCTGGATCGGCGGCGGCTGGAATGCGCTGTCCGCGCCGGAAGCGTATGGCGGCCAGGCGCTGCCGGCCATGCTCGGCGTCGCCGCGCTCGAAATGTGGAACTCCGCCTCGATGGCGTTCGGCATCGCCCCGACGCTGACCATGGCCGCGGTCGAAGCACTCGACAAGCATGGCTCGAAGGCACTCAAGGTCAAATATCTGGAAAAACTGGTCTCCGGCGAATGGATGGGCACCATGAACCTGACCGAGCCGCAGGCAGGCTCGGACCTGAATGCCTTGCGAACCCGCGCCGAACCGGCCGGCGACGGCACCTACCGCATCTTCGGGCAAAAGATATTCATCACCTATGGCGAGCACGATTTCACCGACAACATCATCCATCTGGTGCTGGCGCGGCTGCCGGACGCGCCGGTCGGCACGCGCGGCCTGTCTTTGTTCCTGGTGCCGAAATTCCTCGTCGGAGACGATGGCGCGCTGGGCAGGCGCAACGACGTCTTCTGCTCCGGGCTGGAGCACAAACTGGGCATCCACGCTTCGCCGACCTGCACCATGATCTATGGCGATGGCTTCGAAGGCAGCAGGCCCGGCGCGATCGGCTGGCTGGTCGGCGAGGAGAACAAGGGCCTCGCCTGCATGTTCACCATGATGAACAATGCGCGCCTTGCCGTCGGCATGCAGGGCGTCGCGGTCGCCGAGGCGGCGACGCAGAAGGCGCTCGCCTATGCAAACGACCGCCGGCAAGGCAAAGCGGCGAGCTATCGCGGTGCCGGCATGGCGCCGATCGTGCATCACCCCGACATCCAGCGCAGTCTTCTGACCATGAAGGCGCTGACCCAGATTGCCCGTGCCATCTGCTATTCCTGCGCCCACGCCATCGATCTCGCGTCACAGAGCGAAGATGCAAAGCACTGGCAGGAGCGCGCCAATCTGTTGACGCCGCTGGCCAAGGCCTTTTCGACCGATGTCGGCGTCGAGGTCGCCTCGCTTGGGCTGCAGGTGCATGGCGGCATGGGGTTCATCGAGGAGACAGGCGCCGCAGCACTTTATCGCGACGCGCGCATCGCGCCCATTTACGAAGGCACCAATGGCATCCAGGCGATCGATCTGGTGACGCGCAAGCTGCCGCTCGGCGGCGGCCGGCATGTGCATGGCTACATCGCCGAACTCAAGGCCGTCGCCGATGCGGTGCGAGCGTCGAACCTTGAAGGCTTCGGCCGCACCGCCGATCGCCTCGACCAGGCGCTCGACGACCTGTCACAGGCGAGCCGATTCCTGCAAGACCTGCAAGCCGAAGGCCGATCGGACGAGGCGCTGGCCGGCGCCACACCCTATCTCAGGCTGATCTCGCTTGCCGCAGGCGGCGCCTATCTGGCGCGCGGCGCGCTTGCCGACCAAAACCGCATCGCGCTTTGCCGGTTCTTCGCCGAGAACCTGCTTGGCGAAGTGGGCGCGCTGAAGGAGCGCGTCGTCGGCGGCGCCGACAGCCTTGCCGTTGCCGGCAAGGCGCTGATTTCAGCCTGACGTTCGCAACGCCCGAAATTCACCAAGGCCCGAAATTCACAAAGGACCAATCCGTGACAGACCACATCCTCGTCGAACGCCAGGGTGCCATCCAGATCATCCGGATGAACCGTCCGGACAAGAAGAACGCCCTGACCCGCGCCATGTACGCGACGATGTCGGCGGCTCTTGCCGGCGGCGACGCCGATCCGGCGATCCGCGTCCATGTCTTTCTTGGCGTGCCCGGTGCCTTCTCGTCCGGTAACGACCTTGCCGATTTCATGGTCGTCGCCTCGGGCGGCGAAAGCGGTACCGAAGTCTGGGATTTCCTGATGGCGCTGGCCAAAGCGGAGAAGCCGATGGTTTCCGGCGTCGACGGCATTGCGGTCGGTATCGGCACCACGCTCAACCTGCATTGCGACCTGACCTTCGCCACGCCGCGCACAATATTCCGGACGCCCTTCGTCGATCTCGGCCTTGTGCCGGAGGCCGGTTCGAGCCTGCTCGCGCCGCAGATCCTCGGCCGCCAAGGCGCCTTCGCGCTGCTTGGCCTCGGCGAGGGCTTTTCGGCCGAGAGGGCGAAGGCCGCCGGGCTGATCTACGAGGTGGTCGAGGAGAGGGAACTCGAAGCATCGGTATTGGCGGCGGCGGGCCAGATCGCCGCCAAGCCGCCGCAAGCGCTGAAGATCGCGCGCGACCTGATGCGCGGCTCGCGCGACGCCCTTGTCGAGCGCATCGGCCAGGAAAGCCAGCATTTCCGCGAGCGGCTCAAATCCGACGAGGCCCGCGCAGCCTTGACGGCCTTCATGACCAGGAAGAAGGCCTAGACCTTCTGGCCTTGTCTCGCACCGTGGACCCGCCGGCAGCAACCGGCGGGTTTTCTTGCCATGATCTCTTTGTCACATCGCCATTTTTTTACATTCGGCCTGGGCCTTTGGCGAAGACGTGTCGATCATGAATGTCTTGCCTTTGGCGTCGGTCATCAACATCATGCAATGCTTGATCGGTTTCGCCATTTTCATCATTTCGGCGCTCATCTTCGCGTCGGGCATCATGGTGCCCATATGCCCATCGGGCATGATCGCCATGACCTCCCCACCCTTCATCACCGTCATTGTCCCCATCGCGTCCTCCGCAAAGGCTTGCGAAGCGAAAAGGCAGGCAAGACCGGCCATCGTGACCAACCTGAGTGAATGCATTGCTTCCTCCTGAATTTGCGCCAGCGGCGCGTTGAGCCCTTCCCTGGTTCGTTCCGGCAAGCTGGAACGTTTCACGCACACGAGATCGTGATAGTGGGAATTGGAAATCCGGCAGAAGCGGCCCGGCCTTGGCCGCCTTCATGACCAGGAAGAAGGGCTGAAAAAATGGGCGCCGGTGCGGAAGCTGCCGATGTCCCCCTTGTGGGGGAGATCGGCGCTCCACCGTCGTGCCCTACGGATAAAGCCTCACCTTGTCCCAACCGCCCTCGGCGTTGCGCGAAAACACCACACGGTCGTGCAGCCGGAACGGACGGTCGTGCCAGAACTCGATGGTCTGCGGCACGATGCGGAAGCCTGACCAGTGTTTTGGCCGCGGGATCTCGCCGATCGCATGGCGCGCCGTATATTCGGCGACCGCCTTTTCCAGCGCGAAGCGGCTCTCCAGCGGCCGCGACTGTTTGGAGGCCCAGGCGCCGATCCGGCTGCCGCGCGGACGCGTCGCGTAATAGGCGTCGGCTTCGGCGTCGGTGACGATCTCCACCGGGCCGCGCGCTCGCACCTGCCGGCGCAGCGATTTCCAGTGGAAGCACATCGCCGCTTTCATGCTGCCAAGAATCTCACGGCCCTTGGCGCTCTCGAAGTTCGTGTAGAAGACAAAGCCGCCCTCGTCGAAGCCCTTAAGCAGCACCATACGGACATTCGGCATGCCTTCGGCATCAACGGTCGCCAGCGCCACGCTGTTGGGGTCGTTGATCTCGCTCTTCGTCGCGTCGTCGAGCCACGCCGCAAAGAGCCGGAACGGCTCCGCCGCCTCGGTAAAGTCACCGCTTGTTAACCCGGTTTCGCTCATAGTTTTCCCAAATTTGTCGCCGGCTGGGGAGATTGCCGATTGTCGCGTATCGCGCAAGCTTTTGACAGTGGGCAATGGAGCGTTATCGCTTCGGCCAGCGCCAAAGCCATGATCGTGACAATCATCCTGCCGCTTGCCGCCTGTGGCGGCGGCGGCTTCAGCCTGGAGCAGGCGGAGGTCGACCGCTCGATACTGACCTCGAGCACGCCGGCCTCAGTCATGTCGCTCGATCAAGACCGCGCCTCCGATCAGGCCACGATCCGCAACGCCGTGTCCTCCGCTGACGTCGAGCAACTGGCTGGGCAGGCCGTTCGCTGGGCGAATGCCGACACCGGCTCGCGCGGCTCCATCACCGAGCTGGCGGAATTCAGGGCTAACGGCGAGACATGTCGTCGCTTCACCGCATCGCGCGAAAGCTTCGACGGCGTCGCGCTGTTCAAAGGCGAAATATGCCTGGCCGGCGGCAGCATCTGGCGCATACAGGACTTCAAGGCGCTCTGATTTTCCGCCGGCAACATGGTGGTAAGCCACTGGAATTCCTTCCTATGCGAGCGCATATAGGAGGCGATTATGGACTCACTCCTTCTCCAGGGCAGTAAGCATGCGCGACCCCTATGAGGTGCTGGGCGTTGCCAAGAACGCATCGGCCAAGGACATAAAATCCGCATACCGGAAGCTCGCCAAGAAGTATCATCCGGACCAGAATCCGGATGATCCCAAGGCGAAGGACCGTTTTGCCGCCGCCAACCAGGCTTACGAGATCGTCGGCGACGAGAAGAACCGGGCGGCATTCGATCGCGGCGAGATCGACGCCGACGGCAAACAGCGTTTCCAGGGTTTCGAAGGCGCGGCCGGCGGCGCCGATCCTTTCGCCGGTTTCCGCCGGCAGCAAGGGCCGGGCGGCGCGCATTTCGAATTCCGCACGGGCCGTCCCGGCGGCGATCCGTTCGACGGCAACAGCGACATCTTCAGCCAGATCTTCGGCGATGCTTTCAGCCAGCAGCGCGGCGCCGGCACCGGCGGCCGCCGTCAGGCCCCGACCGCCGCCGATCTCAACGTGACGCTGGACGTCACCATCGAGGAGGCCGCCACCGCGGAGAAGGTGACGGCGATGTTCCCCGACGGCCGCAAGATGGCGGTCAAGTTGCCGGCCTATGTCGAGGACGGCCAGACCATCCGGTTGAAAGGCCAGGGTGAGCAAGGACCGGGGCAGCCGGGCGATGCGCTGGTTAAAATCCGTTTCCGCCGGCACCCGCGCTACCGCGTCGAGGGCCGCGACCTGCATGTCGACCTGCCGGTGGAACTGGCCGATGCGGTGCATGGCGCCAAGGTGGCGGTCGAAACCCCGACCGGCAGGATTGCGGTCAACGTCCCCCCTTGGTCGAGCTCGGACAAGGTTCTGCGGCTGAAGGGCAGGGGCCTACCGGAAAAGGCCGGCGGTCACGGCGACCTCTACGCACACGTGCGGCTGATGCTGCCGGAAGGCGGCGACGCCGAGCTCGAGGCGCTGATGCGCCGTAGAAAGGGCTGACGGTCGAAAAGGCTGGCGCTTAATGCCGTGTGTGTAAAGCGGGCACTCCGGGGTGGGCATGCCCGCGACCATCCGGATCACAATGGAAAGGGAACCTCGTTGATGGCCTGGGAAACTGATGGCTTCAAACCTAGGCGCACAGGAACATCATAGAGCCTGCCGCCGCCCAACCGGGGCTTGGTAGGACGAAGTCCAGGTACAAACACTCGTGCAACAGGCGATTCGGCGTTGTGCGTCAGGTTGACCGCGAAGATCTCAAGTTCCTGCTCGTGGCAGATGTCGAGGCAATAGTTCCAATCCAGTCGCAACTCGGCCGACGAGGCCTGAACTGCTGAATTGCCGGAAAGGTGAGGAAGGCGATGAATGTTCTCGTCCATGTGCCACCGATAGAGGTGCAGCGCGCCGGGGGTGAAGGCCGCCGTGCCGGACGTATCGGCGTTCCGTTTGAGCAGGGTAAGGTTCGCCTCACATTCTGCAAGTTCCCCCACCGCGCGCCGGGCCGCCTCCGACATGGATCGTCCGGCCGCGAATCCGAACGCAATCGCGTCACCGCCCACGTGATGAGAAATTGCAGCGACAATGGGGATGGGCAGGTCAAGCGTCAGGAGCAGAAGCCGCAATTCGCGGTTCTGCGTCAGCAGCCAATCGGCGTACTGGGACGCCAGTCCATCCGACAGCGAAGTCAGGTCTATCCGAGGCAGAACCAGCCGATTGTACCACCATATGGCTGTTGCATCGCGCTCCACGACTTCGCAGAAGCCGCGCACGACCGCGTCCTCTATGCTCGATCCCCTCGCAAGACCATTGGAGTCCGCCGGGGGCAGACCTGATGACTCATCGTTGGGATACCCGAGAAAGCACAATCCCGCAGGCACCCAGGCCTCGCTCGTGCTGAAGCGCGGATCGCTCCGGATCCAGTCCAGCGGCTGCGACCTGCGCCAGCGGATCGGGACCGCGCGGCTATCATCGACGTTTTTGTTCCAATGCAGCCGCTCGCAATACTGCGCATCACTGAAAAGTGTGAGTGCAGGCGGCTCGATCACGCGCCCGCGCAATTCGCCGGCGCGGGCGCGTGAGAGTCGCTCATGAGGGATCATCTGGGCGAAATAGGTTTCATCGGCCTCATACCCGCAGGCGGTTGCCGCCTCCTGGGTGGTGTTGCCCCACCCTGACACAAAACGAGAAGGTCTGGCCCCTCGGACGGGGCCGACCGCGACCGTGATCGGGCATCTGAGCGTGGGATCGGTGATCACGATGGGGCCGTAAACCAGGCTTGACCCGCCGGCCCCTGCCTCGGACGCCCGCCGCTCCGGCATTATGGACCCTTCACCCAAGCACGGCCCTCACATGTTCAATCCTCTACAGTATCGGCACCAATTGCTCATTCGCACGCTGACACGCACTGGAGTATGATGCAAACTCCTGCGAGACGCTTTGATATCGTCAAGCCGACGTCGAACATAATATAACCCGCCGAGGGAGAGAATGAACGCGGGCGACAGCAATCTTCAGCGACGTCTGACGGCTATCCTGGCTGCTGACATGGTCGGTTACTCGTCGCTGATGGCCCGCGACGAAGAGCGCACCTTCGCGCTCGTCAAACATCTCATGCAGGACGAAATAGAGCCTAGGATCACGCAGCACCGGGGACGGGTTGTGAGAACGACCGGAGACGGGATGCTCGCCGAGTTTCCAAGCGCTTTCGGAGCCGTGCAGTCAGCAGTGGAAGTCCAGGAACTGCTTGTCGGCCAGTCTTCGGGGAAGGCCAGCCAGGAAATTTTTCTCCGGATTGGGATCAACTTCGGTGATATTATTGTCGATACCGATGGCGATGTGTTTGGAGATACCGTCAACATAGCCGCGCGCCTGGAACAGTTCGCCAGCCCGGGCGGTATCTGCCTTTCCGGAAAGGTACACGACGAAGTTCGCGACAAATTTAATCTTCCGTTTGAATATTGCGGCGAACAGCATCTCAAGAACATTCCACGCCCGATTCCCGTATACTCGTTGTTCCAAAAGCCCAAAGGGCTGCCACCTGCATCGACTGCGCAGGTGGCTGGTCCGAGCAAGCCCTCCATCCTCGTTCGCCCGTTCAAGAGCGCGGGCGACGTCCAACCCTATTTCAGTGGCGGCTTCACCGAAGACATCGTCACGGAACTGACGCGCTTTACTCAGCTTACGGTTGCGTCCCATTATACGTCGACGCGGCTCAAGGATGTGGACCTGGTCGCGGATAACGGCGTGGATTTCGTCATCGAAGGCGGGATCCGCCGCATGGGCCGGCGAATGCGCATTACATGCGAGCTGGTCGACGCAACCTCGGGTGAGTGCTTGTGGGCCGAGCGCTACGACGGGGACGAGCAGGACATCTTCGATGTCCAGGACGAACTGATCGGGAAGATCGTCGGGACCGTTATCGGCCGTCTTACGGCCGCAGGCGCCGAGAAGGCGCGGCGTAAACCACCTGCCAATCTCGCGGCCTATGAGTGCGTGCTCCGGGGCAATGCCCTGCCCCTGGGCGACATCGCGGCCGAAATGGAGGCTCGACAGTGGTATCAGCGAGCGATCGAGCTCGATCCATCCTACGGGCGCGCGTACGCCAAGCTCGCCCACTATAAGCAGCTTGAATGGTTTCGCGACATGGGGCCGTCGGATGCGGTGCTTGCCGAGGCTTATGACATCGCCAAAAAAGCGGTGGCGCTTTCCCCCAATGATCCAGTCTGCCTGAACATACTGGGCTGGGTGCTCCTCCACCGTCGTGATTTCGACGTCGCATCTCAGCTATACACACGCGCGCTCGAACTCAATCCGCACGATCCCGAGCAGGTCTCCTATCAAGGGACTTATCAAACATTTGCCGGCGAGCCCCAAAGTGCCTTGGACTGGTTCGAACGGGCGCGAGTGCTCGATCCCCTATACGAGCCTTCATGGTATTGGCCGTTCCGCGGTCTTGCCCATTTCATTGCCCACCGTCCGGATAAGGCAGTCGTCGATCTGGGCCGCTCGTCCACCATGCCGACCTGGGTTAAGGTCTATCTGGCTGCAGCGAACGCCCTGCTTGGCCGAAACGAAGAGGCGAAGAGCTACACGTATCTGGTTCTGCGTGGCGCACCGGAGTTCTCCGGGCGGCGGTTCGCCACCAAGGAACCTTACAAGCTGGAGGGTGACCGTAACACGCTGCTCAACGGCATGCGGGAAGCGGGATTGCCCGAGTAGGGACTGGCGACTATCTGCAGCCGAAGAGCACGGCCGTGGCGAGCTCGTCATGGTAGTGCCTGCCCTGGGCGTATTTGTGGTAGTCGTGGAGATAATCGATCAGATCGCTGCGGGTCAGGACCCCCCTCGGCACCTGGGGCACCACCACATTGATCAAGTTCGGTTCGTCCACGTGAACTTCGACAGACACTCCCGTTTCCACGATGTCTTCCAGCACCATTTTGAGATCACGCTTCAGGTCCGCATAGGCGGCAGCATCCGGGATCGCGTCGCCCCCGTCGAGAGGGTCATCCTCGTATTTTATGGGCTGCCCATTCAGATCTTCTATCGTTAGTGTCTGCGAATGTGGCGCTGTTCCGGCGGCGGCGGTCCGGACCCTGATGTTGCCGATAGCACGGCCTGCTTCCGGCCGAAGTCTGATAGTATCACCGACGGCGAAAATCTGCCGATCAATGGTAATTGTTAGGGGATCTGTTGAATCCATGGACAAGATACGTGACGAGGCCGGCAAAAGCTTGAGCCAGGCCCCTACGATCGCTGCGCCGATCTCTTGGACTTGCCGACCTGGCTTCAATTCTGCCCTGGGCATCGCCGAGGCTCCCCTCCGAGGTCAATGCAAATAGCCTAAACGCATTTTGCATCTGTCGCAAGCAATGCGCAGGCGGCATGCTCGCATCGACTCGATGTTTTCATGGACAGAAAGCCGTATTGGGAGCATTCTGATCCTCGCGGTATCAGTAACGACAGCCGGAGGGTGTACGAATGATACTTGCTCAACTTCGTGTGCTGTTGCTCGGCTGTCTCCTCGCCGTTGTCGGAACAGCGAGACCGGAAGCGTCAGGCGAGGAGGGCTTCACCGACAGCGGTGACATCGAAAAGACTTTCATCGTCGACATCGCCAGGGCGGCGGAGTTACGCAAGGATATCGGCGCGCTAAACAAGTTCATCGCAGGCAAGGGCAAGCTGGAAGCGGTGGACATGCCGGATATCGGTATCAGCATCGTGACGGGGACCTTTTCCGAGAGCGAGATCGAAGAGCTGCGCTCCAGGGGATATGAGGAGCCGGATCCTTTCGTGGTGAACCTGTTCGATGGTGCCACCTGCGAGGGGCCGGAACTCCTGGGCATCTCGCCGACTGCGGATGTTGTCCCTCCCAGCGTCTGCAGGGTCGTCGGGTCACCACAGCCGGTGGCTTCAGGATCGCCCACCGTATGGATCATCGACAGCGGAGTGGATTGGAGCGTTGTCACCGCCGGGCTCCTCAAGGTTCAGGAAGCCATCGATTGCACGAGCAGCCCATGCCAGACCGTGTCGAGCCTCGACGACACAGTAGGGCACGGGACGATGGTGGCAGCAGTTATCGGCGGAAAGCGTGTCAAGCAGGGCGACCAGTATATAGGTCTGGTTGGTGTCAGCCCCGACGCCCCGCTCAAGATCGTAAAGGCCTTCAGTAAGCTGAAGACCGAAATTTTCGGCCCGCCTCTTCTCGCGCTTCGCCATGTTCGGGACAACGCGGTCGCTGGGGATATTCTGAACTTGAGTTGGGGTGCATTATATCTGGAGAGCACCAGACGCGGAAGCACGTTGCAAGATCTTAAATTTCTCGACGCCCTTCTTTATCAGATCGCCGACCGTCAGGTGCGCGTTGTGGTAGCTGCGGGCAACCCCCGGGAAGACGAAGAGGGCCCTTGGGTACAGTCTTATTTCCCGGCCAATGCGGCGACTTATTTTTCGCCTGTGACGACAGGAAACAAGGTGGGAGCGATATACAGCGCTTCGGCTTCCAACAGCGAATATATTCAGGTGGCAACTCCTGGGAAATGCCAAGGCATCAGCAACGCCTGGTGCGACACGCTATGGCGCGGGGGGGCGTTCGGCGCGTCCTATGCCGAACCGGGCGTCAATGTCCTGTCACTGTGGAAGAGCCGAAAGAACGGCAAGCTCCGGAGGAACATCTGTTCGGGCACATCTTTCGCAGCCCCGGCACTTGCCGGCCTTTTGGTTCGCAACGCGCAGCCGACTAACAAGGCTCTGACAACGGGAAGTCTTAGCCCGAATACGGATCTGCTAGGGTATATGACCGCGGGTACGCCGGTGAACCCAAGTTCGGACGAGCCTAAATGCAACTGACCCGAAGGGCAGCGCTGCAAGGTTTGGCCTTGGCGTCCGCGTTCGGTAGCGTGCGTCTGGCCGGTGCCTCGCTTGTGGACGAAGATCCTCGCCTTCTGCTCGTCCACGTGCGTGGCGGACTCGATGCACTAGCTGCCGTGCCGCCCTACGGCGATCCGCATTTTGCCTCGGCGCGCGGGCCCCTCGTGCCTTTCCCGAACTCTGGCGTCGCCGAGATGCTCAAGCTCGACGGGCTCTTCGCGCTTCATCCGGCGCTCGGGTCTCTCCTGCCCCACTACTCGTGCGGCGAGTTGCTCATCGTGCCCGCGACCGCCATTCCGGATGTGGGCCGGTCCCACGCGGCCGCCCAGGCGGCGCTGTTCGACGGCGATATCGACGGCGGCAGCGCCGGATGGCTCGACCGGGCTTCTTCTGTACTGTCGGGCCGGCAGAAGGCGGTGTGGCGGGGCAGACCGGCCGATCGATCGATGGACATGCTGGCCCATCTTGCGCTGGCCAATCCTCGGCTCGAACTCGTCCGCCTCTACGCCGAGGGCACTTGGCCGTCCGGCGCAAAAGGCAGCGAAAGCCTGCTGGAACAACATGCCGCATGCGACGCGGCTCGCTTCGGCGACGCGGCCAGGAGCGCGGCGCTTGCCCTGTCAGCTACGGGCGGACCGCGGATCGCGATGCTCGAGGTGGCCGGCTTCGACACGCATGTGGCGCAGGGAGCGGACTTCGGAAGGCTGGCGCGGAGTTTGAATGGGCTGGCGCGGGGCCTCATTGCATTTGCCCAAGCGTCCGGGCCTGCCTGGAACAGGACGGCGGTGCTGGTGGTCACGGAGTTCGGCCGTTCCGTGGTGCCCAACACCGACGGCGGCACTGATCACGGCGTCGCGAGTGTCACCTTGTTAATGGGTGGCGCCGTTGCCGGCGGGCGAGTAGGCAATCGCTGGCCCGGTCTTGCTCGAGACCTGCTTCATGGCGGAACAGACTTGGCTGCTACGACGGACGTACGATCGATCATAAAGGGCGTGCTGACGGAACACCTGCGTCTTCCTGACCGAGCAATGGCTGAAATTTTCCCAGGCGCTGCCGGGATACCGGCGGTGCGTGGACTGTTTATCGGGAGCCGTTGTCCAGGCGGAGGTCGACTGGCTTCGATGTGATCTCCAGCGCGGTTTAGCTTCTTATCCGCGTCGGCTACGGGACGCATCGGACTGCAATAGGCGGACGCCTAATCTTAAGTGGCCGCTTCTAAGAAGCTTCCGGAATCACGGCTATTGTGAAGGGTTTCGAATGCCGGCCTCCCAGCGCGGTCGCCTATAATGTCCGGTTTAAGGCAATGGCCGAGCTAACTTGAATGGCCGAGATGAGGCGCAAAGCGGTCGCCAACGGCCCAAAGTATGGAAGTCGGCTCGGGGTCATGAGCGTGACTTCGGCCGCTGGCCAACGAAACTTCCGCCAAAGGGTCATCTTCCGCCGTGCCACACCGACACCAGTGTCGGATTTTTCCACTGGCCCACGACCGCAAGGTCAAGGCGCTACAGCGTCCTTTGCGCGCCCAAAGGACGCGCGGCGCTGTTGAGCAACCGCTTTGTCCCCCGAACTGTCCGCTTTGAACGCTTGAAGGGGCACTGTGGCTGTGCGATAGGCACTCCACAAAGTAGAGAACCTTGCGGAGAGCGCTGACATGGCGGGTGGACGGGGCCTTATGGCCGGCAAGCGCGGCCTTATCCTTGGCATCGCCAACAATCGCTCGATCGCTTACGGCATCGCCAAGGCCTGTGTCGACCACGGCGCCGAGATCGCGCTGACCTATCAGGGCGAGGCGTTCAAGAAACGCGTCGAGCCGCTTGCCGCGGAACTGGGCGCGCATGTCGCCGGCCATTGCGATGTGACCGACCCGGCCAGCCTCGATGCGGTGTTCGCCGATATCGCCAGCCATTGGGGCAAGCTCGATTTCCTCGTCCACGCCATCGCCTTTTCCGACAAGGACGAGCTGACCGGCCGCTATGTCGAGACGACGCGCGACAATTTCCTGCGTACAATGGATATTTCGGTCTATTCCTTCACCACCATCGCCAAACGTGCCGAGGCGCTGATGACCGATGGTGGGTCGCTGCTGACGCTGACCTATTACGGCGCGGAAAAGGTGATGCCGCACTACAACGTCATGGGTGTTGCCAAGGCGGCACTCGAAGCCAGCGTGCGCTATCTGGCCGTCGATCTCGGCGCCAAGAAGATCCGTGTCAACGCGATCTCCGCCGGCCCGATCAAGACGCTTGCCGCATCCGGCATCGGCGATTTCCGCTATATCCTGAAGTGGAACGAATACAATTCGCCGTTGAAGCAGACGGTCACGCAGGAGGAGGTCGGCGATTCCGGCGTCTATTTCCTGTCCGACCTTTCGCGCGGCGTCACCGGCGAGATCCATCATGTCGATTCCGGCTATCATGTCGTCGGCATGAAGGCGGTCGACGCGCCGGATATTTCGACCGTCAAAGACTGACGCCACCGTCTGACCTCTTCCGGAAGACCCGATGTACCCGCTCGTCTATATCGTGCGCCACGGCCAGACGGCGTGGAACGCCGAGGCCCGGCTGCAGGGGCAGGCCGATACCGACCTCAACGAGCTTGGCCGCGAGCAGGCTAGCCGCAACGGGCGCAGGCTGGCCGAACTCATCGACAAGCCCGAAGATTTCGAATTTGTCGCCAGCCCGATGCGGCGCACGCGCGAGACGATGGAGCGCCTGCGCGCGGCGATGAAGCTCGATCCGCACGCCTATCGTACCGAGCCGCTGCTCGTGGAATTGAGCTTTGGCGACTGGCAGGGTTTCACCTTTGCCGAACTCGAGGCGAACAATCCCGGTTCGACCAGGCGCCGCCGCCTCGATAAATGGAATTTCCAGCCGCCCGGCGAGGGCGCCGAAAGCTACCAGATGCTGCTCGAACGGGTGAAGCCGTGGTTCGACGCGCTCGATCGCCAGACGGTCTGCGTGACCCATGGTGGCGTCATGCGCGCGCTGTTCCGCTTCGTGCTGGGGATGTCCGAACAAGATGCGGTCAGCATGGAAGTGCCGCAGGACCGCGTGCTCAGGCTGGACGGCCGGCGCCTGGAGTGGCTTTGAGACCGATGACGTAGCCTATGTTGAGATCAGGTCGGGCCGGCCTCAGCTGAATATCGACGCGCCCTATTCCGTCGATCCGGTGTCCGGCAGTTCCATGTCGGTGACGACGTTCTCGCCATTCGTCACGTCGTAGGCGAGGACGATGTCCATGCCTGGCTTCAGCGCATCGAGGTCGGTTTCGGCGTTCAGCTTGTAGGACTTGCCGTCGTCCAGCGTCAGCGTCAGCGCATCCTTATCGACCTTCTTGATCAGGCCTTCGGTCTGGCCGGCGAAGGCGGCGGTGGAAATCAACAGCGTGGCGGCAACAGCGCCAATCAGGATACGCATCATCGTCCTCTTTAATCATTGCCGGTACAGCGGCTCGGTCCAACGGAACAGAACTGAGCAGAAACCAATCGAATGTGTCAAAACTAAATCCGCGGGATCACAGTTTGACCACTGTGGAAAACGCCAATAGAAGGCAGGCGACAGCGCCGCGCGTCCTCCTGGGCGCGCAAAGGACGCTGTAGCACTTTTGATTTTGTGCATGATCCTTTCCGAAAATCGCTCCGATTTTCGGGGTCATGCGCTGAGCCGGCTTCGACGCCGGCAGGGCTGGTTCCATGTCGCACAACACGTTCGGCCATCTTTTCCGCGTCACCACCTGGGGCGAAAGCCATGGGCCGGCGCTGGGCTGCGTCGTCGACGGCTGTCCACCAGGCATCCGCTTCAGCCGCGACGAGATCCAGGCCAAACTCGACAAGCGCCGCCCCGGCCAGTCACGTTTTGTGACGCAGCGTCGCGAACCTGACGAGGTCAAGGTCCTGTCCGGCTTCATCCTCGATGAGGACGGCGAGACGATGATCACCACCGGCACGCCGGTGTCGATGCTGATCGAGAACGTCGACCAGCGCTCCAAGGACTATGGCGACATCGCCCGCCAGTTCCGGCCGGGCCATGCCGACTACACTTACGAGGTCAAATACGGCCTGCGCGATTACCGCGGCGGCGGCCGCTCCTCGGCGCGTGAGACGGCGGCGCGGGTGGCGGCCGGAGCGCTTGCCCGCAAGGTCGTGCCCGGCATGGTGGTGCGCGGCGCGCTGGTGTCGATGGGCGATAAATCGATCGATCGCGCCAATTGGAACTGGAATTTCGTCGGCGACGCCGAAAACCCGTTCTTCACGCCTGATCCGGCGTCCGTCGCCGTCTTCACCAAATATCTGGACGGCATCCGCAAGGCGGGCTCCTCGGTCGGTGCGGTCATCGAGATCGTCGCCGACGGCGTTCCGGCGGGGCTTGGCGCGCCGATCTATGCCAAGCTCGACCAGGACATCGCCGCCGGCCTGATGTCGATCAACGCCGTCAAGGGCGTCGAGATCGGCAACGGTTTCGAGGCCGCCCGCATCACCGGCGAGGAGAATGCCGATGAGATGCGCATGGGCAATGACGGCAAGCCGGTCTTCCTATCCAACAACGCCGGCGGCATCCTCGGCGGCATCTCGACCGGCCAGGCGATCGTCGCGCGTTTCGCCGTCAAGCCGACCTCGTCGATCCTGACGCCGCGAAAGTCGATCGACAAGGACGGCAACGACGTCGAGATCATGACCAAGGGCCGCCACGATCCATGCGTCGGCATCCGCGCCGTGCCGATCGGCGAGGCGATGGTTGCCTGCGCCATTGCGGATCATTATCTGCGTCATCGGGGACAGACAGGTAGGGGAGTAGGGGAGTAGGGCAGTAGGGCAGTAGGGCAGTATGTTTATGTTAATGCCCGGCAGGCAGCCATTTTCGCTTTCCCCTACTGCCGTACTGCCCTATTCCCCTACTCCCTGCGAGCGAAGCGAGCACCCATGCCTTACGACCAGAAGAAGATCGTTGAAGCCCTGCGCGCCTTCGAGCGCGGCGAGATCGTCGTCGTCATGGACGATGACGGACGCGAGAACGAGGGCGACCTGATCGTCGCCGCCGTCCATTGCACGCCGGAAAAGATGGCGTTCATCGTCCGCAACACGTCAGGCATCGTCTGCACGCCGATGCCGCGCGAGGAAGCCAAGCGGCTCAACCTGTCGCCGATGGTGGCCGACAATGATTCCGCCCACACCACTGCCTTTACCGTCAGCGTCGACTTCAAGCACGGCACCACGACGGGCATTTCGGCGGACGACCGCACGCTGACGGTGCGCAATCTCGCCAACGGCAATGTCGGCGCGTCCGATTTCGTGCGCCCCGGCCACATCTTTCCGCTGATCGCGCGCGAAGGCGGCGTGCTGATGCGTTCGGGCCATACCGAGGCCGCTGTCGACCTCTGCAAGCTCGCCGGCCTGCCGCCGGTCGGCGTCATTTCCGAGCTGGTCAATGATGACGGCACTGTCATGCGTGGCCCGCAGGTGCAGGCCTTCGCGGAAAAGCACGGGTTGAAGCAGATTTCGGTTGCCGACCTAATCGCCTACCGGCAACGCAAGGAAACGCTGGTCGAGCGCGTCGCCTGTTCGGACATCGAGACGCCCGGCGGCAAGGCACAGGTCTTCACCTACACGCTGCCCTGGGATTCCATGCATCACGTGGCGGTCGTCTTCGGCGATATCCGCGACGGCGTCGAGGTGCCGGTGCGCCTTCATTCCGAGGACGTGGTCAGCGACGTCTTCGGCACCAGCCACCGGCTGGACGCCATCATGAAGGCGATGGGCGAGCGCCAGCGCGGCGTCATCGTCTATCTGCGCGAAGGCTCGGTCGGCGTCGCCCATCAGGAGCGCAAGCGCCCGGCTGCCGGCGACCGCGAGGATCATGAAGAGGCTCGCCGGCGCGAGAACGAATGGCGCGAGATCGGCCTCGGCGCGCAAATCCTCAAGGATCTCGGCATTTCCTCGATCAATCTGATCGCCTCGCGCGAGCGCCATTATGTCGGCCTCGAAGGTTTTGGCATCCACATCGCCAAGACCGAGATTCTTTAGGCCATTCTCACGATGCTGGTATGCGTCCGGCCCCGCCTCGGGACCGGACGCGCCGGAAACTATTCCGCAGCGACCGCGGCTGCGTCGCATGCAGCCATGTCGCAGTCCGGCGCGACAAGGCTGCGCTGGCCGGCGAGCACGATGACCAGCGCGATTGTGCCCGATGCCACCGATACCCAGAACCCGTTATGCGCGCCGAAAGCGTCCACCACCCAGCCGGCGGCGAACGAGCCGAGCGCCATGCCGATGCCGATGCCGGTCATCACCCAGGTCACGCCTTCGGTCAGCACCGCCTCGGGCACGCGCCGCTCGATCAGGCCGAATGCCGTGATGAAGGTCGGCGAGATCGCCACGCCGCTGACGAAGACGGCCAGTGCCAGCAGCGGCACGGTGTCGGCGACGAGCAGCGGCAGCGTGGTAAGCGCAATGATGGCGATTGCGATGGCAAGCTGAATCTGCAGCGGCAGTTTCAGGTTCAGGGCGCCGATGATGATGCCGACGACGAACGATCCAAGCGCGTAGACGCCGATGACGAAGCTGGCGGCGCCCGGCTGGGCAAGCTCCTTGGTGATCGCCACCGTGCTCACCTCCGTGGTGGCGAAGGTCGCGCCGATGAAGATCAGGGCCAAGGTGATGATCTGGACCGGCCGCAGGCGGATTGCCGAGCCGCCTGAACCATGTTCCACCGGTCGGGCTCGCGGTTCGGTCGAGCGCTGCAGGATGAAGGCCGTCGAACCGAAGGCGAGGAACAATGTGCTCGCGAGCACTCCCGCTTCCGGGAAAAGCGCGACGCTCAGCCCTACCGACAGCGATGCGCCGGCTATGTACACCAGTTCGTCCGCCGCCGACTCGAAGGCGAACGCCGTGTTCAGCTCGGGGCGGTTGCGAAAAATCTCGGTCCAGCGTGCGCGCACCATTGCCGGGATGCTGGGCATGACGGCGGCGAGCAGCGCCGAGACGAATAGCGTCCATATCGGCCAATGCTGATTGGCCGCCGCAATCAGGATCGCGAAAGCGAGCGTGGAAATCACAGTGGTCGGCACCACAATCCGCGTCTGGCCGAGGCGGTCCACCAGCCGTGATACCTGCGGGGCGACGAAAGCGTTGGCCAGCGCATATGTCGCGGAGACGGCGCCGGCCAGCCAGTATTGGCCATCGGTCTGCGACAGCATCGCGACGATCCCGATCGGAGCCATGGCGATCGGCAGCCGGGCAGCGAAGCCGGCGGCGGCAAAGCCCTTGGCGCCGGGCGCGCGAAAGATCTGGGAATAGGGATTTTGCATGGTCTGGCTCCTCGACAACGGCCGGTTCGGCGATTACATACGTGGCGTATGAGTTTAAATAGATCATACGCGGCGTATGTCAATTGGCATACGAGACGTATGTTAATAGGGCCAGAGCATGCATAGACCACGCAAGGAGATGATTGCCGAAACCCGCGCCAAGCTGATCGGGGCGGCGCGCCAGGCCTTCGGCACGCTCGGCTATGCCGAAGCCTCGATGGACGATTTCACGGCATCGGCCGGGCTGACGCGCGGTGCGCTCTATCATCATTTCGGAGACAAGAAGGGCCTACTCCAGGCGGTTATCGCCGAGATCGACGCCGAAATGGCAGCCCGGCTGAAGGTCGTTTCGGCCAAGCCGGACAATCTCTGGCAGGGCTTTGTCGACGAATGCACCGCCTATATCGAGATGGCGCTGGAGCCGGAGATCCAGCGTATCGTGCTTCGTGACGGGCCGGCGGTGCTCGGCGATCCATCGCAATGGCCAAGCCAGAGCACATGCATCCGCTCGATGACAGAGAGCCTGCAAAGACTGAGCGACGAGGGGACAATTCTCGCCGTCGATCCCGAAGCCGCGGCAAGGCTGGTCAGCGGCGCCTCGTTGCATGCGGCGCAGTGGATCGCAAATTCGAACGATCCCGAAGCGACGTCGAAGAAGGCAGTGAAGGCGTTCAAGGTTCTTCTGGAAGGGCTGCTCAATCGCACCGGCAAGCTGCCTAAGCCTGATCGATCGTCAGCGAAGCAGCCCCAGATTGACCGATCACCGGCCTGAGATCATTCTTTTCGCCGATCCCAGGCGGCTCGCGGTGGGTTCAGCCGACGCCGGTTGCCTAAACCCTGTTGAACATCGCCTCACCAGCGCGCGAAAACATGGCCAAAGCGGCGAGGCGCGCCTATATCGGGGCATGGTCACGAGACTTTACACCCACCCGATTTTCCTCGAGCACATAACACCGCCCGGTCATCCGGAGCGGCCGGACCGTTTGCGCGCCATAGAGCGTGTGCTTGACGACGAGGCCTTCGCGGCGCTCGATCGCGTCCAGGCGCCCGAAGGCGACGAGGCAACCATCCTCTACGCGCATCCGCCCGAATTCGTCGAACGTGTCCGCGCAGCGATACCGGACACCGGCATCGCCCGTATCGACGCCGATACCACCGCCAGCCCAAAGAGCTGGCAGGCGGCCGTGACCGCGATCGGCGCAGCCAACGCCGCGGTCGACGACGTCTTCACCGACCGTGCCGAAAACGTCTTCGTCGCCGCACGGCCGCCCGGCCATCATGCCGAAAAGACCACCTCCATGGGTTTTTGCCTGTTCAACACCGCCGCGATCGCGGCACGCTACGCGCAGAAGAACCATGGCGCCGACCGCGTCGCCGTCGTCGACTGGGATGTGCATCACGGCAACGGCACGCAGGACATTTTCTGGGACGATCCATCGGTGCTCTATTGCTCGACACACCAGATGCCGCTTTACCCGGGAACCGGGGCCGTGAGCGAAACCGGCGCCGGCAACATCGTCAACGCTCCGCTGGCGCCGCAGAGCGGCAGCGATAGTTTCCGCGACGCCTTTCTGTCGCGCATCCTGCCGGCGCTCGACAATTTTGCGCCCGACCTCATCATCATCTCCGCCGGTTTCGATGCCCACCACCGCGATCCGCTGGCCGAGATCAACCTGACCGAGGATGATTTCGACTGGGCGACCGGCCAGTTGCTCGAACGAGCCGGGCGCCATAGCCGCAACCGGCTCGTCAGCGTGCTCGAGGGCGGCTACGATCTGCAGGGATTGGCATTTTCAGTCGCCGCCCATGTCGGGCGGCTGATGAAGGGATAGACGATGGCTGGTGAGACCAACGAGGACGTCAAGGCGATGAGCTTCGAGCAGGCGCTCGAGGCGCTGGAGAGGATCGTCGACGATCTGGAGCGCGGCGACGTGCCGCTCGACCAGTCGATCCGCATCTACGAGCGCGGCGAGGCGCTGAAGGCGCATTGCGACCGGCTGCTGAAGGCGGCCGAGGACAAGGTCGAGAAAATCAGGCTGTCGCGTGACGGCAAGCCGGTGGGGACAGAGCCGTTGGACGCGGATTGAGGCGCGGCCTCGAACGACAATTTTGCTTACCGGCTTTGGACATCATCACGATTGAGGATAAAACTCATCCCGTTTGAAACGGCTCCAGGACGAGAGGAGATTGCGAAGGATGTGCAGAAACATCAAGACCCTGTTCAATTTCGATCCGCCGGCAACCAATGACGAGGTCCGCGATGCCGCACTTCAGTTTGTCCGCAAGCTGAGCGGAACGACGCGGCCGTCTAAACAGAACCAGCATGCGTTCGACCATGCCGTCGAGGCCATTGCCGCCTCGGCGCGCGAATTGCTCGACAGCCTCGAGACGACACAGCATCCGCGCAATCGCGAAGAGGTGGCGGCCAAGGCGAAAGCCAAATCTGCACTTCGCTTCGCCTGAGGGGACCGCGTGAGCTTCTTTCCCGGAAACGATCCGCAGATGGGCGATGCCTTCGCCAGCGATCAGATCGAGCTGATGGTCATTCCGAACGCCAAGGATATTGGCGGATTTCAGGTTCGCCGCGCCTTGCCGACGGCCAGGCGCCGGCTGGTCGGACCCTTCATCTTCTTCGACCGCATGGGTCCAGCCGTTCTGCGAGCGGGCCAGGCGCTCGACGTGCGTCCGCACCCACATATCGGCCTGTCTACGGTGACTTACCTGTTCGACGGCAAGATCAGGCATCGCGATTCGCTCGGCACCGAGATGGTAATCCAGCCCGGCGACGTGAATTTGATGACCGCCGGCCGTGGCATCGTCCATTCGGAGCGCACGCCGGAAGAACTGCGCGGCGCGCCGATGTCGGTTTCCGGCCTGCAGACATGGCTGGCGCTGCCGGACGGCAAGGAAGAAGTCGCGCCGGTCTTCGAGAACACCGCGGCCCTGCGCCTGCCCGAAATCGATGCGGAGGGCGTTAGCGGCCGCGTGATCATCGGTGCGTTTTCCGGACTGCGCTCCCCGGTCGCCACCGCTTCGGACACGCTTTATGCCGATCTCAGGCTGGCGCCGGGTGCCAGCGTGAAAATCCCGGCCGATGCCGAGGAGCGCGCCATCTATACGCTGGAAGGCGAGGTTTCGATATCCGGTGACCGCTTCCCGGCCGAGCGGCTGCTGGTCTTCCGGCCCGGCGACGAAATCGTTGTCTCATCGGAACGCGGCGCCCATTTCATGCTGTTTGGCGGCGCCTCGCTCGGTTCGAAACGCTATATCTGGTGGAATTTCGTATCGTCCTCAAAGGAACGCATCGAGCAGGCGAAAGAAGAATGGAAGACAGGCCGCTTCGATATCGTTCCTGGAGACGAGCAAGAGTTCATCCCGCTGCCCGAAAGCTGATGCGCGTTACCGCCACATTTACATTCGCCGGCCAGCGGCATATTTCACGATGAACAGAAAATCTGACCAGGCTCGCAAACAGTGAACGCAAAGCCCGATACGCCGCTTCTCGACAAGGTCCGCGTCCCAGCCGATTTGCGCACGCTTGCCGAAGGCGACCTGCCGCAGCTGGCGTCAGAGCTTCGCGCCGAACTGATCGACGTCGTTTCCCACACCGGCGGCCACCTCGGCGCCGGCCTTGGCGTCGTCGAACTGACCGTCGCGCTGCACTACGTCTTCAACACGCCGGACGACCGGCTGATCTGGGACGTCGGCCACCAGGCTTATCCGCACAAGATCCTGACCGGCCGCCGCGACCGCATCCGCACGCTGCGGCAGGAGGGCGGCCTGTCCGGCTTCACGCGTCGCGTCGAGAGCGAATACGATCCGTTCGGCGCAGCCCACTCCTCAACCTCGATTTCAGCCGGCCTCGGCATGGCGATGGCGCGCGATCTGTCCGATGGCCGCAACAATGTCATTGCCGTCATCGGCGACGGCGCCATGTCGGCCGGCATGGCCTATGAGGCGATGAACAATGCCGGCGCACTCGATGCCCGGCTGATCGTCATCTTGAACGACAACGATATGTCGATCGCTCCGCCGACCGGCGCAATGAGCGCCTATCTGGCCCGTCTGGCGTCGGGCAAGACCTATCTGGGCTTGCGCGATTTCGGCAAGAAGCTGACGTCGTATCTCGGCGAGCGCGCCGATCGCGCCATCAAGCGAGCGGTCGAGCATGCGCGCGGTTACGTCACCGGCGGCACGTTGTTCGAGGAAATGGGGTTCTACCACATCGGCCCGATCGACGGTCACAACCTCGAGCACCTGATCCCGGTGCTGAAGAACGTCCGCGACAATGCCGACGGCCCGGTGCTGATCCATGTCGTGACCCAGAAGGGCAAGGGCTACGCCCCGGCCGAGGCGGCGGCCGACAAATATCATGGCGTCAACAAATTCGACGTCATCACCGGCGCCCAGGCCAAGGCGCCCGCCAATGCGCCGAGCTACACCAAGGTGTTTGCCGAAAGCCTGATCCAGGAGGCCCGAGAGGACGACCGCATCGTCGCCATCACCGCCGCCATGCCGAACGGCACCGGGCTTGATCTGTTCGGCGAAGCGTTTCCGGCGAGGACCTTCGATGTCGGCATCGCCGAGCAACATGCGGTGACCTTCGCCGCCGGCCTTGCCACGGAAGGCTTCAAGCCTTTCGCGGCGATCTACTCGACCTTCCTGCAGCGCGCCTACGACCAGGTCGTCCACGACGTGGCGATCCAGAAATTGCCGGTGCGCTTTCCGATCGATCGCGCCGGCTTCGTCGGCGCCGATGGTGCCACCCATTGCGGCGCCTTCGACACGACCTTCCTGGCGACGCTGCCCGGTTTCGTCGTCATGGCCGCGGCCGATGAGGCCGAGCTGCGCCACATGGTACGCACCGCCGCAAGCTACGATGACGGCCCGATCGCCTTCCGCTACCCGCGCGGTAACGGCGTTGGTGTCGAGATGCCGCAACGCGGCTCGGTATTGGAGATCGGCAAGGGCCGGATCGTCAGGGAAGGCACCAAGGTTGCGCTGCTTTCCTTCGGCACCAGGCTGCAGGATTGCCTGGCCGCGGCCGAGGAGCTTGGCGCGGCCGGGCTTTCGACCACGGTCGCCGATGCCCGTTTTGCCAAGCCGCTCGACGAGGACCTGATCCGGCGGCTGGCCCGTTCACACGAGATACTGGTGACGGTGGAAGAGGGCGCGGTCGGCGGCTTCGCCAGCCATGTGCTGCAGTTCCTGGCCCATGAAGGGCTGCTGGAGAGCGGCCTGAAGGTGCGCCCGCTGGTGCTGCCCGATACATTTGTCGACCATGCCAAGCCGGAAAAGATGTATGCCGATGCCGGGCTGGACAGCGCCGGCATCGTGCGCACCGTGTTCGTGGCGCTGGGGCATACCGCGCAGGCCCAGCGCGCCTAGCTTTTAGACGCATTCCCGCGACGCCGACGCGATTCAACTTGGCTGCAAGATGCTAGTCTGAATCAATATCTCAAACGCTTGAATCAAATTACCGGCGAACAATCGTAACATGCTGTTTACGCTGCCGTTTGGCGATTTGCTTACCGTGTCCTTTGGCCGTTCTTCAACGCTGCCCTGCTAGAAGGCAACAGGCAGGGGAAAGCAGACCAATGAGATCGCTTTTGGGCGGCATCGCGCTTGCGGCCATCTTCGTCTTGTCGGCTACAGCCGAAACGCGCTACGACCGCAAACTCGAAGAGGCGGTGATGGGCGTCGTCGCCGGCAAGATCGGCGAAATCCGTGGCGGCTTCTCCTACAAGCAGGCGCCGCAATTCGTCGTCGTGCCCGATACCTTGCCGAAGGCGTCCAGTTCCGCTGACCGGCGCGCACACAGGTGTCCGGCGACAGCAGCGACGGTCTGACGCCGGCCGTCGAACGGCGGGTTTCGCGGACCATATTCTAAAGCATGATCCCGAAGAGACTCTAGAAACTAGAACCACATGTCCCGCACACAGCGACCATCTCTCGGCAAATCCTCGAATGTATCGAGACCCTCGAAATGGTCGATCGGGAGATCGGCGACGGCCTCGGGCGGCGCAAGCCTCACATTGACGGCGATGCGGTAGCGCCCAGCCGCCTCGGGATGCAAACCGCGCCAGGCCAGGACGCAAGCGCAGGTTGGGCAGAAGAGAATCTCAAGCGAAGGATGAGCCTTTCCGACGCGCCGATAGGCGCTTACGGGCCCGGCAAGGCGGATGCGTTCGTCGACATAGTCGTAAGCCCAGAGCGTGCCGTAGCGACGGCAAAGTGTGCAATTGCAGGCAGTGATCGAACCGGGATCGCCCTCCAGGGTCCAGTGGGCTGCGCCGCAGTGGCAGGTTCCCGTCAGCATGTTCCTCCTCCACGTTTCGACGGCTAAACGGCATCTCTTTCTTAGCATTGCGTCGGGTCTCGTGCGAGGCTCGACAAACAGCGCAGCGGCTTGATGCGCTCACCGCCTTTCCAACTATGCCTTGTCTGATCGCCAAATTCCTTGCCATCATCGTTGGCTTTCGCCATGAAGGCCGATGACTTCCCTTCCGCCAGCCAGCATACGCCAGCGGCTCGACGAATTGCTCGTCCAGCGCGGCCTGTTTGCCAGCCGCTCGCGTGCCCGCGACGCGGTCGAGCGCGGCACCGTGACGGTCGATGGCATCGTCGCCCTCAAGCCGGGCCAGGCCGTTCTGCCTGAGTGCAACATCGTCGTTGACGATCCGGCGCAAGGTTACGTGTCGCGCGCTGCACTGAAGCTGAAGGCTGGTCTCGACCATTTCGCCCTCGACCCCACCGGCAACGAAGCGCTCGATGTCGGCGCCTCGACCGGCGGCTTTACGCAGGTGCTGCTCGAACGCGGCGCGGCGCATGTCACGGCGATCGATGTCGGGCACGGCCAGATGCACTCCGACATTGCCGGCGATCCGCGCGTGACGGTAATTGAAGGCCTGAATGCGCGCGAACTATCGGCCGCCGATCTCGGCGGCCGTGTGCCGGATTTCATCGTCTCGGATGTCAGCTTCATATCGCTGAAACTGGCGCTGCCGCCGGCGCTTGCCTTGGCCAGGAATGGCGCAAAAGCTGTGTTTCTGGTCAAGCCGCAATTCGAGGCCGGCCGCGAGGCGATCGGCAAGGGCGGCCTGCTGAAGGACCCCTATGATGCGGCGCGCATTGCCGGCCTGATGCAGGACTGGCTCGATGCCATTCCCGGCTGGCGCTCGCTGGGGCTTCATCTGTCACCGATAGAGGGCGGCGACGGCAACCGCGAGTTCCTGCTCGGCGGCATCAAGGACGTCGAGACCCAGAGGCGATGAGCACCCGTTTCACGATCGCAAGGTTGGGCTCGCAGGGCGACGGCATCGCCGAGACGGAAACCGGCGAGGTTTTCATTCCGTTCGCGCTGTCGGGAGAGGTCGTCACCGCCGCGCGGGAGAAAGATCGCGCCACCTTGATGTCGGTCCTTGAGGCTTCGCCGTTGCGGGTCGATCCGCCGTGCCGGCATTTCGGCGCGTGCGGCGGCTGCGCCGTCCAGCATCTCGAGACTGAAGCCTATCACCGGTGGAAGCGCGAAAAGGTCGTGCATGCGCTGAAGAGCAAGGGCATCGCTTGCGATGTCGGGGCGCTGGTGCCGTGCGCGCCGCACACACGCCGCCGTGTCGTCTTCACCGCCCGGCGGAGCGAGGCGGGAATGCAGTTCGGCTTCGTTCGCGCGCTGTCATCCGAGATCATCTCGATCGAGGAATGCCCGATCTCGGCGCCGCAGATCGTCGCTGCGCTCGACCGTTTGAGGATGCTTGCCGGACTGATCTGCACCACGACCAAATCGTTCCACATGACGGTGACGGTGACCGGTTCCGGCCTCGATGTCGCGGTTCACGATTCCGGCAAGCTCGGCGAGAACCAGCGCCGCGTCGCTTCCAACTTCGTCATCGCCGAGCGGCTAGCCAGGCTGTCGGTCGACGGCGAGGTCATTATCGAACCAAACAAACCGGTCGTCCTGTTTGGTGGCGTCGCCGTCGCAGTGCCTCCGGGCGCTTTCCTGCAGGCGACCGAGGCTGCCGAACAGGCGATGGCCAACATTGTCGTCCAGCATTTCGCGCGCGCCAAAAAGGTCGCCGATCTCTTCGCCGGCTGCGGCAGCTTCGCGCTGCGCCTAGCCGCAAGATCGGAGGTTCATGCGGTGGAAGGCGATGCGGCAGCACTCGCGGCGCTCGACCGGGCATTCCGTTTCGCCAGCGGCCTGAAGCGGGTGACCGGCGAACGTCGCGACCTGTTCCGGAGGCCGCTGACATTCAAGGAGTTGAATGCCTTTGACGGCGTTGTCTTCGACCCGCCTCGCGCCGGCGCCGAGGACCAGTCGAAGCAGATCGCGCGCTCCGACGTGCCGCTCGTCGCCGCGGTGTCTTGCAATCCGGTAACGCTGGCGCGGGACCTACGCATCCTCATGGACGGCGGCTACGCCCTGAAGAGCGTGACGCCGATCGACCAGTTCCTGTGGTCGCCGCATGTCGAGGTCGTGGCGCTGTTGGAGAAGCCGAGACGAAGGCGCTAGCAGCCAGGGCCTGAAACGCGCACCAAAAAAGCACATTTTGAACGCACGTCGTTCAGACTGTGCTAGGGAATTGCCATGAGCACCGCAGCCTTCGAAATTTCGGCATGGCGCTTCGGCGAGGAGCGGGCGCGTTTCTCTCGCCAAGGCGGGTCGCTGAACTGCTAGGGGTTAATATGACAGAACTGGCGGGGCTGACCGGTCTCGCGCGCAACACGCTTGCCGCCAAGTCCGGTGCGCGCAAGGTCGACGCCGCATTGAGTCCCATCGTCCGTATCCTGGCGATGGCCGGCGAGATGGCCGGTGATGAACATCGTGCGGCGATCTGGTTCAAGCATCAGCCGATCCCCGGTTGGGCCGGAAAGACCGCCTACGATCTGGTTCGCGAAGGCAAGACGGACAAGGTGCTTGCCTATCTGGAGGCAGTCCGCTCCGGCATCTATGCCTGAAACCAGGCTGACCCTGTGGCGCGCTTTTGTGCCGCGCTGGGCCGCTGTGAGCTGCTATGCTTCTTGCACGCGTTCGTATCCGGCCGCCTTCGCGGCCCTGACGAACTTGCGGTCAAAAGTCGCGAAGCCAGCGCAGTGAGCGGACTTGCCCAGATGCAGCGCGTCAGCGAAATCCAACCCCTGTTCCGAGAGGTCGAGCGCGGACGACACGACCGCCCCGTCTTCCACCTCTACCGTGGGAAGCCCGCTAAACACCCGTAGCGTACGGGCGATTTCAAGCGGCGCAAAACCGTAGGCGCTGCGCAACACCCATTCGACTTCCAGCATCACCGTGACGGCGACAAAGACCGGCTGGCTATCGATCAGCGCCCGGGCGCGGGAAGACTGCGACGGGTGATCGCCCGTCAGGTAGCGGACGATCAGGTTGGTATCAATTGCGAGCATGGCGCCGCCGCGCTTCGGCGAGCACGCCCGCGTCCATTTCTTCCAACGTCTTCGGCCTGCCGCTATAGCGCAGCGATCCAAACACGTCCTCTGGCCGCGTCTCGGCGAAGACTGGCGCAGGCTTCAGTAGCACGCCCTCCGGGGTATCCTCGACCAGAAGGCGTGTGCCGGCATGCCATTCCCTCCGTTTCCGGATCGCGCTGGGCAGGATGACCTGTCCCTTGGTCGAGACCGTAGTTACGAGCTTCTCTGCGGCAGCCATCTCGGCACGTCCTTAGGTGTAAGACGAATGTAAGATAGTCGAAGCTCTCGGCAAATTCAAGGCGCAAGCTACTCCTACTTAAAGCGATGACAAGGCAGTGGGCGGCGGGGATTGGTTGTTCCGGAGCGGCGATAATTCGGCGTCAACTCCATCAAACCCTGGTGCCGCCGACTGTCATCTGGTTCATCCTGAGATGCGGCTGGCCGACGCCGACCGGCACGCCCTGTCCGGCCTTGCCGCACATGCCGATGCCGGTGTCGAGCTTCATGTCGTTGCCGATCATCGCCACACGATGCATGGCATCCGGCCCGTTGCCGATCAGCATGGCGCCCTTGATCGGTTGCGTCACCTTGCCGTTCTCGATCATGTAGGCTTCGGTGCAGCCGAACACGAACTTGCCCGAAGTGATGTCTACCTGGCCGCCACCGAACGACACGGCATAGATGCCGTTCTTGACCGAGGCGATGATCTCGTCCGGCTCCATGTCGCCTGCTGTCATGTAGGTGTTGGTCATGCGCGGCATCGGTTCGTGCGCATAACCTTGGCGTCGCCCGTTGCCGGTGGCTTTCATGCCCATTAGCCGGGCGTTCTGACGATCCTGCATGTAGCCGACCAGCTTGCCATCGTCGATCAGCACGTTATGGGCCGATGGCGTGCCCTCATCATCGACGGTAAGCGAGCCACGCCGCTCGGGCATGGTGCCGTCGTCAACGACGGTGACGCCTTTCGCTGCCACCTGCTGGCCAAGCAGGCCGGCAAAGGCCGACGTCTTCTTGCGGTTGAAATCGCCCTCCAGCCCGTGGCCGACCGCCTCGTGCAACATGACGCCCGGCCAGCCGCTCGACAGCACGATGTCGAAAGTGCCGGCAGGTGCTGGAACCGCTTCGAGATTGACCAGCGCTTGCCGCAATGCCTCCTTGGCCGCGTGCCGCCAGCTGTCCTCGATCAGGAATTCACCAAAATCCTTGCGGCCTCCCATGCCGTAGGAGCCGCTCTCCTGGCGGTCGCCGTCGCCGACCACCACCGACACGTTGATCCTGACCAGCGGACGGATGTCGCGCACCATCTGGCCGTCGGCGCGCACGATCTCGACATGCTGCCAGGAGGCGGCGAGCGACGCCGTCACCTGCCTGACGCGCGGATCCTCGGCCCGCAGCCATGCATCGATTTCCTGAAGCAGCTTGGCCTTGGCCTCGAAGGAAGGCGAGGGGATAGGGTTTCCGTCGCCGTAGAGATGGCGGTTGGTGCGGGCAGGCGCTGCGGCAAGCGTACCGGAATAGCCGCTCTTCACCGTCGAAACGGCATCGGCGGCGCGCAGCAGCGAGGCTTCGGAGAGATCGCTGGAATGGGCGTAGCCGCTGGCTTCGCCGGCGACGGCGCGCAGGCCGAAACCCTGGTCGGTGTTGAAATTCGCGGTCTTCAGCTTGCCATTGTCGAACATCAGCGATTCGCTTTCGCTATATTCGAGAAACAGTTCGCCGTCGTCGGCGCCGTTAATAGTCTCGGCAACGATTTGCTTGATGCGATCGTCGGAAATGTCAAATTGGCCGATCAGGCTGTTCATGGCAGGTCCATTCGCAGGAGGATTGTTTCCCACGATGTAGGCGCGAAGGCCCGCACAGACAATCTGAAATGAGATTTGCCGTGACCTCGGCCGGTCAACATCACTGGATCGTGCTACAAGACCAAGTCTCAAGGCAGGGCGGCGAAGCCGTCGGCGAAACCCTTGAGGTCGACGGGAATGCCGATGCCCTCTTCCGGCGTCTGGAAGACGATGAAGGTGGCGGACGTACCAGTCTTCAGCGTGTCGAGCAGCGGCTTTTCCAGGATGACCTCGGCATAGCAGCCATCCTGGAAACAGCGCACGAAATAGGCGCGGCCGATATCCTTGCCGTCGACATTGAGGCCGAGGCCGTTGGGCAACAGGACGCCGAGCGGCGCCAGCACACGCAGGATTTCGGCCTTGTTGTCGGCTGTGCGCAGCACGACAACGGAAAGACCCATTTCCGGACGGTCCTCGGCGACGACGTTCTGCATCATCACGCATTGTTCGGATGTAGCACCGGCGGGCGTATCGCAGATGATCGACCACGCCCCATGCGTTGACTTCACCGTGCCGCTTGGCTGCGCGGCATTGGCCAGGCCGGCGCCGGACAAGGCTATTGCGGCGGCAACAAAGATGACCTTCGCCAAGGTTCTCGAAAGCCAAGGGTTCATGACGGCTCCATTGCGAATCACGGCACTTTAAGCCGCACTAAACCCAAGTAAAGGACGAGACCCTGGCGATCTGCCCCGACACAGGCGACAATGCGCTTTTCAGTGCCAATTTCGCCCTAATTGCGACGGCTCCGCACGCCGCGCGGCTCATTCTACCCAGATGCCGCTCCGGTGATTCGCGGCAAGCAGTCACCGCACGAAGCCACAGCCGCGCTTGCGCGCAAAAATGCCGCACGGGTTCCGGCGCTCCTTTCTTGCGGAGGCAAATAGAGTATGGTTTGAACCAGCCTTGAATTGTCCGGGATTCCCGTCCCGGCATTGTTCGACATTCTTGCGGTCCGATCGCGAGGAACTGGGAGATGACGAGGGCGATGAGAAAATTCCTGGCAACCGCCAAAATCGTAGCTAGTGCCGCCGCCACGTTGTTTGCCGCTGCATCCGCTCATGCAGCCCAGCCCCAACCTTGGGAAACCAGTTTTCAGCCTCCGGCAACCGACATTATGCGGCAGATCGAGTGGTTCGGGAACTACTCGTTCGCGTTCATCATTGTGATCACCGCCTTGGTGCTTTTCCTGATCGCCTACTGCATTTTGCGGTTCCGGGCGAGCGTCAACCCGACGCCGTCGCGCACCAGCCACAACACGCTAATCGAGGTCATCTGGACTGTCGGTCCCGTCGTCATCCTGCTCTGTCTCGCCATTCCCTCGTTCCAGCTGCTGACCGCGCAATACACGCCGCCGGAAGAAGCCAAGCTGACCGTCAAGGCGACCGGCAATCAGTGGAACTGGGACTACGAATACCAGGTCGACAACACGCTTTCCTTTAATTCCGCGATCCTTCAGGATGCCGACAGGGCTGCTGCCGGCAAGGAAGATCGCGCCGCGTATCCGCGCCTGCTCGCCGTCGACAATGAGATGGTGGTGCCGGTCAACACCATGACCCGGGTGCTGGTGACGGCGACCGACGTCATTCACGCCTTTGCCATGCCGTCCTTCGGCATCAAGACCGATGCGGTGCCGGGCCGCATCAACGAGGTCTGGTTCAAGGCGGACAAGGAAGGCCTCTATTACGGCCAGTGCTCGGAACTCTGCGGCAAGGACCACGCCTTCATGCCGATCGCCATTCGCGTCGTCTCCGATGCACAATACAAGAACTGGCTGGCGGCAGCCAAGACCGACCTTCCCGGCGCCAACAAGGCGCTGATGGCCGAGGTCGATGGCACGAACAAGGTAGCGGCCGCCGGCAATTGATGCCGCGACCAGAAAAGATTCAGGGAACGGAGCCGACCATGGCGCACGCTGCAGCTCACGACGACCACGACCACAAGCCGTATCATGGCTGGGTCCGGTGGGTGTATTCGACCAACCACAAGGACATCGGTACGCTTTATCTGATCTTCGCGATCATGGCGGGCTGCATCGGTGGCGCCTTGTCGGTCGTCATGCGCATGGAATTGCAGGAGCCGGGCATCCAGATATTCACTGGCCTGGCGCAGATGGTCTACGGCATGAATGGCGACGCCGCCATCGACGGCGGCAAGAGCATGTACAATGCTTTCACCACCGCGCATGCGCTGATCATGATCTTCTTCATGGTGATGCCGGCGCTGATCGGCGGCTTTGCCAACTGGATGGTGCCGATCATGATCGGCGCGCCGGATATGGCCTTCCCGCGCATGAACAACGTTTCGTTCTGGCTGCTGCCGCCGGCTTTCATCCTGCTGATTTTCTCGGCCTTCGTCCCGAGTGCGCCCGGCGCCTACGGCGTCGGCGGCGGCTGGACGCTTTATCCGCCATTGTCGACATCGGGCCAGCCCGGACCGGCCATGGACCTGGCGATCCTGTCAATCCACATCGCCGGCGCCTCCTCGATTCTTGGCGCCATCAACTTCATCACCACCATCTTCAACATGCGCGCGCCCGGCATGACCATGCACAAGATGCCGCTTTTCGCCTGGTCTGTGCTGATTACCGCCTTCCTGCTGCTTCTGTCGTTGCCGGTGCTGGCCGGCGGCATCACCATGCTTTTGACCGACCGCAATTTCGGCACCACCTTCTTCGCCCCGGACGGCGGCGGCGATCCGATCCTGTTCCAGCACCTGTTCTGGTTCTTCGGCCATCCGGAGGTCTACATCCTGATCCTGCCGGGTTTCGGTATCATCAGCCATATCATCTCGACCTTTTCGAGGAAGCCGGTGTTTGGCTATCTCGGCATGGCCTATGCGATGGTTGCCATCGGCGCGGTGGGCTTCATCGTCTGGGCCCACCACATGTACACGACGGGCCTATCGCTCGACACCCAGCGCTATTTCGTCTTCGCCACCATGGTCATCGCGGTGCCGACGGGTGTGAAGATCTTCTCGTGGATCGCCACTATGTGGGGCGGGTCGATTTCACTCAAGACCCCGATGCTGTGGGCGATCGGCTTCATCTTCCTGTTCACTGTTGGCGGCGTCACCGGCGTGCAGCTGGCCAATGCCGGCCTCGACCGCCCGCTGCACGACACCTATTTCGTGGTCGCGCACTTCCACTACGTGCTGTCGCTGGGCGCGGTCTTCGCGATCTTCGCCGGCTGGTACTACTGGTTCCCGAAGATGACCGGCTACATGTATTCGCCGGTGATCGCCAACACCCACTTCTGGGTCACTTTCGTCGGCGTCAACCTGGTCTTTTTCCCGCAGCACTTCCTCGGCCTTTCCGGTATGCCGCGTCGCTATATCGACTATCCGGATGCCTTCGCCGGCTGGAATATGGTGTCGTCCTACGGCTCGTACATCTCGGCTGTCGGCGTCGTCATCTTCCTGTTCGGCGTCTTCGAGGCGTTCCAGAAGAAGCGGGTCGCCGGCGCCAATCCTTGGGGCGAGGGTGCGACCACGCTGGAATGGCAGCTGCCTTCGCCGCCGCCGTTCCACCAGTGGGAACAGTTGCCGAAGATCAAGTAGGCGGTTTCCTCCTTAATACGGAACCGCCGGCCGGCCGGCGGTTTTGGCCAACGGAATGATGGACTTTAAGTACGCATGGCCCTTGCCGAAGACAGACTGATTGACGAGCCGGGCTTCCGCATGTCGGAAGCGACGGCGGGCGATTTCTTCGCCCTGCTGAAGCCTCGCGTCATGTCGCTGGTAGTGTTCACCGCGTTTGTCGGCATGGTCGCCGCCCCGGTGACCATCAATCCGCTGCTGGCGGTGATCGCGATCCTGGCTATTGCCATCGGCGCCGGCGCCTCCGGTGCGCTCAACATGTGGTATGACGCAGATATCGATGCGGTGATGACGCGCACCGCCGGCCGTCCCGTGCCGGCCGGCCGCATCCGGCCAGGCGAGGCATTGAGTTTCGGGCTGGTGCTGTCGGTTCTGTCGGTGATGACGCTCGGCGTGCTGGTCAATTGGTTGGCAGCATCGCTTCTGGCCTTCACCATCTTTTTCTATGCCGTCATCTATACGATGTGGCTGAAGCGCTGGACGCCGCAGAACATCGTCATCGGCGGGGCTGCCGGTGCCATTCCGCCGGTCATCGGCTGGGCGGCGGTAACCGGATCGGTCAGCCTCGAAAGCTTGGTGCTGTTCCTGGTCATCTTCCTGTGGACGCCGCCACATTTCTGGGCGCTCGCGCTCTTCAAGTCGGAGGATTATGCGAAGGCAGGCATTCCGATGATGCCGAATGTCGCCGGCCAGGCCTCGACCAGACGCCAGATCTTTGCCTATGCGCTGGTCCTCGCGCCGGTTGGCGTGCTGCCCTGGGTTCTCGGGTTCACCACGCCGGTCTATGGCATCGTTGCATTGCTGCTCGGCGCCGGCTTCGTCTGGTATGCGTGGAAGGTGCTGCAAATGGCCGATGACGACCGGGCGATGAAGCCGGCCAAGGCCTTGTTCGGCTATTCGCTGCTCTATCTCTTCGCCATCTTCGCCGCCTACCTTGGCGATTGCGTCGTCGCGCGCGCGCTGACCATCGGTGGAGTATGAGCATGATCGAAAAGAAGCTTGAACTGGTCACGCTGACCGAACGTCAGCAGAAGGCCCGCCGCAATCGCTCGGCCGCAATCGGTTTCGCGCTGGCGGCGCTGGTCGTCATATTCTACGTCGCGACCATCGTGAAATTTGGTCACAGCCTCACCGGCTCGATGTGAGCTCACAATGACCAGGCAAACAGTCACCGATCCTACGAAGAAAAACACGAACCGCGTCGTCGCCGGCGTCTGCATCGCGTTCTTCGGCGGCATGATCGGCATGGCCTACGCCGCGGTGCCGCTCTACGCGATGTTCTGCCAGGCGACAGGCTACGGCGGCACCGTCAAACGGGCGACCCAGCAATATGCCGATCGGGTGCTCGATCGCGACATCACCATCCGCTTCGACGCCAACACCGCCGGCGTTCCCTGGCAATTCCAGCCGGTCGCCCGCTCGATCACCATCAAGATCGGCGAAACCGCCGAGGCGCATTTCAGCGCGACGAACAAATTCAGCCGGCCCATCACCGGACGCGCCACCTTCAACGTGCAGCCGGAACTGGCCGGACCTTACTTCAACAAGGTCGAGTGTTTCTGCTTCACCGACACGACGCTGAAGCCGGGCGAGACGCTGGACATGCCGGTCGTCTTCTATGTCGATCCCGACATCGTCAACGCGCCGGAATTGAAGGATCTGACGACGATTACCCTGTCCTACACGATGTTCCCGGTCGACAAGACCAAGCCGGTCGCATCATCGGTGCCGGCCGACGGCCGCCGCAACAAGATTTCAGATACCGAAGCAAGCCTCGGGGATTGATATGGCAGACGCACACGCAAAACCACAACATGACTACCACCTTGTCGACCCGAGCCCGTGGCCTTTCCTGGGCTCCGTCGGGGCGCTGGTGACCGCGTTCGGCGGCGTCTGTTACATGCAATATCTCAAGGGCGGCGATTTCCCGATCTTCGGTTTCAACATCGCTAATCCATGGCTGTTCTTCATCGGCCTGCTGATCGTCATCTACACAATGTTCGCCTGGTGGTCGGATACGATCAAGGAGGCGCATGAGGGACACCACACCCGTGTCGTGTCGCTGCATCTGCGCTACGGCATGATCATGTTCATCGCCTCCGAGGTGATGTTCTTCGTCGCCTGGTTCTGGGCCTTCTTCGACGCCAGCCTGTTTCCGGGCGAGGTCCATCAATATGCCCGTACCGCCTTCACGGGCGGCGTCTGGCCGCCCAAGGGCCTCGAGGTTCTCGACCCCTTCCATCTGCCGCTCTACAACACCGTCATCCTGCTTCTGTCGGGTACCACGGTGACCTGGGCGCACCACTCGCTCATCCACGGCGACCGCAAGGGCCTGATCAATGGCTTGGTGCTGACCGTCGGCCTCGGCATGCTGTTCACCATGGTGCAGGCCTACGAGTACATGCACGCGCCGTTCGGCTTCAGGGATTCGATCTACGGCGCCACCTTCTTCATGGCGACCGGCTTCCATGGTTTCCACGTCATCATCGGCACGATCTTCCTGTTGGTCTGCCTGATCCGCGCCATGAAGGGCGACTTCACGCCCAAGCAGCATTTCGGCTTCGAGGCCGCCGCCTGGTATTGGCACTTCGTCGACGTGGTGTGGCTGTTCCTGTTTGCCTCGATCTACGTCTGGGCATCGAACGGCGCGATGATCGAACCGCACTAAGATCGAGCTGAGGAAATCGACAAGGCGGCTGCGGCGACGTGGCCGCCTTATCTTTTGCGGCAAATGCTCCTAGGATGACCTCATGAGCGACGACAAGGCGATCTGGCCACCAATCGATCCGATCTCGGCCGGCTTGCATGGCCGCTGCCCCCGCTGTGGCGAGGGCAAGCTGTTCTCCGGGTTCCTCACGGTCGGTGATCGCTGCTCCAATTGCGGCCTCGATTATTCCTTCGCCGATGCCGGCGACGGGCCGGCGGTGTTCGTTATCCTGATCATCGGCTTTATCGTCGTCGGCCTGGCGTTGTGGATGGAGGTGACGCTCAATCCGCCGCTCTGGCTGCATCTGCTGCTGTGGATTCCGCTGACGCTGGTGCTTTGCCTGGCGGCGCTCAGGCTGATCAAGGGCGTGCTGCTGACGCTGCAATACCGCCACAAGGCGGCCGAGGGCCGGCTGGACCGCGGCGAATGAGCGAGGCATCAGGTTCGGTGGCCGGCCGGTCGCGGCCGAAGCGCGCATTGGGGCTCGGCCTGGGTATCGTCGTGTTTTTGATCCTGCTGGCGCTCGGCACCTGGCAGGTTCAGCGCCTGCACTGGAAAGAGGGCCTTCTCCAGACGATAGACCAGCGCACGCATTCGGCGCCTGTGCCATTGGCCGAGCTCGAAAAGCGGTTTGCTGCCGCCGGCGACGTGGACTACACGCCGGTGATAGTGACCGGCACTTTCCTGCATCGAGGCGAGCGGCATTTCCTCGCCACCTGGGAAGGCCAGTCCGGTTTCGACGTCTTCACGCCGCTACAGCTCGACGATGGCCGTTTCGTGCTGTTCAACCGCGGCTTCGTGCCTTACGATTTCAAGGATCCAGCCAAGCGGCCGCAGGGGCAGGTAACGGGCAAAGTGACGGTGACGGGGCTCGCCCGCAACCCGCTGCCGGCCAAGCCCTCGATGATGCTTCCCGACAATGATCCGCAGAAGAATATCTTCTACTGGAAAGATCGTGACGCGATGGCCTCGAGCGCCGGCCTGCCGACAGGTGCGGCGCTGGTGCCGATCTTCATCGATGCGAACGCCACGCCCAACCCCGGCGGGCTGCCAGTTGGCGGTGTCACCGTCATCGACCTGCCGAACAGCCATCTGCAATATGCGATAACCTGGTACGGCCTTGCCGCCGCCCTTGCCGGCGTCCTGATCTCCTGGCTCCGCCGCCCGGCGAAAGACCAATGATCGCCGCCACTACCCTTGACAGGGCAGGGCCGCGCACCTCATTTCGCGCCTTGAGCTCAGAAGTCATAGTCCGATCAACCGGCCTACAATCAGCGTAAGATGCAATCATGCTTCACACAAAGCCGCCGCTGACCATCCGGCTCTGCCAGCCCCGCGGTTTCTGTGCGGGCGTTGACCGTGCCATCCAGATCGTCGTGCTGGCGCTGAAGAAATACGGCGCGCCGGTCTATGTCCGCCACGAGATCGTGCACAACCGCTACGTCGTCGAAGGGCTGCAAAGCCTCGGCGCGGTGTTCATCGAGGAGCTCTCCGAGATCCCGCCCGAGCATCGCCAGAGCCCGGTCGTCTTTTCGGCGCATGGCGTGCCGAAATCGGTGCCGGCCGACGCCCAGTCCCGCAACCTGTTCTATCTCGACGCGACTTGCCCGTTGGTCTCGAAAGTCCATAAGCAGGCGATGCGCCATCAGCGGCTTGGCCGCCACGTGCTCTTGATCGGCCATGCCGGGCATCCGGAGGTGATCGGCACAATGGGCCAGTTGCCGGACGGCGCGGTCACTCTGATCGAGACCGAGGCCGACGCCGCAAGCTTCGTGCCTGCAGACCCGCAAGCGCTCGGCTTCGTCACCCAGACGACGCTGTCGGTCGAGGACACCGCCGGTATCATCCGCGCCCTGCAGCAGCGTTTTCCCGAGCTGCACGCGCCGGCGGCGGAATCGATCTGTTACGCCACCACCAATCGCCAGGAAGCGGTCAAGGAAACAGCGGCCGGCGCCGATCTCTTCCTGGTTGTCGGCGCACCTAACTCCTCCAACTCGCGGCGCCTGGTCGAAGTGGCCGAGCGCGCCGGCGCCTCGATGTCGCTTCTCGTGCAGCGCGCCTCCGAAATTCCGTGGAATGAGATTGCCGGCATTTCGACGCTCGGCCTGTCGGCGGGCGCCTCGGCGCCGGAGATCATCGTCGACGAGATCGTCGATGCGTTCAGGCAGCGCTTCGACGTGACCATCGAGCTGGCCGTGACGGCGACGGAGACGGAGGACTTTCCGGTGATGCGGGTGTTGCGCGATGTCGAACTGACGGCTGCCGACATGGCCTTCGTCAACGGGGCCGCGTAGCAACGATGGCGGTCTACACCGACGTCAACGAGGGCGAGCTCGGCGCATTCCTCAGGAACTATCCGGTCGGCGACCTCTTGTCCTACAAGGGCATCGCCGAAGGCACCGAAAACTCGAATTTTCTGCTGCACACCAGCAGCGGCTCCTACATCCTGACGCTTTACGAGAAGCGCGTCGACAAGGCTGACCTGCCGTTCTTTCTCGGCCTTATGGCCCACCTCGCCAGAAAGGGCATTTCGTGCCCGCTCCCGGTCACCGCACATGATGGCGGTGTGATCGGAACACTTGCCGGCCGGCCGGCGGTCATCATCACCTTTCTCGAAGGCCTGTCGCTGCGGCGGCCGACGGCTGCGCATTGCGGCGAGGTCGGCAAGGCGCTGGCGGCACTGCATCTCGCCGGCGCGGATTTTCCGATGACCCGCCCCAACGCCCTTGCCATCGATGGCTGGCGCAAGCTGTGGAATGCCGCCCGCGCCCGCGCCGACGAGGTCGAGCCGGGACTGGCGGCCGAGGTCGATGCCGATTTCGCCGATTTCGAGCGGAACTGGCCGAACGGTCTGCCGCAAGGCATCATCCATGCCGATCTTTTCCCGGACAATGTGTTCTTCCTCGGCGAGAAACTGTCCGGGCTGATCGACTTCTATTTCGCCTGCAACGACCTCTACGCCTATGACGTTGCCACGTGCCTGAACGCCTGGTGCTTCGAGAAGGATTTTTCCTTCAATCTGACCAAGGGCACGGCGTTGCTTGCCGGCTACCAAAGCGTGCGGCCGTTGAGCAGTGACGAGAAAGCTGCGCTGCCGATGCTGGCGCGCGGCTCGGCGCTGCGCTTCATGCTGACCCGGCTCTACGACTGGCTGACGGTCCCGGACGGCGGGCTGGTGATGAAACGCGACCCGACCGAGTATATCCGCCGGATGCGCTTCCACCGGGCGATCAACTCTCCTTCCGAATATGGGCTGACATGACCAAGCGCGTTGAAATCTTCACTGATGGTGCCTGTTCGGGCAACCCGGGGCCTGGCGGCTGGGGCGCAATCCTGCGCTTCAACGGCGCAATGAAGGAGCTCCATGGTGGCGAGGCTGCCACCACCAACAACCGTATGGAACTGTTGGCGGCCATCTCGGCGCTTAATGCGCTCAGGGAGCCCTGCGCCGTCGATCTTTATACCGACAGCAACTATGTCAAGGACGGTATTTTCAGCTGGATCGACGGCTGGAAGCGCAACGGGTGGAAGACGGCCGCCAGGCAGCCGGTGAAGAATGCCGAGCTGTGGCAGCAGCTCGACGCGGCGCGTAACCGCCATCAGGTCACCTGGCATTGGGTCAAGGGCCATGCCGGCCATCCCGAGAACGAGCGCGCCGACGAATTGGCGCGGCTCGGCATGGCGCCATTCAAGAAAGGCCTCGTCAAGACTGCGGCGCCAGAACCAGGTTCGCAGTCAAAGCAGCCGGCCGCCACAAAGGCGCGGCGCTCGACGCAAAGCTATTGAATTCCGGCTGCGGGTCCGCTCTCTGGCAGGAAAGCTCTTATCATGCCGATTGCATACTACATCACGCATCCCCAGGTTCAGGTCGATGCCAACGTTCCAGTGCCGGAGTGGGGACTGTCCGACATCGGGCGAGCGAGAACATCTGCAATGCTCGATCAGCCGTGGGTTGGGTCGATCCGGCGGATCGTGTCGTCGGGTGAACGCAAGGCGATAGAAACCGCCGAGATACTCGGAAGGCATCTCCGCCTTGCAGTCGAGGTGAGGGAACGGATGCATGAGAATGACCGATCGGCAACCGGTTTCCTGCCGCCATCGGAGTTCGAAGCGGTCGCCGACCAATTCTTTGCCAATCCAAACAGCAGCATTCGTGGATGGGAGCCAGCTATCGAAGCCCAGCGTCGTATTCTAAGCGAGGTAGACACTGTGCTACGCACCGACGCCGCCGTCGACGTTGCTTTCATAGGTCACGGAGGTGTCGGAACGCTCCTGCTGCTCTCTTTGAGCGGTCGGGAAATCAGCCGCGAGGCGGATCAGCCAGCGGGCGGTGGGAACTACTTCGCATACGATATCAGCGCGCGTCGCGTTATCCATGGATGGCAGCCGATCGACAGGCCGACGCAGCGCCGCGACGGTTAATTACCTATCGGATCAGCAGGGCGGTGCCGAACAGTCCGATTGCGAACACCGTGTGCGACACAAGATTGAGGGCGCGGACCTGCATCGGATTGGGCCGCTTCGAAGCGGCCCAGCCGGCGCCCATGCCGGGCGCCAGCAGAAACCAGCCGGCGCCGACGGTGACGATGCCGAGGGCAAAGGCCGGCAGGAAGGTCGGCGCGGTGAGCCAGGCCGTTCCGGCCAGCACGACCAGTATGATGCCGTAGACGATACCGACAGCATAATGAAAGGCCCAGCCAAGTACTGATTCATGCGGGTAGGGCGAGGCCTTGCCAATGTCGTCATGGAAGACCTTGCCTTCCCTGAGATGCCAGACCCAGCGGCCGACCAGCCCCCAGTTCGGCCGCGGTTGAGCAAACACCTTGCTCAGGAAAATCGCCCAGACATCCATAAGCGCGGTTGCGCCGATGCCGATCGCGACGCTGCGCCAGACGATGTCAGACATAATCGAGGTCCCCAAAAGCAAGCAGCCCCGAAGGGCCGACGCATGGTCCCGAAAACCGGGTCGGCTTTCGGAAGGATCATACGCCGATGCGAAAGTCAGCGTCCTTTGGACGTTGAGCGCTCGAAGGCGCCCCTTTGCCGTGCCTGGCCTAGGCTGTCGCCAGGACGGAAAGCTGCCCGAGAATGTGAGCAGCGCCGGATTCGTCGACGCCGGGCTTTGTCTCGACATTGAGTGCAGTGACCTTGCCGTCATCGACGATCATCGAAAAACGCCTCGAGCGCAGCCCCATGCCGCCGCCGGAGAGGTCGGCGTCGAGGCCGACCGATTTGGCGAAATCGCCATTGCCATCGGCAAGATAAAGGATTTTGCCTTCACCGCCGCTGAAGCGGGCCCAAGCCCCCATGACGTGAACATCGTTGACCGAGACAACGGCGATAGTGTCGACGCCGCGTGCCAGGATGGCGTCGTAATTGTCCAGGTAGCCGGGCAGATGATTGTTGCTGCAGGTCGGCGTGAAGGCGCCTGGAACGCCAAACAGCACGACCTTCTTTCCTGAGAATATCTCGCCCGTCGTGATCGGCCTTGCACCGTCGGCGGTCATTGTCTTGAAGGTCGCATCGGGCAGTTTGTCGCCAACGGAGATCGTCATGATGGTCCTCGCTTGGAAATGGAAGGGAGTGTCCTTGCGATAGCGAATTAAGGCGCGCCCGGCAACCGTCCAGACGTTGGCATCACGGGAATGGCAACAGGCCGTCGACCGCGCCTGCGGCACTTGTCAGTGTGTAGTGCAGGCCGCCATCGGTTGGCGTTGTCGACGGCCTGTCGAGGATCGGCACAGTAAAGATCAGCTTGCCATCCTTTTCGCTGCGTGCCGGGGCACCGAACATGTAGTCGCGTTCGCCGGCAACGAAGAAGTCGGCGCCCTCGGGGCTGCCCGGAAAGCTCGCTTCGACAATCAGCGTTTCGTGGTCGCCCGGCAGTACGTTTATGCCGAAGTCGGGCGTTGCCGTGGCGGGCAGGGCGGCAAGGCCTGCCTTGACCAGTGCTGCGTCCTCGGCGTTGTCCGGATCGGCGCCGGGATCGACGGTCAGCCTTGTCTGCACCGGGATGCAGATGGTTTCGCAGATGCCGAGGAAAATGTCCGCATCGATGACGGCCGACTGGCCGGGCGCGGCAAGCGTGAACGTCACCGGCAACGAAACCGGGTGGTCGTAGCCGGCCCATTTGCCATAGCCGTCGTCATGGCGCTGCGGCGGCGGAAACGAAAGCGTCGCGTCGGCAATGTTGGTGCTGGCCGAGACGTCGATCTGTGGCGGCACGCCCGCATCGCCCGGATCGCGCCAATAGGTTTTCCAGCCGGGCTTCAGCGCAATGTCGAGGACGCCCTGGAGACGTCCGGCCTCGTCGGCTTTGCCGCTTGTTACCAGCCGCACCCTGCCGCCTTCGCTGTTGTACCAGGCCGATGAGGAGGCTGAGGCGGGGAGGCCGGTCGCCGATCCAATGGCCACACCAAGCAGCAGGATTTTCAAGCTTTGCATGGCGATGATTTGATCGTCCGTTGATGGCCGCACAATGATTTCATGACGCCGCCAGCATCATATTTGCGTGACCTTCGATTTACGAGCCTGATCAAATCGGGCGCCGCCCATCTTTTCGACGCCCCGGAAACGCGTTACCCTGTGGCCATGGATTTGTTGCGCCATAAAAGGACGGCCGCAGGACCCGGCTTTCTCGACGATCAGTTCCTGATTGCCATGCCCGGCATGAAGGATGACCGCTTCACGCGCTCTGTCATCTACATTTGCGCGCACAGCGACGAAGGCGCGATGGGGCTGATCATCAACCAGACGCAGCAGATGCTGTTTCCGGACCTGCTCGTGCAACTCGGCATCATGAACGAGCTGGAGGCAATTCGCCTGCCGCCGCCGGCGCGCGACTTCGTCGTGCGCAATGGCGGACCGGTGGATCGCAGCCGCGGCTTCGTTCTGCATTCGGGCGACTACCGGGTGGAATCCTCGCTCGCCGTGTCCGATGATGTCTGTCTGACCGCGACCGTCGACATATTGCGCGCCATCTCCTCCGGCCGCGGACCCCGGCGGGCTCTGATGGCGCTCGGCTATGCCGGCTGGGGTGCGGGCCAGCTTGAAAACGAGATCGTCGAGAATGGCTGGCTGACTTGCCCGGCAAGTGCCGAGCTTCTGTTCGACGCCGACATCGACCGCAAATACGACCGGATCCTTGCCTCGATCGGCATCGATCTCGCGCATCTCAGCCTGGCTGCCGGTCACGCCTGAGCCTCATCACGTCCCCGAAACTTGTCACGCTTGAGTGAGCGGATACTGTTCCTTCAGCGTCTTCAGCACCTGGTCGCCCGGCATCGGCGCGCCGAACATGAAGCTCTGCACGTATTCGCAGCCCATCTGCCGCAACTCCAGCGCATCGCTCTCGTCCGAAATGCCTTCGGCGACAACCGACAGGCCGAGTTCATGCGCCATGTTGACCATGGATTTGAGCAGCACCGCACGTTTCGGCGTCGCATCGTCGACGAAGCTCTTGTCGATCTTGATGGTGTCGAACGGAAAGCGCGTCAGATAGGCCAGCGATGAATAGCCGGTGCCGAAATCATCCAGCGACAGGCCGATGCCAAGCTGCTTCAGCTTGGTCAGCACATGGGCGGTCTGCTCGGGATTGTCCATCACCAGCGATTCGGTGAGTTCGAGCCGGAAGCAGCGCGGTTTCAGGTTGGCTCGTGCGATCACCGAGCGGACGTCGCTGACCAGGTCGCGGCGGATGAGCTGGCGGCTGGACAGATTGACCGAGACCGACAGCGGCGCATCGCCGATCTGCTTTTGCCATCCCGCCAGGTCTTCGGCAGCCTGTTGCATGGCAAACAGGCCAAGCTGCACGATTAGGCCGCAGTTTTCGGCGACCGGAATGAAATCCGCCGGCGGGATCATGCCGCGACGCGGATGGTCCCAGCGCAGCAGCGCTTCGAAGCCTGCGACGCTGCCGTCCTCCAGCCGCACGATCGGCTGGTAGGCAAGCGTGAATTCGCGTCGTTCGATGGCGCGGCGCAGATCGGACTCGAACTGCAGCCGGTCGGTGCCGACGGTGCGGAAGGCGGGACGGAATGGCTCGATCCGGTCCCCGCCGAAGCGCTTGGCCTGATGCATGGCAAGCTCGGCATCCTTGACCATGTCCTCGGCCGAGGTCTGCGTGGCGGTCCAGGTGATCAGCCCGATCGAGGCCGTCAGCACGATCTCGCGCTTGGCGAAGGTGATCGGGTTGTTGATGGCGTGCTTGATGGCATCGGCAATGGCCGCGATGCGGGCCGGATCCTGCTCCGACAAAAGCATCAGCGCGAACTGGTCGCCGGCAAAGCGCGACAGCGAATCCTTCGGCTTGAGCAGTCGGTGCAGCCGCCGCGCGATAGTCAAAAGGATGGTATCGCCGGCCGAGATGCCGAGCCCGTCATTGACCTGCTTGAACCGGTCTATGTCGATGACGAAGACGGTCGGGCGCACCTTCTCTTCGGTGCGGGCAATCGAAATGATCGCCTCCAGCCGGTTCATGAACAGCTCGCGGTTGGGCAGGCCGGTCAGATTGTCGTGCACGGCGTCATGCAGCAGCCGTTCCTCGGATTTCTTCTGCTCCGTCACGTCGACCATGGTGCCGACGCAGCGGATGACCTCGCCGTCCGAGCCGATCACCGGCCGGGCGCGCAGCGAAAACCAGTGATAGTGCCCGTCGGCGCCGCGCAGGCGGAAGTTTTGCGACACCCGGCCGCGCCGGTGCTCGAGCACCACGTCGAGTGTCGTGCGAAACGTGTCGCGGTCGTCGGCATGCAGCACCGGCAGCCAGTTGCGGGCAGGGCCGCCGAGGCTGTTGGGGGCAAGACCGAGCTGAATGCTGACGTCGGGACGAGTGACGACGCGGTCGCGCAGCACGTCCCAGTCCCACACAGTATCGCCCGATCCGGCAACCGCCAGCGCCTGCCGCTCAAGGTCGGAGAACAGGCCCTGATGCAGCGCGCCGCCCGCAAAAGCGTGCTGCATCACGGTGAAGCCGATCAGCAGGATGATGAGGATCAGCCCACCGCCCAGCGCCGGCTGAGCGATATCGTTGTCCAGCATGCCGGTGATTGCCATCCACGATCCGCATAGCCACAGCAGAACCATCACCCAACTGGGCACCAGCATGATGGCGCGGTCGTAACCGCGGATACCGAGGAAGATAATCAGGCCGAGCCCGGTCAGCGCGGTGGCGGCGAAGGACAGCCTGGCAATTCCGGCGGCAACCGCCGGATCGATGATGGCGACACCGGCGATCAGCACCAGCCCGAGAATCCAGACCAGTGCGCCGTAGCTGAAATGGCCGTGCCACCGGTTGAGGTTGAGATAGGCAAACAGGAACACCACGAAGGTCGCCGCGAGCGCCACCTCCGTTCCGGCGCGCCACATCTGCTCATTGCCCGGTGAGATTTCTATGATCTTGTTAAGAAAGCCGAAATCGACGCAGATATAGGCAAGCACCGCCCACGCTAGGGCCGCCGTTGCCGGGAACATCGAGGTCCCCTTGACGACGAAAAGAATGGTCAGGAACAGCGCCAGCAGGCCGGCAATGCCGATGACGATGCCACGAAACAGCGTGTAGGAATTGACCGAATCCTTGTAGGATTCAGGGTCCCACAGATAGACCTGCGGCAGCTTGGGCGAGGCGAGCTCGGCGATGAAGGTAATCACCGTTCCCGGGTTCAGCGTGACCCGGAACACGTCGGCGTCGGGGCTGGTCTGGCGGTCGAGCGCAAAGCCCTCGCTGGGCGTGATCGCGGCGATACGGGTCGAGCCGAGATCCGGCCAGAACAGGCCGGAATTCACCAGCCGGAAATGCGGTGCGACAATCAGCCTGTCGAGCTGCTGGTCGGTGGTATTAGCGAGCGCGAACACCGCCCAGTCACCGGTCGAGCGCGCATCATTTGCCTCGACCTCGATGCGCCGCACGATGCCGTCCGGGCCTGGCGCGGTCGACACCTGAAAATTCTCGCCCTGGTTCCGGTAGATCAAGACGGCCCCCGAAAGATCGAGCGCAACATCGTCGCGGGCGATCTTGATCGGTTCTACGGCAAACGCCGAGGACGCCGCGCAGAGCGTGACGATTGCCGCCAGCATAAAGGCAAGCAGCGACCCGTTGCGCAGAAAATTCGTCAAAATCAGTCCTTTGTTCCAACGCCCGGCGGATCGTCCGCGATTCGGGCGTATAGGTAATGGTCCTGCCAGATGCCGTTGATCCTGAGATAGGATCGTAGCAGTCCTTCGCGCCGGAATCCGGCTTTTTCAAGCACGCGGATCGACCGGGCGTTGTCGGGAATACAGGCAGCTTCGATCCGGTGCAATCGCAGCGTTTCGAAGGCGAAACGCGTCACCACTTTGACGGCATCGGTCATCAGGCCGCGTCCGCTGAAGCGCTCGCCGATCCAGTAGCCGATATGGCCGCTTTGGGCGACGCCGTGGCGGATATTGCCGAGGGTGATACCGCCGGCCAGCTTGCCGCTGCTTTTCTCGAAGATGAAGAAGGCGATCGCCGTCCCCTGCGCGTAGTCCTCGCGGTAGCGCCCGATACGATGCCGCCACGCCGTGCGGTCGAGTTCGTCAGGGGTCCATCGCGGCTCCCACGGCTCAAGAAAAGCGCGGCTTTCACTGCGCAGCACCGACCACTCGCGATAGTCGTTGGTCAGCGGTACGCGCAGCGTGACAAGCTCGCCCTTCAGTGCCGGCAGGTCGCGGCGAAAGAAAGGGAGCGCGAACACGACGCTCGAATAGGCTTAGACGGCAAGCTTACGGGCAGTGGTCTGCGTGCCCGAAAGCGAATCGAGGATCGCCTCATAGGGCGCGAGCGTACCCACCGGCCCGACGGCTGTAAGCGTCGGCTTGGTCGAAAAAAGTCGGGACGACAGATCCGTCAGCCGCTCGACAGTCAACGCCGCCAGCCGCTCCATCAGCTCTTCCTTGGCGATCGGCCTGCCGAACAGAAGCAACTGCCTGGCGATCTGCGAGGCGCGGCTGGCCGGGCTCTCGGCCGACATGATCAGCCCGGCGCGGTATTGGGCACGCGCGCGGTCAAGCTCCTCCTGCAGGATGTTTTCACCGGCCTTTTGCAGCTCGTCGATGATCACAGGCACCAGCTCGGCAATATCGCTTTGTCCGGTCGCCGCATGGACCCCGAAGACGCCGGTGTCGGAAAAACCCCAATGGAAGGCATAGACCGAATAGCACAGGCCGCGTTTTTCGCGGACTTCCTGGAAAAGTCGCGACGACATGCCGCCGCCCAGGATCATCGACAGGACCTGGGAGGCATAGAAATCGCGGACGTGATAGGCGCGGCCCTCGAAACCCAGCACGATCTGGGCGTCCATCAGGTCGCGGTCCTCGCGAAAATCGCCGCCGACATATTGCGCATATTGCGGGACGGTGCCGTCGGCCTTGCCGCGGAAGCCGCCGAGACGCTTTTCGACCTCCCGCACGAAATCGTCGTGCTTGATATCGCCGGCCGCCACCATCACCATGTTCTCGGCGCCGTACTGCCGTTCGATGAAGTCGTGCAGCTGCTTCGAAGTGAAGGATTTGACGGTTTCCGGCGTGCCAAGAATCGAGCGGCCGATAGTCTGGTGGCGGAAGGCGGTCTCGGTAAAGTGATCGAAAACGACGTCGTCGGGCGTATCGTGCGCGGCGCCGATCTCCTGCAGAATCACATGCTGCTCTCGTTCCAACTCCTGCGGATCGAATTCGGATTCCTGCAGGATGTCGGAAAGGATATCGACGGCCAGCGGCACGTCGTCGCTCAGAACCCTTGCATAATAGGAGGTCGTCTCGACGCTGGTGGCGGCATTGATCTCGCCGCCGACGTCCTCGATCTCCGAGGCAATCTCGAAGGCGCTTCGCCGCCTGGTGCCCTTGAAAGCCATGTGCTCGAGCAAGTGCGCCATTCCGTGCTCTTCGTCACGCTCGTTGCGTGCGCCCGACTTGACCCAGGCGCCAAGGGCAACAGATTCGAGGCTTGGAAGGGTTTCGGTGGCGACTGTCAGGCCGTTCGACAGACGGCTTACCTCAACACCCATATGGCAATTACTCCCTAACGCGCCGCCCGCGTGTGGCGGCCGAGATAATCTTCCACCATTTTCAGGTCGGATGGAAGTACCGTGTATTTTTCCTCGGCGCTCATCAACCCGCCTAGCCATGCAGGCAGGGCAGGCGACACGCCGCTGGCGGCTTCGACGGCGGCGGGAAACTTTGCCGGGTGCGCAGTGCCCAGCACCACCATCGGCACCTCACCCGCAGCCTTGCCGGCGGCCACATGCACGGCCGCGGCCGTATGCGGGTCGAGCAGATAGCCGCTCGCCGCAAGTGTGGTGCGGATGGTGGCGGCGACCTCGTCCATGGTGGCGCGGCCGGCGTCGAATTCGGAGCGGATCTTGGCGATTTCGCCGGCCTCGATGGTGAAGGCGCCGGACTGCTTGAGCCCGTTCATGTGGCGCCGCACGGTCGAGGCATCGCGGCCGGACGCTTCGAACAGCAAGCGTTCGAAGTTCGAAGACACCTGGATGTCCATCGAGGGCGACGTGGTCGAAAAGACCCCCTTCATGCGGTATTCGCCGGTCGCCAGCGTGCGCGTCAGAATATCGTTGTCGTTGGTGGCGATGATCAGCCGTTCGATCGGCAGCCCCATCTTCTTGGCGGCATAGCCGGCGAAGATGTCGCCGAAATTGCCGGTCGGCACGGTGAAGGAAACCGGCCTGTCGGGCGCGCCGAGCGACAGGCCGGACGAGAAATAATAGACGATCTGGGCCATGATGCGGGCCCAGTTGATCGAGTTGACGCCGGACAGCGATACCCGGTCGCGAAAACCGTGGTCGTTGAACATGTCCTTTACCAGGCCCTGGCAGTCGTCGAAATTGCCTTCGATCGCCAACGCATGGACGTTTGCGGCGGTCGAGGTCGTCATCTGCCGCTGCTGTACCGGCGAGACGCGGCCGTGCGGGAAAAGCACGAAGATGTCGGTGCGGTTGCGCCCGGCAAAGGCATCGATGGCGGCCCCTCCGGTGTCGCCGGAGGTGGCACCGACAATGGTGGCGCGCTGGTCGCGCTCGGCCAGCACATGGTCCATCAGCCGCGCAAGAAGCTGCATCGCCACGTCCTTGAACGCGAGCGTCGGGCCGTGGAAGAGCTCGAGCACGAAGCTGTTCGGCCCGGTCTGCACCAGCGGGCAGACGGCCTCATGGCGGAAGGTCGCATAGGCTTCGCGCACCAGCCGTTCGAACACCGGCGCCTCGATCTCGCCGCCGAGGAACGGCGACAGCACACGGATGGCAAGATCGGGATAGGCAAGGCCGCGCATGGCGCGGATCTCGGCTGCGGAAAAATGCGGCCAGGCGCTCGGCAGGTAGAGCCCGCCGTCGCGCGCCAGTCCGGCCAGCACCGCGTCGGAAAATCCAAGCGCGGGCGCTTCCCCGCGGGTACTCACATATTGCATCGTCACGTTTCCATTGCTGCCGGGAATTTTCGCCCGCCGCGAGGTGGTGGATTTCTGCGCAGGCTCAGTCGCATTTTTGCCGCGCGGTTGATATACGTCACCGGCTTTGCGAGAGGGAAGTGCAGTTCATGGCGTTTCATTCATTCAACGGACGTTTTGTCGCGGGTCTGGCGCTCGCCGGCTTTATGCTTGCCGCCGCAGGTTGCCAATCGAGCGACAATGGAATTCTCGGCTTCGGCAAAAAGGATGCGACACCGCCACCGCCACCCGATCCCAAGGTGCTTTCCAGCCAGCTGCAGGCCTATTGCCCGAAAGTGACGTTGCGTGACGGCACTGCCTTCTTCAATACCTACGCCAAGAGCGGTCCGAAGCCGAAGAAAAAAACCGATGTTGCCGCCGAGGAAGCCGCCCAGCCGGCAGCGGACGCGGCTGGCGCCGATCAGCCGGACGATTCCGCCAAGATCATCTATCAGGCTTCGATCACCGATGTGACCCGCGACTGCAGCCGCGCCAACGGCTCCTTGTCGATGAAGATAGCCGTCGCCGGCAAGGTCGTGCCTGGCCCGATGTTCACCCCCGGGACCATCACCATGCCGATCCGCATCGCGGTGATGCACGGCACCGAAGTTCTCTATTCGCAGCTTCACTCCTATCAGGTCCAGGTTACCGATCCTTCAAGTGCCACGCAGTTCGTCTTCACCGATTCCAACGTCGTCGTTCCGGAGCCGACGGCGAAGGACTACCAGGCATATGCCGGGTATGACGAGGGCGCTCCGAAAGTAGCGACAGACAAGCCGAGGAAGAAGAAAGCCGCCGCGACCAACTAAGCCGCTGCATTCGCGCCACGGCGGTTGGAGGCGGCCTCTCAGGCGTCCGCCGACCATTCCGACAGCGCGGCGATCACGCTTTTCAGTTCCGCCCAGCGGCGGATGACCGTTTCCGCGCCGGCCTCGGTCAGCGCATCGGCGTGGCCGGGATAGCTGTGCGCCGCGCCGGTGAAGCCGATGACGCGCATTCCCGCCGTCTTGGCGCCGGTGACGCCATGCACCGAATCCTCGATGACAAAGGTGTTCGCAGGATCGGCCTTGAGTTTTTCCGCGGCGAACCGAAACACGTCCGGCGCCGGCTTGGTTTTCCCGGTCGGGGTTTCCAGCGAGGAAAAGATACGGCCGGCAAAGAACGGCAAAAGCTGCACCTTCTCCAGCATGAATTCGATTCGCTCCGAACGCGAATTCGAACAGACGCAGCGCGGCACTGCTACCGCGGCGACAGCCTCGTGCGCCCCGTCGATGGCACGCACGTCGCTGCGCAGCCTACGATCGACCAGCTGTTCCTCCTTGTCGATCAGCGAGGCCTGGAACGGGATCCGGGACTTTTCCTCGACCCGCATCATGATGTCCTTGAAAGTCAACCCGGCATACACCTCGGAAATCTCCTCGGCCGATATCTCGTAGCCGGCCGAGGTCAACAGCTCGGCATCGATCCGCGCGGCGATGATTTCGGAATCGACGAGCACGCCGTCGCAATCGAAGATGACAAGGTCTGGCTGGGGCATGGTGATCCGGAAAGCGGGATGAGGGGAATGCCGAGGGCCCTTTGGTCCAAACGGCTCAGGCGGCGCGGCATACACCAACAGGCCGGGCTTCGCAAATTCGGCGGGCTGCTTCACTGAATATTTACGCTGATCGGTAACCATAACGGACAGTAAACAGTAACGCGTGCCTTGGGTGTCACAATGTCTGCCGTGCGTCTTCTCGACGAGCTTTCCGATGCTCCCCAGCAATCCGAGTGGCTGGATACGATCCTGAAGGGCGACTGCGTCGCCGCGCTCGAACGGCTGCCGGAAAAGTCGATCGACGTGATCTTCGCCGATCCGCCCTATAATTTGCAGCTCGATGGCGATCTGCACCGGCCCGACCAATCCAAGGTCGATGCCGTCGACGACCATTGGGACCAGTTCGACAGTTTTGAGGCCTACGACGCCTTCACCCGCGCCTGGCTGCTGGCGGCGCGCCGTGTGTTGAAGCCCAACGGCACGATCTGGGTTATCGGCTCCTACCACAATATTTTCAGGGTCGGGGCAAAGATGCAGGACCTGGGCTTCTGGATCCTCAACGACGTCGTCTGGCGCAAGACCAATCCAATGCCCAATTTCCGCGGCCGCCGTTTCCAGAACGCGCATGAGACGATGATCTGGGCATCGCGCGACCAGAAGGGCAAGGGCTACACTTTCAACTACGAGGCGCTGAAGGCATCGAACGACGACGTCCAGATGCGCTCGGACTGGCTGTTTCCGATCTGCACCGGCGGCGAGCGCCTGAAGAACGACAATGGTGACAAATTGCATCCGACGCAGAAGCCGGAAGCGTTGCTTGCCCGCATCATGACGGCATCGACCAGGCCGGGCGACATCGTGCTCGACCCGTTCTTCGGTTCAGGAACCACCGGGGCTGTGGCCAAGCGGCTTGGCCGCCACTTCGTCGGCATCGAGCGCGAACAAACCTATATCGATGCCGCCATGGAACGTATCGATGCGGTCCGGCCGCTGGAAGGCGCCAATTTGACGGTACTGACCGGCAAGCGGGCTGAGCCGCGCGTCGCATTCGTCACGCTTCTCGACAATGGCCTGGTGGCGCCAGGCGCCACGCTCTACGACGCCAAGAAGCGCTGGGCGGCAAAAGTGCGCGCCGACGGCACGCTGGCGATCGGCGACAGTGCCGGGTCGATCCACAAGATCGGCGCCGAGGTGCAGGGGCTGGACGCCTGCAACGGATGGACCTTCTGGCATTATGAGCGCAGCGGCGGCCTGACCCCGATCGACGAGCTTCGCCGCATCGCCCGCCTGGGCATGGAACGGGCAGGGGGCTGATAGTCGGTCGCTTAGTCCTTTTCTTCCAGAACGATTTCGTTCAACGCGCCCCCGGCCATCAGCGCCAGTTGCTTGCTGAAGCGGGACAGTCTCGAATAGTCGGTGCGAAGCTGAATACGTGCAAAATCCACCGCATCGACCTCTTCAGCCACCTCGACTCGAACCGCCAGATGCCCAACACCGTCCACAGGAAAAACAGAGATTTTGACCAAACCAGGCGATTCCAAAACAAGCGTTGCGCGGTGAAGTGGGTACGCTTGTAGCGCCGTAATAAATTCGCTTACTTCGGCCCCAAGATAGACGACGCCGTGGCCGCGAATATTGCCCTGCACGATGTCGACGTCGAGCATGGGCCAATACGGGTCATAGGTTAGAACGATCCTGCCCATGGCGTTCGCAGTCAGAACTCGAGACCAAGGCGCTCAAGGTCCGCCCTGAGCGTCTTTGCATCGGTGAACAGCACCGACTGCCAGCCCGCCGCCTTGGCGCCGTCGACGTTCTTCTGGCTGTCGTCGATGAACAGCGTCGCTGACGGTTCGAGGCTGAACGCGGCGACGTGGTGGTCATAGATGGCGCGATCCGGCTTGATCTGGCGGATGTCGCCGGAAACGGTGACGCCGCGCGGCCGATTGAGGAAATCGAAGCGCTCGCGGGCCTCGGCGAGCGTATCCGCAGCGAAATTGGTGAGCATCGTCACGTCATGGCCGCTGTCGATCAGGCCGATCATGATGGCGACGCTGTCCTCATAGGCGTGAGGCACCATCTCGTGCCAGTGCCGGCGGAAATTGCGGATATTTTCGGCGTGCTCGGGATATTGCGCGATCGCCAGCGCTTCGGCCTCTTCCCAACTGCGGCCGCGATCCTGCTCGATGTTCCAATCATGCGTGCAGACATTGTCGAAGAACCATTTCCGTTCGTCGGGATCGGGGATCAAGCGACTGAAGGGCAGGTCCGGATCATAGTGGATCAGCACTTTGCCGATGTCGAAAACGATGTGGCGGATTTCAGTCATTCTTCTCTCTTTCAACGCGGCCGCTGCTTTTTCGTCGCGCCCGGTATCGCCGCTTCGATTACCTTTTTCATGACGCTCGGCAGCGCTTCCCCGGAAATTTCATGGGCCAGCGACCAGAAATGCCCGACCGGGGCGGCAACGTCGGTCTCCGCCTTGAACACGTCGAGTTCAAGCGCAAAATGGGTAAAGATATGGCCGATGCGTCCGGCCTGCCGCCAGTTGCCGGGGAGCGGGGCCGCCGCTTCCGTGGTGGCGCCGTCTATGCGCGCCGTCCAGCCGGTCGTCGGCACCTCAGTCATGCCGCCGAGCAGGCCTTTGTCCGCGCGCTTGCGCAGAAGGATGGCGCCGTCGCACCTGACGGCAACGAAGGCGGCACCGCGGCGTAAGGGTCTTTCGGCCTTGGGCAGGCGGACCGGAAAGCGTTCGGGGTCGCCCGAGATCGTGGCGCTGCAGTCCACGCGAACGGGGCACAGAATGCAGCGGGGCCGGCGCGGCGTGCAGATCGTCGCGCCCAGGTCCATCATCGCCTGCGCGAAGTCGCCGGGCCTTGTCAGGGGAACCATGCGTTCGACCTGGCCGCGTATCTCGCCCTTGGCTTCGCCCAGCGGCGTGGCGATCAAAAACAGCCGTGAGACGACCCGTTCGACATTGCCGTCGACGACCGCGGCTGGTCGGTCGAAGGCGATCGCTGCGATCGCCGCCGCCGTATAGGCGCCGATGCCGGGCAGTTCCTTCAAGCCGGACTCGCTGTCCGGAAAGCGGCCGCCTTGCCGCGCGACGAGATCGGCACAGGCTTTGAGGTTACGGGCGCGGGAGTAATAGCCGAGCCCGGCCCAGGCTTTCATGACGTCTTCGGTCGGTGCCGCCGCCAGCGCCTGGACCGTTGGCCATTTCTCTGCGAACGCCCGGAAATAGGATTTTACCGCCTCGACCGTGGTTTGCTGCAGCATCACCTCGGAAAGCCAGACCAGATAGGGATCGGGCCGCGCCCCGCCCGCCAGCGCGCGCGGCGAAACGCGCCAGGGCAGGTCGCGGTGATGCGCGTCGTACCAGCCAAGCAGCCGGGAGGCGATCTCGACATTGTCTCCGGATACGGCCTTGCGGGTCTGGTCGTGCAGTGCCATTGATCGAGGGTCGGCCCTAATCCATTGGTGCTGAAGCTGGAGAACGCACATGGCAGGGAAAAGGCCCTTCGGCAATCCCGTTCCGGTGAGCGATCTCGCAACCGAGATCCTCGACCCGGTGCTGCGCAAGCGGGCCGGTATGTCGATCGGACTGGTCCAGTCATGGGAAGAAATTGCCGGGCCGCGGCTTGCCGGCCGCTCGCGCCCGGAAAAGATCCAGTGGCCGCGCCGCATGCATGAGGACGATCCTTTCGAACCGGCGGTGCTGGTGATTGCCTGCGAGGGTGTAGCGGCACTGCATCTGCAGCACGAGACCGGCGAGATCATCAACCGGGTCAATGCCTTCCTCGGTTTCAATGCGATCGGCCGGATCAGGATCGTGCAGAAGCCGGTAATGGCGGGCAAGGACAAGCCGAAACCCAGTTTGCGGCCGCTGACTGCGGCCGAGAAAGCGAAGCTGTCGGGCACCGTTGGTTTGATCGAGGACGGCGGGCTGCGCGCCTCGCTGGAGCGGCTTGGCGCCACCATTCTCGGTCAAAAGAAACCGTGATCTCGCGCTATCGTGATGGTATGCCCGGATTTGGCGATTGGAATAGGGGCGGTAATGCCTTAATTCGCGCCAACTCTCGCTTTTTGTAGACTTTGCATTGCAAAATCCAACTATTGCCAGGTGATTCGTATGATCCGTTCCTTGTCCCGCAGAAACCTTTTGACTTCGCTGGCCGCAATACCAGCGGTGGCGCTGCTTGCCGCCTGCAGCGACTCGGGCGAGAAAGCCGAGGCGCAGGATGTGAAGCCTGCGGCTCCGGAACCTGCGAAGCCGGCCGCTCCGGCCGCCGCGGCGGCGCCGGAGGCTCAGGGCACGGTCGATATGGCGGCACTGCTGAAGCCCGGCGCATTGCCCGACATGCAGCTCGGCAAGGACGATGCAAAGATCACTATCGTCGAATATGCATCGATGACCTGCCCGCATTGCGCGCATTTCGCCGAGACCACTTTTCCGGAGCTGAAGACGAAATATATCGACACCGGCAAGGCCCGTTACATACTGCGCGAGTTTCCGTTCGATCCCAGCGCCGAGGCCGGTTTCATGCTGGCGCGCTGCTCCAAGGACAACTATTTCCCGATGGTCGACGTGCTGTTCAGGCAGCAGGCGAACTGGGTTGGTGTGAACAATACCAAGGACGCACTGCTGCAAATCGCCAAGCTTGCCGGTTTTACACAGGAGTCCTTCGAGGCCTGCTTGACGGACCAGAAACTTCTGGACGATGTGAGATCCGTCCAGAAGCGCGGCGCCGACGAATTCAAGGTCGATTCCACACCGACCTTTTTCATCAACGGAAAGACCTACAAAGGGGCGATGTCGATTGCGGAAATGTCGGCCATCATCGACCCTCTGCTCTGACGTTTCGGCAGCGCCGAAGCGGCGTAGCTTCGGCGTGCGCACTTCTTTGTCTTGCCGCGGGTTCTCCTTGCAAAACCGCGGCACAGTTTTGCGAAACTTGGCTATGGGCCGGCGCGAATGAAGTTCTCGCGCCTTCGCCTCCTCGGCTTCAAATCCTTCGTCGAACCCGGCGAGTTCGTCATCGAACGCGGCCTGACCGGCATCGTCGGGCCGAACGGCTGCGGCAAGTCGAACCTGGTCGAGGCGCTGCGCTGGGTCATGGGCGAAAGCTCCTACAAGAACATGCGTGCGTCCGGCATGGACGACGTCATCTTTTCCGGCTCGGGAACGCGTCCGGCCCGCAACACCGCCGAAGTCACGCTGTTCCTCGACAATAGCGACCGCACCGCGCCGTCCGCCTTCAACGACGCCGATGAGTTGCAGGTCTCGCGCCGCATCGAGCGCGAGGCCGGCTCGCTCTACCGCATCAACGGCAAGGAGGCTCGCGCCAAGGACGTTCAGCTGCTGTTCGCCGACCAGTCGACCGGCGCCCGCTCGCCCTCGATGGTCGGCCAGGGCCGCATCGGCGAGCTGATCCAGGCAAAGCCGCAGGCGCGCCGCGCGCTGCTGGAGGAGGCGGCCGGCATTTCCGGCCTGCATACGCGCCGCCACGAAGCCGAGCTGCGGCTGAAGGCGGCGGAACAGAACCTCGAAAGGCTGGACGACGTCGTCGGCGAGCTGGAAAGCCAGATCGAAAGCCTGAAACGCCAGGCCCGCCAGGCCTCGCGCTTCAAGAACCTGTCGGCCGACATCCGCAAGGCCGAAGCGAAGCTGCTGCATCTGCGCTGGACGCTGGCCAAGACGCAGGAAGGCGAAGCGCGTTCGGCGCTGGCGATTGCCACCGCGCTGGTCGGCGACCGTGCCGCCGCCCAGATGGCTGCCGCCAGGGAACAAGGCATCAACGCCCACCGGCTGCCGGACCTGCGCGATGCGGAAGCCGCTGCCGCCGCCGCCTTCCAGCGTCTATCGATCGCCAAGGCGCAGATCGAGGAAGAGGCAGGCCGCATCCGCGCCCGCCAGGCTGAGCTCGACCGCCGACTGCAACAGCTCGATGGCGACCTTGCCCGCGAGGAGCGCATGGTCCGCGACAATGCGGATATCCTCGAACGCCTCGCCGCCGAAGAAGCCGCGCTCAACGCCGAAAACGCCGGCGCCGCCGAGCGCGAGGCCAGCACCCGCGCGGCTTTCGAGCAGGCGGCATCGACGCTTGCCTCGAGCGAGGCCAGGCTCGCCGCGCTGACCGCCGAACGGGCGGAGGCTGCCGCCTCGCGCAACCAGATCGAACGGACGCTGCGCGACACCGCTGAGCGCCGCGACCGCTTTGCCCGCCAGCTTGCCGATGTCGACCGCGAACTGTCGGAGATCGTCTCCAGGGTCGCCGGCCTGCCCGATCCCGCCGAGAAGCGGCTGCTGGTCGATCAGGCGCTGGCGCTGCTCGAAGAGGCTGAGGCAGCCGCCATTGCCGCCGAACAGGCGGTCGCCGAGGCGCGTGCAGGCGAAAGTGCTGCCCGCCCACCGGTTCAGGACGCAAAGGCCGAGCTGGCGCGGATCGAAACCGAGGCCCGCACGCTGGCCAAGATCCTCAACGCCGCCAGCGGCGATCTATTTCCCTCGGTGCTGGAGCAGATCAGCGTCGAGCGTGGCTACGAGACGGCGCTGGGTGCCGCGCTTGGCGAAGATCTCGACGTGCCGCTCGACCGCAGTGCGCCGGTACATTGGGGCCAGAGCGAAATCCAGCCTGCCGACGCCGCATTGCCCGAAGGCATAAGGAGCCTCGCCAGCGTTGTGCGTGCGCCGGCACAGCTGGCCCGCAGGCTGGCCCAGATCGGCATTGTCGAAGCCGCCGACGGAAGACGGCTGCAGACGCTGCTTGCTCCCGGTCAACGGCTGGTCAGCCGCGAAGGCGCGCTCTGGCGTTGGGACGGCTTCACCGCCAGCGCCGATGCCCCGACCGCCGCCGCGCAGCGGCTGGCGCAGAAAAACCGGCTGGCCGAGCTCGATGCCGAAGCAGTCCATGCCACGCGCACCCTGCGCGAAGCTGAACAAGCCCTTGCCCAGGCCGAACAGGCGCTTGCCCAGGCGAGCGAGGCCGAACGCAACGCCCGACAGGCCGGGCGCGACGCCCAGCACGGGCTCGACGCTGCCCGCAATACGCTGGCCGAGGCCGAAAAAGCCGGCGGCGAGCTGTCGAGCCGGCGTGCAGCACTTGACGAGGCGCGCGCACGCATTGTCGACAGCCATGAGGAAACGGCGGCGGCATTCGTCGAGGCGGAAATGCTGCTGCAGGACGCGCCCGATCTGGGCGATCTGCAATTGCAGCTCGAGCAGTCGGCCGCCAACGTCGCCCGCGACCGCGCCGCCCTTGCCGATGCGCGTGCCGTTCACGAGGGCCTGAGGCGGGAAGCCGAGGCACGTGCGCGCCGGCTCGACGCCATCGGCTTTGAACGGCGCAACTGGGTCGAGCGCGCCGAAAACGCCTCGACGCAGATCGCGGCGCTCGGCGAACGCAAGGCAGAGGCCGAGGCCGAGCGCGAGCAACTGGCCGACGCCCCCGACGAGATCGACGCCAAGCGGCGCGCCCTGCTGTCGCAACTCGCCGAGGCCGAAAGCCTGCGCAAGGCAGCGGGCGACCGCTTGCAGGAAGCGGAGAACCGGCAGTCCGAGCTGGACAAGGCTGCGACTGCTGCCATCCAGTCGCTGGCCGAGGCGCGCGAATCCCGCGTTCGCGCCGAAGAGCGGCTGACCGCCGCCGACGAGCGTCGGCTGGAAGTCGAGGCGCGCATCCAGGAAACGCTGAACACGCCGCCGCATCTGGTGATCCGCCACACCGGCCTCGAACCCGACAGCCCGATGCCCGAAATGGCCGAGATCGAGCGTCAGCTCGACCGGCTGAAGGTCGAACGCGAACGGCTCGGTGCCGTCAATCTGCGCGCCGAGGAAGAGCAGAAGGAATTGTCGGACCGGCTGGAGGCCATCGTTTCAGAGCGCGACGACATCATCGAGGCGATCCGCAAGCTGCGGCAGGCGATCCACAGCCTGAACCGTGAAGGCCGCGAGCGGCTGCTCGCTGCCTTCGAGGTGGTCAACGGCCATTTTCAACGGCTGTTTTCGCACCTGTTCGGCGGCGGCACCGCCGAGCTGCAACTGATCGAGTCCGACGATCCGCTCGAAGCGGGGCTCGAGATCCTGGCGCGACCGCCCGGCAAGAAGCCGCAGACGATGACGCTGCTGTCCGGCGGCGAGCAGGCGTTGACGGCGATGTCGCTGATCTTCGCCGTGTTCCTGACCAACCCGGCGCCGATCTGCGTGCTCGACGAAGTCGACGCGCCGCTCGATGACCACAATGTCGAGCGTTTCTGCAATCTGATGGACGAAATGGCCGCAACCACCGAAACGCGCTTCGTCATCATCACACACAACCCGATCACCATGGCGCGCATGGACCGGCTGTTTGGGGTGACCATGGCCGAGCAAGGCGTCAGCCAACTGGTGTCGGTAGACCTGCAGGCGGCCGAAGCCATGCGCGAGGCAAGCTGACGCATCAGCTTAATGGTGGTCTCCACCTCGGCTTTCGACTATAGCACGAGAAAATGGGCCGGATCTGCCGCTCCAGATACCGGCCCGGCTATGCGCGTGGAGAAGCTTGTTGCCTATACTTGTCACCGGAGCCGCGGGGTTCATTGGCAGCCACGTTTGCCACCATCTGCTCGACCGGGGAGAAGCGGTCGTCGGCGTCGACAACATGAACGACTATTACGACCTGGCGCTCAAAAAGGGGCGGCTTGCCCGCCTTCTGCCCCACAAGGATTTTTCATTCCACCAGATCGATATTGCCGAACAGGGCACGCTTGCAGCCGCTTTGGCCGGGCAAGGCATCGTTAGGATCGTGCACCTTGCAGCGCAGGCAGGCGTGCGCCACTCACTCGACAATCCGCGGCTCTATATCCGCTCCAATGTCATGGGCCACCTCGAAGTGCTCGAATTCTGTCGCGCCGAACCGGCATTCGAGCATCTGGTCTATGCCTCGTCGAGCTCGGTGTATGGCGGCAACCGCAGCGTGCCGTTCAGCGAAGCCGATCAGGTCGACAAGCCCGTTTCGCTTTACGCTGCCACCAAGAAAACCGATGAGTTGATGAGCCACACCTACGCCCATCTGTTCGGCATACCGCAGACCGGCCTGCGGTTTTTCACGGTCTACGGTCCCTGGGGCCGTCCCGACATGGCCTATTGGATGTTCACCCAGGCGATGCTCGAGGGCAAGCCGATCCGGGTCTTCAACAATGGCGAAATGTGGCGCGATTTCACCTACATAGACGATGTTGTGAAGGCGGTTGTCGCCGTGCTCGACAAGTCGCCGGCGGCTGACGTTCCGCCGAACAGGCTCTACAATGTCGGCAACAACCGGCCGGTGCGCCTGGGCGACTTCATCGACATTCTGGAAAGGCTGCTCGAGGTCAAGGCAATCCGCCACAACGAGCCGATGCAGTCGAGCGACGTCGAGAAGACTTACGCCGACATGACCGCGCTGGAGCGGGATTTCGGCTTCAGGCCTAGCGTTTCGATAAAGGACGGGCTGAAGAAGTTTGTTGACTGGTACCGGCCGTACTCGAAGCAGTGATTTGCATCGCTCGCCGTGACGCCTTCAAGCGTGACACCTGGAGTGGGGCGCAAGTCGGTCCGCAAAAGCATCATTTTGTCCTAACATCCTGTTAACCACATGCTCGCTGAAAAGTATCCGATTAACCTTTGAGGCGCTTATGACCGCTATGTTTCGTGGCTTGCTGTTCAGTATGAGCTGTGTGGATGTGCGGATTCGGGGGCTATTTCGGTTCAGTCCGGGATGCGGAAGCTTTGCTTGCGCGCATGACGTCTGCGATCGCCCATCGCGGGCCGGATGAACAAGGGAAATTCGTAGCGCCCGAGGCTGGACTTGGGCATGCGCGGCTGTCGGTGATTGGAATTGGTGATGGCCAGCAGCCGATGTCCGACGAAACCGGCAATTTGACGATTGCGTTCAACGGCGAGATCTTCAACTACGTGGAATTGCGCGAAGGGCTGCTGGCCAAGGGCCGACGCTTCCGCACATCGAGCGATACCGAAGTTCTCCTGCAGCTGTATGACGAGATGGGCGAAGACTGCCTGTCGCTCCTGAACGGTGATTTCGCCTTCGCGATTTGGGATAACCGCCGGCGGCGGATGGTGCTTGCAAGAGACCGCATGGGTGTTCGGCCGCTGTTCTACACCAGCAAGGGGGGGGTGCTCTACTTTGCGTCGGAGATAAAGGCCCTGCTGAAGGTACCCGGCGTCTCGGCCGAAATCGATCCGATTGCACTCGACCAGATCTTTACGCTGTGGGCGCCGATCGCTCCACGCACGGCTTTCCGCAACATCCACGAGCTGGAGCCGGCAAGCGTGATGATCGCGACACAGGGGCAAGTCACGGTCAAACCATATTGGCACCTAGACTACCCGTATCCGGATACGCCATCGAAGATCACCAATGAGGACGACGCGGCCGAGGAACTGCAGGCCCTGTTGACCGACGCGGTGAGGCTTCGCATGCGCGCCGACGTGCCGGTCGGTTCTTACCTTTCGGGCGGGCTCGATTCATCCCTCGTTTCGGCACTCGCGGCCGGCATGACCCCTCTTAAGCTGCAGACATTTTCCGTGACGTTCGACAGCGCCGAGCATGACGAAAGCGCCTTCCAGACCGAAATGGCGTCGGCACTTGGCACGCAGCATCGAACCATTGCGTGTCGTGCCGGCGATATCGCCGGTGTGTTTCCCGAAGTCATCCGCTTTACCGAGCGGCCGATCATCCGCACGGCCCCGGCTCCCCTCTATCAATTGTCCGGCCTCGTTCGCCAGGCCGGTTTGAAAGTGGTGCTGACAGGCGAAGGCGCCGACGAGGTCTTTGCCGGTTATGATGTCTTCAAAGAAGCGCGGGTTCGCCGTTTCTGCGCGCGACAGCCGGCATCGCGCATCAGGCCACAACTGTTCCGCAAGCTTTATCCCTATCTGCCGGGCCTGCAACAGCAGTCCGTGGAGTACCTGGCTGCGTTCTTCGGAACCGGCAGCGCTGCCCTGGACGATCCGCTGTTCTCGCATCGGCCGCGTTTCAAGACCACATCAGCGGCGAAGATGTTCTTTTCCGGTGACCTGCGCGCGACATTGAAGGGGTATGACGCAGCCGAGGACCTGGCCAGCCGGTTGCCTGAGGCATTTTCCCGGTGGCATCCGCTGCATCAGGCGCAATATCTCGAAACCCGCTTTCTCCTGCCGGGCTACATCCTCTCTAGCCAGGGCGATCGCATGGCCATGGCGCACGGTATCGAAGGGCGTTTCCCCTTCCTTGACCATCGCTTGGTGGAGTTTGCGGCCAGACTTCCGCCGGAGATGAAGCTGAAGGGACTGGTGGAAAAACACATATTGCGCAAAGCTGCCAAGCACCTGCTTCCGACGGCCATCCGCGAGCGCACCAAACAGCCTTACCGGGCACCGGAAGCCCGCTCCTTCGTTGGAGCGGGAGAACTGGACTACGTACGCGACTCACTGAGCGAAGCGAGCATCGCCGCCGGCGGACTATTCAACGCCAAGGCGGTGGCGAACCTGCACGAGAAATGCCGCTTGCAGCCAGCGTCCGGATTCCGCGACAATGCGGCTTTCGTCGGCATTTTGTCGACGCAACTGTGGCAGAAGATTTTCACCGGCGAAAAGGTCGGTGCAGCACGAGCGGCCTGAGAAATCGAGGGAATGAAAAATCATGATAGCAGTCAAGGACAAGGTCAAAACCTTTATCGTCGACAACTTCCTGTTCGGGGACACGTCCTACGAGCTTGCAGACTCCGTATCACTGATCGAGAACGGCATCATCGACTCGACGGCCGTGTTGGAGCTCGTGGCATTCATAGAGGATGATTTCGGCATAGCGATGGTCGATGCCGACATCGTACCGGCCAATCTGGATTCGATTGACCGCATCTCAGCCTTCATCAAGGCAAAGGCAGAAGCGCTGGCAGCGTAGGCGCCATCGGCGAGGAGCGTCCGTGCGGATCGAACATTTTCTGACGGCGAAGGCCGCTGCCCATCCAGCCAAAACGGCATTGATCACCGAGCACAAAAGGCTGTGCTATGAAGAGCTGGACGATCTTTCGAGCCGTCTGGCCGCCGCCCTTTTCATGAATGGCGTCAGTCGCGACGACCGGGTCCTTATCTTCATGGACAATTGCTGGGAGGCTGCGGTTTCGATTTTCGCAGTTCTTAAAGCAGGCGCGACTTTCAGTCCGATCAACGCATCCACCAAGGCCGAAAAGCTGGCCTACATCATCGCCGATTGCGACGCAGCTGCGATCCTCACGCAAGCAAAACTGATGCCCGTGGTCGCCGAGGCGTGCGGATCGTCCGGCAAGACCGGCATCTTCGTGGCCTCCACCGTTGGTGCCGATAACCAATGCCCGGCAGGGGCCACATCCCTGGCGGATTGCTTGACGCTCCAAGCCAGGGAGATTGACCACCGCGGCGTTGACGTCGATCTTGCGATGTTGATCTACACCTCGGGCTCGACCGGCCGGCCCAAGGGCGTGATGATGACGCACCGCAATTGCGACGCGGCGGCGGGCTCCATCATCACTTATCTGCGCAACTCCCCAGACGACATCATCTTGAATGTTCTGCCCCTCGCTTTCGACTACGGCCTCTATCAGTTGCTGATGGCTGTCAGGCTCGGCGCCACGCTCGTGCTCGAGAAGTCCTTCGCTTTTCCCCAGGCGGTCTTTGAACGCATCCGCCAGGAAGGCGTCACCGGGCTTCCGCTCGTGCCCACGATGGCAGCGATGATCCTGCAGATGAGGGACCTGGCGCCGGGCTTCCTGCCCAGCCTTCGCTATATTTCCAACACGGCGGCTGCCTTGCCGCCGCCTCACATAGAACGCCTTCGGTTCCTTTTCCCCGGTGTCAGGCTCTATTCGATGTATGGCCTGACGGAATGCAAGCGCTGCACCTATCTGCCGCCCGAGGAGCTAGACCGCCGGCCGGGGTCGGTCGGAATAGCCATTCCGAACACCGAAGCCTTTGTCGTCGACGACGAGGGGCAACGGGTGCCGCCGGGCGTAGCAGGTGAGCTGGTCATTCGCGGGCCGCACGTCATGCAGGGTTATTGGCGAAACGAAGCTGCGACGACACGAGCCTTGCGCCCGGGTCCGAACCCTTGGGAGAAGGTCCTCTACACCGGCGATCTGTTCAGGGCCGATGAGGAAGGCTTTCTTTATTTCGTCGGCCGCAAGGACGACATCATAAAGACACGGGGAGAGAAGGTGGCGCCCAAGGAAGTGGAAGCCGTGCTTCACGCTCATCCGGGCATCGCGGAAGCGGTTGTCTTCGGCGTGCCGGATCCTGTGCTTGGGCATGCGATCGGCGCATTTGTCGTACGGTCCGACCCAGCGCTTGGCGAAAAAGATGTCGTTCGTCACTGTGCACGTCATCTTGAGGACTTCATGGTGCCCAAGATCGTCGAGTTCCGCCGCGAGCTGCCGAAGACCGATACCGGCAAGGTCAGCCGTCGGCTTGCGGCAGAAACCATGGAGGCCGCGCAATGAATGTTCGCCCGATCGAGGATGCGCGGACCTTTCTGGCGCAGGCTCTGGCAATCGACCTGATCACCGAAACGGACCGTATCGTAACGGCCTTGCGCCAGCAGTTGCGCGGGCTTCGCAAGCGGGGCCTTGTGCTCGGTCTTTCGGGCGGGATCGATTCGAGCGTGTCGGTCGCGTTGGCCGCACGTGCCGTCGGTCCGCGGAATGTGCTTTGCCTGTTCATGCCGGAAAGCGATTCTGATCCCGAAAGCCTGCGGCTCGGCCGCCTCGTCGCCGAAACTTTTGGTGTCGAGGCTGTGACGGAGGATATCGGGCCGGCCTTGCGCGCGATGGGCTGCTACCAGCGCCGCGACGCCTTCATCCGCGAATTGGTCCCGGAATACGGCGAAGGCTGGGCCTCGAAGATCGTGATCGCGAACGCGCTCGAGGGCCAAGGCTATAATATCTCGTCGCTGGTGGTGCAGGATCCCGAAGGCAAGCAGACGAAACTGAGAATGCCGTTGCCTGTCTATCTCGGCGTCGTCGCCGCTACCAATATGAAGCAGCGCACCCGCAAGCAGATCGAATACTATCATGCTGATCGTCTGAACTTCGCCGTTCTTGGAACACCGAACCGGCTGGAATATGATCAGGGATTCTTCGTGAAGAACGGTGACGGTGCCGCGGACGTCAAGCCGATCGCCCACCTCTATAAAACGCAGGTCTATGCGCTGGCGCCCCATCTCGGCGTTCCGGAGGAAATCCGGAACCGGCCGCCGACCACCGATACCTATTCGCTGGCGCAGACACAGGAGGAGTTCTACTTCTCGCTTCCATATGACCGTATGGATATTTGCCTTTACGGTCTCAACAATGGCATGGCGGCCGAAGTGGTGGGGCAGGCGGCCGGGTTGGCCGCCTCACAAGTGGAACGCGTCTGGGCCGATATCATCGCCAAGCGCAAGGCGACGCGTTATCTGCACATGCGTCCGCAACTCGTCGAGGAAGTCGAAGAACTCGGTACCTGACCTGCTTCGAGACCGCCACGTCCCAGGCCGCCGCCATGCCCGAGATGGGCGGGAAGTTGCCGTTCGTCTCATCTGCCAGACGAGCACGTTGCGCCAGGAGCGGAAGCTTAGCAGGGGTCACGCCAGCGCCCAGTTAGCGCTACGAAGCAGACCTTCAGCCTGTGCAGGAAGCGGGGCCCGGCTTACCAAGTGGCATATCCAGGAAGCGCGTCCCCCTCCTCAGCTAGGCACCGTTTTCGGCTCTACGCTATACCTGCGCGACGAGCCCCTTCCTTAATCGCAGCGAGGGCCAGAGGATTGGTGACGGGATAGGTTCGGATGAAGTTCTCGACGGTGAACCTTGGAAACTCGACGGCAATCCGCCTGGCGATCGACTGCGCCTGCGCCGGCTCTTCGAGCAGCGCGTGACACAGGGCACGGAACATCAGAGTGACGGGAATATCCGGCGGACTTTGGCACAGCGACGACAGACTGTCGGCATAGCGACCGGCGACGAACCGCGCCCGGGCGAGCTGCGCGTAGTACCAACTCGGAGCCTGCGGATTGAGGCGAAGCGCCCGTTCGGCAAGAGCACAGCCTTCTTCCGGATTTCCACACACGAGAGCTCGGCTTGAGGCAAGCATCGACAGCACATCGGCGTCATTGGGTGCCAGGGCCAGCGCCCGGTCGTATTCCTCTGCGGCCCCGCTGATATCGCCGTCAATGGCGCGGAGAGCGCCCATGTAAAGGCGCGTCATCGGATCGGTAGGGTCGAGCGCCAGAGCCTTTTCCACGCATTCTCGCCAGCGCTCGACCGAAGCGGCTGAATCTGGCGTGAAGGCATTGAAGGCATCGACCGCATGTGCCAATCCCAACGTCATCCAGGCCCGCGCGAAGCCGGGGTCGAGTTCCACGGCGCGGGACAGCATGCGTATGGCTTCTGCTCTCGCATCGGTCGTGAATCTGTCGTGCAGTTCCACCCCGAGTAGATAGCAGTCGTAAGCACCCAGGCTCGACGGAGGCTTCCGCCGAGCCACCTCACGCCCGAGATTGGCGAGCTTGCCGAAAGTGCCTGCCAGGGCATTGATGACGTTCTGTGTGATGCTGTCCTGCATGAGAAAAAAATCATCGGTCGACTCGTCGAACCGCGCCGACCAAAGGTTGGCTCCGGTCCGGGTGTCGACCAGCTGCACCGCGACGCGGACACGCTGTCCGATCGCCTGGAGGGTGCCTTCCAGCAGGTAATCGGCGTTCAGTTCCCGTCCAACCGAGCGTGTGTCGCTCGCCCGTCCCCGATAGGACTGCATGGTCTGGCGCGAAATGACCGCAAGGTCGGGATAGCGCGCTAGGTCGCCGATCATGTCGGCCGACAGGCCGTCTGCCAGCCGCGTCCAGCCGTCGTCGGCGCTCAGGTTTTCGAACGGCAAAACCGCAATTACCGGCGGCTTACTGTCGTCGCCGGAAGAAAGGCCTGGTTTGGCATCGACGATCTTGCCCGCAGTAGCGGGGTCGATCAAGACACGGTACACGCGAACCGGTTCGGCGATACTTTTCATTTTCTGCACGCCGAGTGAGGCAAAGCCGATCGGCACCTTTCCCCTCACATGGTCGCAGGCGGTGGCGGAAATCGCGATTCCTCCAGGTTCCGCCAGCCCTTGCAGCCGATCGGCGATGTTCACCGCATCGCCGTGGATGTCGTCACCCTCAACGATAACATCGCCCAGATTGATGCCGATGCGGAAATCAAGCCGCCGTTCTGGCTGTGTGAGAACGTTCACCTCCGCCTTCTCTTGCTGGATTTCGACCGCGCAGCGTAGGGCGTCGACCACACTGTGGAACTCGACCAGCATCCCATCTCCCATGGTTTTCACCAGTCGACCATGGTGCGCAGCGATCCTTGGCTCGAATACTTCGTTCAGGTCGGTTCGGAAAAGCGCACGCGTACCCTCGTCGTCGATCTGGCTCAAGCGGCCATAGCCGACGACATCGGCAATCAGGACGGCTGCGAGATGACGTTCCATCCCCCAATCCTACGCGGATTGTTACCCGCTTTCCAAGCTTACAGCAGGTCGCAGGTTGATGCCATTGCCGCCGCCCTTGAAAGACAGCTTTTCGGGTCTGTGTACCTTGCTGCATGAGAGCCCGAATGTCGGACAAGGGTCAGATCGCGTCATGCGACGCTCCCAACTGGATGACGGCAAAGGGTCGAACTCGGTCGTTCAGAGTGATTGGGTTTTGACCCAAGCATTTTGCAGCCAAGTGGAAACGCGCCTAAAATAAATAGATAGAGCGGGATGCTCGGTTCAACTTGAAAGCATCCCGCCTCAGCTGAAACGGCTGCCGATCAGCCGGCTCCACTGCTCGCCCGCAAGCCCATTCAGGAAGACTTGCGAGTTCTTCATCGCGTCCAAAAGCTCTGGATCACGTGAATGTACCACCGTTGAGGCAACGGTCAGGAAAGCAATGCGTCGTCCAAGCATCGCCTCCAGAAGTGCAGGTTGAATACGTCCGCGCAGGCCGCTGACGCCGCGCGCGGCGGCGTGATCGATCAGGCAGTCAATCACCGGGCCCGCCTGGCCGGGGAGGGCGAAGATCTGCAGCACGCGACCAATTTCATACTTTCGTGCGTAATAGGCGAAAGCGCCGACATTGGTGCCGACTGGCGACGTCACACAAACGTAGACAAGCTCGCCCAGATCCGGCTTTTGTGCCGCATCGGTCAGGATGTGGTCGAGTTGGCCTTTCGTCCATTCCGGGCGCAGGGCGAATTGAGCGGTAAACGGTTCGATGAGCCTGGCAAATGCGTGGCTGTCGATTTCGGATGTACGAAATGCTCCGTGGCCTGCCCCGTCCACCGCCACACCCGACCAACGTCGTTCGCTGGATGTCATCCTTCTGCAGTAAAATCGGTCGACTGTACGCGCCAGCGGATTGAGCATTCGCGCAAGCGCCATGCGATTGGCGGAAAGGCTGAGCATGAAGGCCGCGGGGCGCATCACGCGGACCCAGTCAAGGCTGTATTGCGGCAGGACCACGCCGCGCAGCCGGGTCCACAATTTCACGGAAATATCGTTGGCCGTCTCGCTGAAGGAGATGTCCTGCGGACCATCCAGGTAAGCTTTCAGCAAGCGGGCGCCGGCCAGCGGGTCGTGCTCATGGTCCTCGACCATGAGCGAGCTACAGATGGCCGCGCGTAGTTGTCGGCCGTTGAACGTCATCGGCAGGACGTGGACGCCGACAAATCCGGAGACGCGACCGGCGTCGTTGACATGGACAAGCGACCGGAGGTTGTCTGCGCAACCGGGCGCATCCAGATAAAACCGTTTCATGTATTCCACGAGAGAGGCCGGCGCTTCGGTCCTCTCCTTCAACAGCACGCGCTGAAACATGTTCGCAACTGCCGGGAGGTCGGCGCCTTGCAAGGCGCGAATGACGCTCAAGCCCGGCTCCCGCCACCAAAGTCCCATCCACCGAGCTTCCGGGCCAAGGCGACGCGAGGCACGAGAACATCGGGCGCGCGTTCCAACTCGACGCCCATGAAGCCGTGCAACCTCGGCCAGTTGCGATCGCCCCGGTGACAGAACGGAGTGCTGAATTGCTGCGGCAAGGTGGAACCCTTTGCTTGACCGACGAAAAACCGGCGTCACTGCTGCTAGCAGATTCAGGTAAACCGATATTAAAGTCGTTGCTTTGAATGGTAGCGAACCGGGTTTGTCCGGCCCCATACCTGGACATCAGCAATTTTGGTTCCTGGCGGACTCTACACGACCAGCGGCATGAGTTGCGTGCTCCGCGCCGAACCGGTTCGGCTGGCCAAAGTTTCGCGTGGCGGCTCTTGACTGGGAGCGCGGGCGTAATACGGTGAGGACAAATACCGGCTCTGACCGCCGGGCGGCAAGAATGCCTCGTATGCTCTCGCCTGGCGGCGGTGGCTGCGGGGCATTGTCATTTTGAGGCATTGCTTGAAACGGCATATCGAGATCGGCATTCTCTATTCGCGGTCCGGCAACTACCGGCTGGTGTCCGAATCCTGCCGTGCGGGTGCGATGAACGCCATCGCCGACGTCAACGCCGCTCCCGCTATCCCATTCGAATTCATCCCGATCGAGCGCGACCCGCAGGGCAACATCGATCGGTATGCAAGCGGCTGCGCGGACATTCTCGCCAACAGCGGCGCGCGTCACATCATTGGCTGCATCACCTCATGGAGCCGCAAGGAGGTCATTCCAATCCTGGAGAGGGCAGGCGGCACGCTGTGGTACGCCTGCCCGTACGAGGGCTTCGAAGCCAACGAGCATGTCGTCTACACGCACGCCTGCCCCAATCAGCATCTCGTACCGCTGCTTGCCTATGTCGTGCCTCGTTTCGGCGCCGACGGCTTCCTGCTCGGTTCCAACTACATCTGGGGTTGGGAGACCAACCGCGTGGCGCGCGACCTGATTGCGGACGCTGGCGGCAAGGTGCTGGGCGAACGCTATCTGCCGCTCGGCGAGGTCGATGTTGCGCGGCTGATCGCGGAGATACAGGCGACGAGACCTGATTTCATTCTGAACAATCTCATCGGCCCTTCTTCTTATGCCTTCATCGCTGCCTATGCGGAGCTTGGCCGGCGCGACCCGCATTTCAGGCCGGAGCGTTGCCCGATCCTGTCCTGCAATCTCACGGAATGCGAATTGCCGGCGCTCAATGGGGCAGGCGATGGCCACCTTTCCGTTGGGCCCTATTTTCACGACATCTCGGGGGCGGATCGCGGTGCGGCTCCAGTGCCTTCCGTCATGCCGGCCTCATCCTTCGAGGCGGCGGCTTATGCCTCGGTGCGCATGCTCGCCGAGATCCTCACCCGCAACCCCGGTGCACAATGGACGGACCTTCCCAAGGTCTTTACCGAAACTTCATTTCGATCGCCACTGGGCGACATCGCCATCGACCCGCAAACCCAGCATGCTACCTTGCCGGTGCTAATCGGACGTATCGATGGAACATCGTTCAAAACGGTCACGCTGACGAAGGGCGTGGCACCCGATCCCTACCTTTCCCGCTATGACCGGACGGAGACGTTCGGGCGGCCACGCCTGCGGGTGGTGTCGTGAGCAAGATGGCGCGTATCCCGAACCTTGGAGGCGCCAGGGCTTTTGTCCTGCATCGTCCACATCCGACCGTGCAGGCGATCACAAGGCAATTGTCGGCCATCGGCCTTGAGGCGATTGGCTTCTGGCCGGAACTGCCGGCCGAAGCCTTGGCGGCGGACTTCGTCTTCTTCGACGTCGATCTCGGCTTTGACGAGCAATTTCCGTGGAAGCCGGGCGAGGCACCGATGCCGCTGATAGCACTGATCGGCTCCGAGGCGCCGGGGCGCGTCGAATGGGCATTGTCGCACAAGGCCGATGCGCAGTTGCTGAAACCGGTGGGCAATGCCGGCGTCTATAGCGCGCTTTTGATTGCGAGGCAGAGTTTCGAGGCGCGCAAGCTTCTGGCCAGCGAGATTGCCTCGCTTCGTCAGCGGGTCGCGGAGCGCCAGACCATCGTACGCGCGGTGGAGGTCTTGTCGAAGGGCGCCGAGGACGGCCGTGCCTATGCGCAGCTCCGCTCGCTGGCGATGAGCTGGCAAATCAGTGTCGAGGAAGCCGCGCGCAGGATCGTGGCGATGACACAAGAAGAAGGCGACGATGACCAATCCGATCGCGCCTGAGCTTTCGGCCGCCGGGCGTATGCCAGCCAAGCCTCGCGCCGGCGTCTGGCGACGTCTGCTAAAACGGCCTCTCGCTTTGCTCGGCCTCGGGATTATTGCCGTTGTCTTGGCCGGCGCCATTCTTGCACCGTGGCTGACAGGCTACGATCCAAACGAGCAGATGTTCGACGGGCTCACGCTTGAAGGCGCGCCACTGCCGCCGGGGGCCCAATTCTGGCTGGGCACCGACCTGCTTGGCCGCGACCTGCTGACCCGTCTCCTTTTCGGCGCGCGCACGTCGCTGATCATCGGCATCGTCGCCAATGGCGTGGCACTTCTGATCGGCACGTTGGTCGGCATCACGGCCGGCTATTTCCGCGGCTGGATCGGCAGCGCGCTTATGCGTTTCACCGATTTGATGATGGCTTTCCCGGCGCTGCTGCTCGCCATCTGCCTGGCGGCGGTGCTCCAGCCGAGCCTATGGATCTTCGCCATGGTGATCGCATTGGTGAACTGGGTGCAGACCGCCCGCGTCATCTACACCGAGACAAGTTCGCTCTCCGAGCGCGAGTTCATCGATGCCGAGCGCACCATCGGCGCAAGCGCCCCGCGCATCCTGTTTCGTCATATCCTGCCGCACCTTTTGCCGACGATCATCGTCTGGGGCACGCTCGGCATCTCGACGACGGTGCTTCTTGAAGCGACGCTCAGCTATCTCGGCATCGGCGTGCAACCGCCGACTGCTTCCTGGGGCAACATCATCTTCGAAAACCAAACCTATTTCCAGGCAGCGCCCTGGCTGGTTTTCTTTCCGGGTGCGGCGATCCTGGCGCTGGCGCTAGCCTTTAACCTGGTCGGCGATGCGCTGCGCGACATCCTCGATCCGACGCAAAGGGGGCGGGCATGATCGCCTATCTCGGCCGCCGCGTTGTCCAGTCCGTGCTCATCTTGCTCGGCGTCTCCCTGATCACCTTTGCGTTGCTCTATCTGCTGCCCGCCGATCCCGTCCGCCAGATCGCCGGCCGCAGCGCCACGCCCGAGACGGTCGAGAACATCCGCCGGCAGCTCGGCCTCGATCAGCCCTTCGTCGTCCAGTATTGGCACTATCTGATCAGTCTGCTCAGCGGCGATCTGGGGCGCTCCTACATCCAGCGCTCGGAGGTCACGGAGCTTATCGTCTCGCGGCTCCCGGCAAGCCTGCTGCTGATGCTCGGCGCAATTGCCTGCGAAGTCGTGATCGGGCTGACGATGGGCCTCATCGCCGCCGTCAAGCGTGGCACCGCCACCGACCAGTCGCTGATGGTCGCCTCCTTCGTCGGCGTCTCGGCGCCGCAATTCGTCGTCGGCCTGCTGCTGCTTTATGTGTTCGCGGTGCGGCTCGGCTGGTTCCCGATCGGCGGTTACGGCACCTGGCGTCATCTGGTGCTGCCATCGCTGACCATGGGAATTCTCGGTGCCGGCTGGTACGCCCGCATGATGCGCTCGTCGATGATCGACGTGCTGCGCCAGGATTACGTGCGTACCGCGCGTGCCAAGGGTCTTGCACGCAGCGCCATTATCTTCCGGCACGCGCTGCCCAACGCCATCCTGCCGGTCATCGCCATGATCGGCATCGACATCGGCATCTTCATGGGCGGCATCGTGGTTGTCGAAAGCGTGTTCGGCTGGCCAGGCATCGGCCAGCTAGCCTGGCAGGCCATTCAGCGCATCGATATTCCGATCATCATGGGGGTCACCCTGGTTTCGGCCTTTGCCATCGTGCTCGGCAATCTCCTGGCCGACACTGTCGCACCGTTCATCGATCCACGCATCAAGCTCAGATGAAAACCAAGAAAACCAGAGAAAGGGAACATGACATGAGAAAATATCTGATATCGACCGTGGCGGCATCGGCGCTTGCGCTGGTGCTTGGCATGACAAGCGTACGTGCCGAAGACGCCGTCGATCCGAATGCCAAGCAGGGCGGCGCGATCACCATCACCTACAAGGACGACGTCGCCACGCTCGATCCGGCCATCGGCTATGACTGGCAGAACTGGTCGATGATCAAGAGCCTGTTCGACGGGCTGATGGACTACGAGCCGGGCACCACCAACCTGCGGCCCGACCTTGCCGAGAGCTACGAGATTGCGCCCGACGGCAAGACCTTCACCTTCAAGCTGCGCCACGGCGTGAAGTTCCACAATGGCCGCGAGATGACCGCCGACGACGTGAAATATTCGCTCGACCGGGTCACCAATCCAAAGACACAGAGCCCGGGTGCCGGCTTCTTCGGCTCGATCAAAGGCTATGACAACGTCGCTGCCGGCAAGGCGGAAAGCCTGGCGGGCATAACCGTCGTCGATCCCTACACGATCAAATTCGAGCTGACCCGGCCCGACGCCACCTTCCTGCATGTCATGGCGATCAACTTCTCGCATGTCGTGCCGAAGGAAGAAGTCGAAAAATACGGCGCGGACTTCGGCAAACATCCGGTCGGAACCGGCGTCTTCAAGCTCGCCGAATGGACGCTCGGCCAGCGCGTGGTCTTCGAGCGCAACCCGGATTACTGGCACAAGGGTCTGCCGCATCTCGACAAGATCACCTTTGAGATTGGCCAGGAGCCGATCGTGGCGCTGCTGCGGCTCCAGAAAGGCGAGATCGACGTTCCCGGCGACGGCATTCCGCCGGCGAAATTCCAGGAGGTGATGGCCGATCCCGAGCAGAAGGCCCGTGTCGTCGAGGGCGGCCAGTTGCACACCGGCTATATCACCATGAATACCACCATGGCGCCCTTCGACAACGTGAAGGTGCGGCAGGCGGTCAACATGGCGATCAACAAGGACCGCATCGTCCAGCTGATCAACAACCGTGCGGTGCCGGCCAATCAGCCGTTGCCGCCGTCGATGCCCGGCTATGACAAGGCATTCAAGGGCTATCCCTATGACGTGGCCAAGGCCAAGGCCTTGCTTGCCGAGGCCGGGCATCCCGACGGATTTGACACGCAGCTGTTTGCCATGAACACCGATCCCAACCCGCGCATCGCGCAGGCCATTCAGCAGGATCTGGCGGCGGTCGGCATCAAGGCCAGCATCCAGTCGCTCGCGCAGGCCAACGTCATCGCCGCCGGCGGTGACAAGGCCGGTGCGCCGATGATCTGGTCCGGCGGCATGGCCTGGATCGCCGACTTCCCCGATCCGTCGAACTTCTACGGCCCGATCCTCGGCTGCGCTGGTGCCGTCCCGGGCGGCTGGAACTGGTCGTGGTATTGCAACAAGGAGCTCGACGCCAAGGCGGCCGAAGCCGACTCCATCGTCGACCCGGCCAAGGCTGGCGAACGCGCCAAGATGTGGAGCGAGATCTACGGCAAGATCATGGAAGACGCGCCTTGGGCACCGGTCTTCAACGAGCAGCGTTTCACCATGAAATCAACCCGCATGGGTGGTGCCGACAACCTCTATGTCGACCCGGTCCACATCCCGATCAACTACGACAATGTGTATGTGACCGATGTGCAATAACTGCGACTACACCATCCACGGGCGCCACCATCATTTCGGCTGGGACAATTCCTTTGTCCCGGCCGAACGGGTGGCGCCAGGGTCGACGATCGAGTTCCAGTGCCTGGACTCGTCCGGCGGGCAGCTGACGATGGAGAGCACCGTCGACGACGTTGCTTTGCTCGACTTTGCCAAGGTGAACCCGGTCACTGGGCCAATCTATGTCGACGGGGCAGAACCGGGCGATGCCCTGAAAATCACCATCGAGGCGTTCAAGCCGTCCGGCTTCGGTTGGACGGCGAACATCCCGGGATTCGGTCTGTTGGCGGATGACTTCACCCAACCGGCACTGAATATCTGGAAGTACGACGCCGCCTCGCTCGAACCGGCGCTGTTCGGCAAGAGCGGCCGGGTGCCGCTCAAGCCCTTCGCCGGCACCATCGGCAATGCCCCGGCTGAGCCGGGTCTGCATTCGGTGGTCCCGCCGCGGCGCGTGGGCGGCAATCTGGACATCCGCGATCTCGCCGCCGGCACCGTGCTTTACCTTCCCGTAGAGGTCGCGGGAGCGTTGTTCTCGGTCGGCGACACGCACGCCGCGCAGGGTGACGGCGAGGTCTGCGGCACGGCGATCGAGAGCCCCATGAACGCCGTGCTGACGCTCGATCTGGTCAAGGATGCCCGGCTGCGGACGCCGCGTTTCACAACACCCGGTCCGGTGTCGCGGCATCTCGACGCCAAGGGCTACGAGGTGACAACCGGTATCGGGCCGGATCTGATGGACGGCGCCAAGAGCGCCGTTTCCCAGATGATCGACCTGCTCTCCGGCCGCTACGGCATGGATCCGGTAGATGCCTATATGCTCGTCTCGGTTTGCGGTGACCTGCGCATCAGCGAGATCGTCGACATGCCCAACTGGGTGGTTTCGTTCTACTTCCCCCGCTGCGTCTTTGAATGAAGGTGGAGGACATCAAACGATCCAGGCAGGCCGCCGCGGAGAGTGGCTCTGTCAGGCCGGTACTCAGCGTCTCAGGCCTGAGCGTCGCCGTGCGCGGCGAGGAGGGCGAGCGCGACGTCGTCTCCGACCTGACATTCGGACAGATGCGCGGCGAAACGCTTTGCATCGCCGGCGAGTCCGGTTCCGGCAAGTCGATGACGGCGTTAGCCATTATGGGCTTGCTGCCACAGCCGGCGGCACGCATCGGATCAGGCTCCATCCGGCTCGGCGATCAGGATCTCGCGGCTCTCAGCGAGAGCGGCATGCGCCGCATCCGCGGCGACCGTATTGCCATGATCTTTCAGGAACCGATGACATCGCTCAATCCGGTGCTGTCCATCGGCCGTCAGCTCACGGAGGCGATCGAGGCACACACCTCGATGTCGCGCTCCAACTCGCGGCTGAGGGCGCTCGAGGCGCTGAAGGCAGTCCGAATTCCGGATGCCGAACGGCGGCTCGAGCACTATCCTCACGAACTCTCAGGCGGCATGCGCCAGCGCGTGATGATTGCCATGGCTCTGGCCCTGAACCCGGACGTGCTGATCGCCGATGAGCCGACGACCGCCCTCGATGTCACGGTTCAGGGTGAGGTGCTGGAACTGCTGCGCGACCTGCAGCGCGAGCACGGCACCAGTGTTATCCTGATCACGCACGACATGGGCGTCGTCGCCGAGATGGCGGACCGCGTCATCATCATGCGCGACGGCCGGATGGTCGAGCAGGGCAGCGCGGCTGACATCTTCAATCGCCCGCAGGCCGACTACACACGCGAACTTCTGGCCGCCGTGCCGCGTATCGGCGGCGGACGGACGGCCGAAGACCGACAAGATGCCGCCAACATGCCGGCCGAGCTTGTATCTGTCAGCGATCTTCACGTCCGCTTCGACCTGCACGGCGACTTCTTCGGCCGCGTTGACCGCAGGGTGCACGCGGTTGAAGGCGTGAGTTTCTCGATCGCGCCGCACGAAACCCTGTCGCTGGTCGGCGAATCGGGCTGCGGCAAGTCGACGACGGCCAAGGCGATCGCCGGGCTGGTGCCCTTCACCGGCAGCATTTCAATCGGCGGCCACGACCTGTCGGCGCTCAGCCGCAAGGAGCGCAAGGCTGTCCGCCGCAATGTGCAGATGATCTTTCAGGATCCCTTCGCGTCCCTCGACCCGCGCATGCGGGTCGGCGATCTCGTCGCCGAGCCTCTGCTGATCCACGGCCTCGGCGACAGAGAGCAACGGCATGCCCAGATCGCCGCCCTGTTCGAACGCGTCGGCCTCTCGGCTGACCAGATGGAGCGCTATCCCCACGAATTCTCCGGCGGGCAGCGCCAGCGAATCTGCATTGCGCGGGCGCTGGCGCTGCGACCAAAGCTGATCATTGCCGACGAGAGCGTCTCTGCTCTCGACGTGTCGGTGCAGGCGCGTGTGTTAAGATTGCTGAAGGAGCTGCAGCGCGAATTCGGCGTCGCATATCTCTTCATCTCGCACGACATGGCGGTGGTCGAGAACATCTCCGATCGCGTGGCGGTAATGTATCTGGGGCAGATCGTCGAGATGGGCACCCGCGACCAGATCTTCTCCAACCCGCGCCATCCCTACACAAAGCGGCTGATCGAAGCCGTTCCGGTTCCCGATCCAGGCCGGCGCCGCGCCAGGTTCGCCCGTTTGGACAGCGAAATTCCAAGCGCTGTGCGGCGCATCGGTGACGAGCCCCGGAAACTCAAGCTCGAAGATGTTGGCGACGGCCACCTCGTAGCCACTTGATCGAGCTTAGGCTGCCTCGTCCAGCCAATCCCGCAGAGGCTCGGGGACAGCTGCATATGTGATGTTCGAGCGGCGGAAAATGATCGGGGATGGCGCTGCCGCGGCAGCGCCGTTCGGCGATGCCGAGTTGACAAGATCACCCGTTTACATCTGACATGTTAGCGTGCTAACGCTACGTCCACATTGATTACAACGGAGATCGCATTGGCTTCCCGCTTTGGTCTTTCGGTTGCCCTGACCACACCCTTCGACCCGTCGGGGCAGATAGCGCTCGCGCCGATGATCGCGCATGCCCGAGCCTGCCTTGGCGCCGGCTGCAGCAGTGCGACGCTGTTCGGCACCACCGGCGAAGGAGCCTCGGTCGGCACCGACGAGCGGCGGATCGTCACCGAAGCCATGCTGGCGGCCGGTATTCCGGCACATCAGCTCGTTGCCGGCGTGCTGGTCGATGCAGCCGAAGATGCCGCCGATCAGGCTCGGCACGCTTTGCAGCGCGGCGTTCGCAACATTCTGCTCGCTCCGCCGAGCTACTTCAAGAATGTCGGCGAGGACGGGCTGTTCGGATGGTTTTCCGCCGTCTTCGCCGCACTCGGTCCGCTGGCGCGCGACGTGCTGCTCTATAACATCCCCTCAGTCACCATGGTGCCGCTCCCGCTTAGGCTGATTAGCCGGCTGCGCGCCGCTTTTCCCGCTGTGGTGGCCGGGGTGAAGGATTCCGGCGGGGACTGGAGCTACAGTGAGGCGCTGCTTGAGGCGCACGGCGATCTGGTGATCCTCATCGGCGACGAACGGCATCTGGCAAGAAGCGTGCGCCGCGGCGGACAGGGCGCGATTTCCGGCATGGCTAATTTTGTTACCGGCGAAATCCGGGCAATGGTCGAAAACGGGGGCGACGACCCACGCGTCGAAGACTTCGTGCTCGAATTGCTCAAATACCCGGTCACGCCGGCGGTGAAGGTCATGGTCGCGCGCAAGACCGGCGACGAGCGCTGGCTGGCGGTCCGCCCGCCCCTAGAGGCGATCGATCCACAGGGACAGCGGCAGCTTGCCGCTGCCTACGACAGGCTGTTTGCGACAGAGGCGGCCTGACCGACAAGGCCGGGCCGACCGACAAGGAAGCGAGCTGAAGTGGAAGACGGCAGCGAACCGATCACTCTCCGGGAGAAGGCCTATGCCAGCTTCACGCGGCATTTGCTGGCCCGCGATCTGCGGCCGGGGCAGTTCGTGTCACAGCGCGAACTGGTCGCTTTCACCGGGCTGCCGCTGGGTGCCATTCGCGAGATCGTCCCGCGTCTCGAGGCCGAGGGACTGCTGACCACCATCCCGCAGCGCGGCATGCAGATTGCGCATATCGATATCAATCTGATCCGCGAGGCGTTTCAGTTTCGGTTGTTCATGGAACGCGAGGCAGTGGCGCTATTCACGACCAGCGCTTCTGATGCCGAACTTGCCCGCATGCGGCGAGAACATGAAGAGATGCTGGCTCAAGCTCTCGGGCAGGCGCCGACGCCGGAAATGGAAGCCAAGGCCCAGAACATCGACTGGGCGATGCACGACACCTTCATCAATGCGCTCGGCAACGAGATTATCGCCAAGGCCTATCTGGTCAACTCGGTGAAAATCCGGCTGATCCACCAGGAGCGTTTCCGCATCGACGGTCGTGTGGTGCCGGTGATGCGCGAACATTTGGCGGTCATCGAAGCCATGGAGAGCCGCAATCCGCAAAAAGCGGTTGAAGCGATCAGTCTGCATATCGACAATGCGCGCCGGCTGGCGCTCCAGATCTGAGGAAATATAGCCGCGCCGCGGTTCGCGGCGCATCCACAACGACAGCAACCGGGAGGAAGAAATGTCGTCCAATCTGTTCAACCCAACCAGGAGGCAACTCCTTGCCGGAACCGCGGCGCTAACCGCTGCCGGCCTTGTGGGGCTTCGCCCCGGCTTTGCCGCAGGCGTTGACTGGAAACGCTTTGCCGGGACGACGCTTGACGTCAATCTGGTGAAAAGCCCACGCAGCGACACCATCCTGAAATATCTCGCCGAGTTCGAGGAACTGACCGGCATCAAGGTCAATGCCGAGGCAACGCCCGAGCAGCAGCAGCGCCAGAAGACGGTGATCGAGTTGAGCTCGGGCAAGCCGAGCTTCGACGTCGTGCATCTGAGCTACCACGTGCAGAAGCGCCAGTTCGAGAAGGGTGGCTGGCTGGCCGACATCGCCGGCTATCTCGCCGATCCGTCGCTCACCGACCCGGCGCTCGTCGAAAGCGACTTCGCCGAAGCCGGCATGCTGTTTGCCAAGGACGGCCAGGGCGTGCTGCGCTCGCTACCGTTCTCGGTGGACTACTGGATCCTGTATTGGAACAAGGAGCTGTTCGAGGCCAAGGGCCTCAAATACCCAGAGACCTTCGAGCAACTGGTGGCAGCCGCCGAAGCGCTGACCGACCCCTCGACCAATACATACGGCTTCGTCGCCCGCGGGCTCAAGAACGCAAACACGCCGGTGTGGACGTCGCTGATGCTCGGCTACGACATGACGCCGCTAGATGACAACGGCAAGCTGCGCACCGAGGCTCCCGAGGCGATCGAGGCTGCCGCGCTCTATCAAAGATTGATGACCAAGTCCGCCCCTCCGGGCGTTACCGGGTTCAACTGGGCCGAAGCACAGTCGGCCTTCCTGCAGGGCAAGATCGGCATGTGGCTCGACGGCGTGGGTTTTGCCCCGCCGATGGAAAATCCGGAAAAATCGAGGGTGGTCGGCAAGGTCGGTTACGGCGTGATGCCCAAGGGTCCCAAGACGCATGCCTCGGGCACCTTCGGCGACGGGATTGGCGTTACCGCCGCCAGCGAGAAGAAGGAGGCTGCCTATCTGTTCTGCCAGTGGGCGGTATCGCCAACCATGGGTGCACGGCTGTTGCAGGCCGGCGCCGGCGTTCCGTTCCGCAAATCCGTGCTGGAGGATCCCAAGGTGCGCGAAGGCGTCACCATGCCGGCAAGCTGGCTTGATGCCGTGGTCGGCTCGGGCAATATCAGTCGGCTGGCACTGCCGGTCATCATCCCGGTCACGGAATTCCGCGACATTTATGGTGTGGCGTTGACCAACATGATTGCCGGCGCCGATCCAGCCGCGGAGCTGAAGAAGGCCACCGAACAGTTCCAGCCGGTTCTCGATAGGAGCGAGCAGGGCTGATGTCGGCCACCACCCCAGAACAGACCGGGGTGACGATGCCGGTTATCGACGGGAGCCAGACGATCCGGCTGGCTCCCAACTACTGGCCTTTCGTTGTCCCCGCACTCGTCGTCGTCGGCGCCGTCATCGTTTTCCCCTGGGCTTTCACCCTGTGGATGAGCGTCAATCGCTGGACGCTCGGCCAGTCGCGGAGCTTTGCCGGGATGGAAAACTATCTCCGCCTGGCCAGCGACCCACGTTTCTGGGAATCCCTTGTTCATACGTTGACCTACACCTTCCTCTCGGTTGCAGCGCCGATGCTGCTGGGCACTCTGGCCGCCCTGATCTTCGATGCCAGGTTTCCGCTGCGCGGCTTGCTGCGCGGCGTCTTCGTCATGCCGATGATGGCGACACCCGTTGCCGTCGCACTGGTTTGGACAATGATGTTCCATCCTCAGCTTGGCGTGCTCAACTACCTGCTGTCGCTGGTCGGCATCCCGGCTCAGGAATGGATATTCAACGCCAACACGGTCATCCCGTCGCTGGTTGCGGTCGAGACCTGGCAGTGGACGCCGCTGGTCATGCTGATCGTGCTTGGCGGGCTGGCCTCGGTGCCGCGCGAGCCCTTCGAAAGCGCCGAGATCGACGGCGCCAATGCCTGGCAGCAATTCCGCTATCTCACTCTGCCGATGATCGCGCCGTTCCTGATGATCGCGGTCATCATCCGCACCATCGATGCGCTGAAGAGCTTCGACATCATCTACGCGATGACCCAGGGCGGGCCGGGAACGGCGTCGGAGACCATCAACATCTATCTCTACAACACCGCCTTCTCCTACTACGATATCGGCTACGGCTCGGCCATGGCCGTGGTGTTCTTCATTGTCATCGTGGCCCTGTCGTTTGTCCTGCTGATGCTGCGCCAACGCTCGCAGTGGATCGATACGGAGGGCAAATAGATGAGTTCACGGCTGCTCAACCAGATCGGTCTGTTTTTCGCTGCCCTGGTTTTCGTCTCGCCGGCGATCCTGTTCTTCCTCTGGATGATCTCGCTGTCGCTGAAATTCGAGATCGACAACGGTGCCTATCCGCCGATCCTGATCCCCGAACGCTTCGCCTGGTCGAACTATGTAAAGGTGTTCGAGGAGAACAATTTCCTGCTCTATCTCTGGAATTCGGTTCTGGTGACCGGCACGGCGACCTTCCTGGCGCTGCTGATCGGCGTACCGGCCGGCTATGGCATCGCACGGCTCAAGGCTGAACGATCGGCGGTCGTCATCATGATCGCCCGCATGACGCCTGGGCTATCCTATCTCATCCCGCTGTTTCTGCTGTTCCAATGGATCGGGATACTCGGCACGCTGTGGCCGCAGATCATCATCCATCTGGTGGTGACGGTGCCGATCGTGGTGTGGGTGATGATCGGCTATTTCGAGACCACGCCGATGGAACTGGAAGAGGCGGCCAACATCGACGGCGCCAGCTCCTGGCAGGTTTTCCGGCTGGTTGCCCTGCCCATCGCCAAGCCGGGCATCGTCGTCGCCTTCATCCTGTCCGTGATCTTCTCGTGGAACAATTTCGTCTTCGGCGTGGTGCTCGCCAGCCGTGAGACGCGCACACTGCCGGTCGCCGTCTACAACATGCTGTCCTACGAGCAGGTGAGCTGGGGGCCGCTCGCCGCGGCGGCGCTGGTGGTGACGTTGCCGGTGCTGATCCTGACCATGTTCGCGCAAAGGCAGATCGTGGCGGGGCTGACCGCCGGCGCCGTCAAGGGCGGTTGAGCGCGCGCCCGGACATCACTCTTTTTTCAGGAAAGATCCAATGGCATCGGTAACGATCAACAACGTGCAGAAGGCCTTCGGGGCCACCAAGATCATTCACGACGTCAGCGTCGACATCGCCGACGGCGAATTCGTCATCCTGGTCGGCCCGTCGGGATGCGGAAAATCGACGCTGCTGCGCATGATTGCGGGCCTTGAAACGATCTCCGGCGGAAAGATCGCCATCGGCGAACGTATGGTCAACAATCTGCGCGCGCGGGACCGGAACATCGCCATGGTGTTCCAGAATTATGCGCTCTATCCGCATATGACTGTTGCCGACAATATGGGCTTTGCCCTCAAGATCAAGAGAGCCGATCCGGCCGACACCGCTGGCCGGGTCCGGAAGGCAGCCGGCATTCTTGGCCTGGAAAAGTTGCTTGACCGCTATCCGCGCCAGCTTTCTGGCGGCCAGCGCCAGCGCGTCGCCATGGGCCGCGCGATCGTACGCGACCCACAGGTCTTCCTGTTCGACGAGCCGCTCTCCAACCTCGATGCCAAATTGCGCGTCCAGATGCGCGGCGAGATCAAGGCCCTGCACCAGCGGCTGGGTACCACGACGATCTATGTCACGCACGACCAGATCGAGGCCATGACCATGGCCGACAAGATCGTCGTGCTGCATGACGGCCTGGTCGAGCAGATCGGCGCGCCGCTGGACCTCTACGACCATCCGGCCAACCTCTTCGTTGCCGGTTTCATCGGCTCGCCCGCCATGAACTTCATTGCCGGCCGCATCGAGGAGGGCGTGTTCCGCAGCGCCGGCGGGTTGATCCTGCCGTTGCCGGAAGGCGCCCAGCCGGCGGATGCCGCGGGACGCGAACTCGTCTACGGCATTCGCCCGGAACATATCCGGGCAACCGGGCAGGGCGTGCCGGGCACGATCACGCTTCTCGAGGCGACCGGCTCCGAAATCTTCGCCAGGGTCGACTGCTCCGGTGAAGAAATCTCCTGCCTCTTCCGAGAAAGGCTTGCGCTCAAGCAAGGCGAAGGGGTGCGGATCGAAATCGACCGCGCATGTGCGCATCTGTTCGACGCAGCAACCGGTCGGCGCATCTGACCCGATGGTTTGGTGAATGCGTGGTCGGCCTTAGGTCGGCAAGGCGAATTCACCGGCGAGTTCGATGGCGCGGCCTTCGCAGGCCGATCTCTGGGCGGCGAGACCCATGACGACGGCCCACCAGCCGTCTTGTAAGGTCACTTCAACCTTGCTCTGTCCGCGCACCGCAGCGGTGAAGCGGGCGTGCTCGAAATAGGTCGAACCGTTATGGTCGCCTGCCTCGAGCAGCCGGGGGTCGACGGGAATCTCCAGCAGTCGTGGTCCAGGCGGATTGCGCGGACTAACGATCAACTGGGGCACTGGCGCAGGGCCAAGGTGGGTCGGCCAGAAACGGCCTGGTCCGGGCACCAGACACTCGATCTTTCCGTCGCCGCCGACAGCGCAGAGTTCCTCCTGGTAGCGGCTGCCCTCAGCAAACATGCAGAGTTCCAGCATGGCGCGCGCGCCGCTCGCGAAATCAACCAGCACATAGCCATGGTCAAGGATGTCCGGCCTCTCACCGCCATAGCGTTCGTCGAGATGGTTTACGGCCTGTCCAGCGCTCGCCATCACGCGGACGGGGTCGGATCCGAGGATCAGCCGCATCAGGTCGAAGAAGTGGCAGCACTTCTCGACGAACGTGCCGCCGGTGTTGCGGTTGAAGCGGTTCCAGTCGCCGACCTTGGCCAGAAACGGGAAGCGGTGCTCGCGGATCGTCAGCATGCGGATGCCGCCGGCGGCGTGGCGCGCCTGCTCGACGAATACGGCGACGGGGGGCATATAGCGATATTCCATAGCCACCCAGACGAGCGGAAGCCGAGCTTTCAACGCCGCGATCCGCCCCTCGTCGGCGCCCTCGGTGAAGAGCGGCTTTTCCACCAGTACCGGCAGTGGTCGAAGTGCGGCGATCTGCTCCATCTGACCGAGGTGCTGGTGGTTGGGGCTGGCAATCAAGACGCAGTCCACCTCATCCATGGCCAGCAGTTCGGCGATCGATGCCGCCGATCGCGCGCCCGACGCCGTCGCCAGCGACGCCGCCAACATGCCGGGGTCCGGCTCGACGATCGCGGCCACATGCGCGTCGGGCAACAGAGCGATATTGCGGATATGCTCGCGGCCCATCATGCCGCAGCCGATGATGCCGTAGCCGATCGATGATCTGGTCACGCTGCGTCTTCCTCCGGCCTATCTGAAACGCGTGACGTACCGCGCCGCGCCGGGATCGAACCAGCTGCGGGAATATTCCGCGCTGGCGCCGTCGCCAGCCCAGGCGATACGTTCTATGAACCCCACGACCGTCCCCGGCGGTGGCCTGAATTCGAGCGGGGCCCAGTCCGGCGCGGGTGCGACGGCAACATGGTCTTCGGCGCGAACGATCGAAAAGCCGAGCGCGAGCCGGTAGTGGAGATAGAGGGATTCCGACAAATCCTCGCGCTTGAGCCGCTCGGCGCGGCTGACGTCCAGCCAGATCTCCTCGACCGCGGCCGGCTCGCCGTCGAGCCGCCGCAGCCGGCGTATACGGTGGGCTTCGCCGGCGCTGCCGAATTGCGGCAGGTCGGCGGGCTTGGGCAGTCGCTCGACGGACAGCACGTCGGCGCTCGGCAGGCCGCCACCGCCGATGCGCTCCAGGCGAAAAAAGGCATAGACCCCGAGCAAGTCGCCGCGCGCCCGCACATAGTTACCCGAGCCCTGGATGCGGTCGAGAAGGCCCTTTTCGGTCAAATCTGCCAGCGCCCTCCTGAGCGTCCCGACGGCAATCCCAAGGCTCGCGGCCATCTCGCGCTCGGGCGGCAGCCGCGCCCCGTCGGCCAGCCGTCCGGCCGCGATTTCGCGGATCAGCATTTCGCTGGTCTGCAAGTGCACAGGCAAGGGCCCACGCATCTGGCTGGATCGGTGGCCGGGGTCAGCCCTTGTCAAATGCATCCCGCGTTCCAATCGCATCCCGGTTTCGGGTTTGGCTCAAATTGATACAGTATTGATCTACACCAAAACGAATGCTACGCAAGCCCTATTCGCAGCTCCGGACCTCTTTGAAGAATGGCCCGGGCTTCTTTTTGAAGAGTGGCAATGAGCATCGTCCCAATCACCTCGCCGGATCTCGATGCAGCCGAAGTCTCGTGGTTCGCCGCACTCTGCTCGGACGACTATCGCTATCTCGGCGTGCCGGACGGCGCGTTGCGCTCGAGCTGGGCGCATTGCTCCGAGATCGTGAAGACGTCCGAGGAACTAGGTTTCCGCAACATCTTGTGTCCGTCGTCCTATCAGGTCGGCCAAGACACGCTGAGCTTCGTAGCCGGCTGCGCGCCGATCACCTCGAAGATCAATCTGCTCGCCGCTGTGCGCTGCGGCGAGATGCAGCCGATCATGCTGGCGCGCACGATTGCGACGCTGGATCACATGCTGGAAGGCCGGCTGACGGTGAACATCATTTCGTCGGACTTTCCGGGCGAGACAGCCGACAGCGCCTACCGTTATCAGCGTTCGCGCGAGGTTGTGCAGATCCTGCGCCAGGCCTGGACCAGGGACAGCATCGATTTCGAGGGCGAGGTCTATCGCTATAAAGGACTCTCGACGGCGCCAGCGAAGCCCTATCAGCAAAATGGCGGCCCGCTGCTCTATTTCGGCGGTTATTCGCCCGACGCGCTCGAGCTTTGCGCCGAACAGTGCGATGTCTACCTGATGTGGCCGGAAACCAGGGAGGAACTTGCCGGCCGCATGAAGGCCGTCCACGAACGCGCCGAGCGCCATGGGCGGACGCTCGACTACGGCCTGCGCGTCCACATGATCGTGCGCGATACCGAGGCCGAGGCAAAGGAATATGCCCGGGAGCTGGTTTCGAAGCTGGACGACGAGCAGGGCAGGGCGATCCGCGAGCGCGCGCTCGACGCCCGATCGCTCGGCGTATCGCACCAAGCCAGGAACCGCCAGATCGCCGATGCCGAAGGCTATGTCGAGCCGCATCTGTGGACGGGCGTCGGGCGGGCGCGCTCTGGTTGCGGCGCGGCGCTCGTGGGCTCGGCCGATCAGGTTCTGTCGGAAATCGAAGCGTATATGAAGTTGGGGATCCGCGCCTTCATCTTTTCCGGCTACCCGCATCTCGACGAGGCGCGTCATTTCGGCACCAAGGTGCTGCCCCAGCTCAAGACATGCTCGCTCCCGCACGCCTATGGCCGGGTGCCGGAACGGATCCCGGCGACACCATTGGGAACGGGGGAGCGCCGCTGATGGAGCATGTCGTGTGCGATCCACGCCTTTTGCGCAATGCCTTCGGGCGCTTTGCCACCGGCGTCACGGTCGTCACCACCGGCACGGCCGACGGCCCGGTCGCAATCACTGCCAACAGCTTCTCATCCGTGTCGCTCGATCCGCCGCTGGTGCTCTGGTCTATCGGCCGCCACTCGCGCCGGTTCGAAGCCTTCGCCAATTCCGCGCACTACGCCATTCACGTGCTGGCGGAAGATCAAATCGATCTGTGCTGGCGTTTTTCGAAGTCGGGGACGGACTTTGCCGATCTTGACCTGTCGTGGAGCGAGCACGGCGTGCCATTGCTGCCGCGCGCACTGGCGCGGTTCGAATGCAGCGTCGCCGACCGCTTCCCGGCTGGCGACCATATGATCCTGCTTGGACGTGTCCTTGAACTGCAGACGCAAGAGGGTTTGCCGCTGCTCTTTGCTGGCGGCAAGTCGCGCGCTCAAGAGGCCAGTTGATGACCGCCGGCGCCGCTTCGGGCTGGTGCCGTCGACTGGCGCACCACGAGATTGCAGGCAAGTTCGACGCGACGCGGCGGCGACCCCGAATGGGCCATATCGTCGAGCAGCAGGCTAAGCGCCGCCGATCCGATCTCGCGCATGGGAATGTGCATCGCCGTCAGCGGCGGGTTGCAGAAGGCAGCGAGCGGCAAGTCGTCCATACCGACCACGGACACATCGCCAGGCACCGAATATCCGGCCTCCTGGACGCCGGCGATGGCACCAAACGCCAAGCTGTCGCCGGCCGTCAGCACGGCGGTGAAATCGAGGCCACGGGCCGCGATGCGCTCGGTCACGGCCCTGCTCGCAAGTTCCGGCAGCCAGTCCTGCACCTCGACCACGAAGTCGTCGAAGCCGGCAATGCCGGCTGTGATCAGCGCGTCGCGCCAACCTTCGTAGCGCCGCTCGATCGTGCGCCGGCCACGCCGCATCAGGAACAGGATGCGGCGGTGGCCGAGGCCGATCAGATGCTGCGCCGCAAGCATGGCGGCAGAGCGATTGCAGGGCGTCACGCTCGAATGGCGCATCGAGGGATCGTCGCCGTTGACGAGCACGATCGGCTTGGCGAATCCGGCTGTCAGCGTCAGCACATCGTCATCGTCCAGCGTCAGAAACAGGCAGCCGGCGACGCTGTCGTCGCGCTCGGATTCACGCAGCAGCGCTATTTCGTCCTCGGGCGCCGAAACCGGCCGGGTCACGAGTTCGACGCCCAGCAACCGGGCGCGCTCGTTGAGTCCATCAAGGACATGGTAGGTGAACTGATTGCGGGCACTGTCCACCATTGCCACGCTGCTTGCGGCCAGGATGACCTTGCGGCCGGCAACCGAGGCGGGAATGGCATAGTTCATCGACTTCGCCGTTTCGATGATCCTGGTGCGAAGCTCGTCCCTCACGCCGCCGACGCCGCTCAGCGCACGGGAGGCGGTGCTGACCGACACGCCGCAACGCGCCGCTATCTCTTCAAGTCGAATGCGGCGGCTGGGGCGGGCGCGCTTGCCCTGGATATTCATCCGCTCCGTCACCTCCGGCAAAGTCATCCGATTAATGCAAAAAATTTTCAGATTGCGCAAGAAAAATGGCTGTGAAACAGTTCCGATGAAGCGGGAGAAACGGGAGGAGTGATGCCGCTATCGGCCGAACGCCTGAATTCCGTGCTTGCCAGCCTTGTGGCCGGCATGACCGGCTTGCGTCATGACGGGCGGTTCCATGAGCCGAATCTCGACGGCACGCCGGGCGACTATGTCAGCTTCGACAGCTGGGAATGGCCGCAAGGCGTCGGGCTCTACGGGCTGGTTCGGCTGTGGGCGCAGACCGGCGACGATCGGCTGCTGCAGACGATCGAGGCCTGGTACGACCGACGCATCGCTGCCGGTCTCCCTGCGATGAACGTCAACACCACCGCGCCCCTTTTGGCGCTAAGCGAATTGTGGCGGCGCCGGCGCCAGCCGCGCTTCGAGCCGGTGCTGCGCGAATGGGCCGAGCGGGTGGCCACCGCCTTGCCGCGGACGCCCGAAGGCGGTTTCCAGCATGATGTTTCGGACCGGGTCAACGACGACGAATTGTGGGACGACACGCTGTTCATGGTGGCGCTGTTCCTCGCATCCTACGGCCAGGCTGCCGGCCAGCGTCGCTTCGTCGAGGAAGCAGAAAGGCAATTCCTGGTCCACGCCCGTTATCTCGCTGACCCGGCATCAGGGCTGTGGTTTCACGGCTGGACGTTCGCGGGACGGCACAATTTCGCCCGCGCGCGTTGGGCGAGAGGCAATGCCTGGATTACCGTCGGCATCCTGGAACTGGTGGAGTTCGCCGAAATTGCACCTTCGGTCCGGGCCTATCTGCTCGGCGTGCTGGACACGCAGATCAACGCCCTGCTCGAGGTGCAGGCAGGTTCGGGCGCATGGCACACTCTGCTCGACGACCCGACATCTTACGAGGAGATTTCCGCCACGGCCGGCTTCGGCTACGGGTTGATGAAGGCCGCGCGGCTCGGAATCGGCTCGACAGAGTGCCGTGCCGCCGGCCTCCGCGCCTTGGAAGCCGTGGTGGCCAACATCGATGACAAAGGTGTGGTGGCGAACGTGTCCTATGGCACACGCATGGGCGCCGACCTGCAGTTCTATCGCGATATACCCATCCATCCGACGGGCTACGGGCAGGCGCTGGCCATTCTGTGCCTGACCGAAGGGGCGCGGCATCTGCAGTCGAAGGTGGAGGCGGCATGATGCGGGCGCTCTATGGCGCGTCGCCGGGCGATATTGCCGGCATGGACACGGACCGGCTGAGGGCCGAGTTCCTCGTCGACGGCTTGTTCCGGCCTGGCGCGATCGAATTCGTCTACACCCATGTCGACCGCATGATCGTCGGTGGCGCGGTGCCGCTGGCCAACCCGCTGGCATTCGGCAACGGGGCCGAAGTCGGCACCCCGCTCTTCTTTGACGCGCGCGAGATGGGCATCGCCAATCTCGGCGGCAATGGCGCGGTCGCGGTGGACGGCCGGCGCTTTCACGTGGCTAACCGCGACATCGTCTATGTCGGACGCGGAGCGCGTGAGGTGACGCTGGAGAGCGACGATCCGGAGAGGCCGGCACGCTTCTACATGAACTCGGTGCCGGCCGGCGCCAATGTTGCGCACCGTCTCATCGTCAGCAGCGAAGCCAGGCCGCTTGTGCTCGGCGAGGAGGCCCGCGCGAACAGGCGCACGCTGCGCATGTACATCCATCCCGAAGTGGCCCCGTCCTGCCTCTTGCTGATGGGGATCACCGACCTCGCGCCGGGCAGTGTGTGGAACACCATGCCGCCGCATCTGCATGAGCGGCGCATGGAAGCTTATTGCTATTTCGACCTCGCCGAGGCCGACCGTGTAATCCATCTGATGGGCCGGCCAGACAAGACGCGCCACCTGATGGTCGCTGACGGCGACGTCGTCCTGTCGCCTGCCTGGTCTATCCATATGGGTGCCGGCACCGGCCCCTATGCCTTCGTCTGGGGCATGACCGGCGAGAACCAGGCCTACACCGATGTCGATCCAGTTGCCGTGAAGGATTTGCGATGAGCGAGGCCGCGCAAAGCGTTCGGACGGACTTTACGCTGCGCCGGCCGCTCATGGCGGGGCAGCCAATCGTCTATTGGCGGCTCGGGTCTATCGCCGAGCAACGCTACGACGTGGCCGACCAGCCCATGCAAGGCGAGATGGATCCCTTCTTCTTCCTGACCAAGCACAAGAATTTCATTCCCCATGAATATCCGTGCCGCACGCAGTTCGCAGCGGAACGACGCGGCAAGCGACCACAGGTCAGCGCCGAATTCGGCGCCGAGCGCATCTGGCTGCCCTTCGCCTCGCCGCGCATCGATCTATCGGGCTTCTGGTTCCGGCCGACGGTGCTTGGAACCTGGGCCGAGACCACCATCGAGGCGGCCTCGACTGGCGAGGCGCTGGTGCGGCTGCGCACATGCGGCGGCGCCACACTCTTTGCCAATGGCGAGGAAGCCGGCTGGATGGCGCCCTACGGCCGCAACCTGGAAAGTGCAGAGCATTTCAAGATCGCGCTGAAGGCTGGCCGCAACGACGTCCGGATATGGTTCGACGATCTCGCAGAGCGCGACGCCCGCTACTATTTCCAGCTCGACTATCTGTCCGGTCCGGCTGCTTCGGTGGCATTGCCGATCGAAGTCGAGAGCGGCGTTGCCGATGCGATGGAAGCAGCCCTTGACGACATGCATTTCGACCGTCCCGCCTATGACGGCGGCGAGGTGGCGCTCGTCACCGGCGTGGCCCTGCCGCGCGACGCGCAAGTCGAGATCGAGATCGAAGGCGATTTCATGTCGATCGAGACGCCGGTGCGCTTCGCCTTCGATCTGCCGGCGGGCCAGACGCGGCTGCCGATCGCCGATACCGAGCAGCTGCCGGCCGACTTTCGCCATTTCAAGGTGGCGCTGACGGTCGCAGACCATGCCGTATCGCGTGTCTTCGGCGTCGAGATATGCCACGCGCGCCGTCAGGGCGATGCGCCGGAAACGCTTACCGCGCGTATAGATGAATCCCTGCGCGAGGTCGCCGGTCACGCCGAGGCCGATACGGTGCGCGCGCTGGCGCGCCTGGCGATCGGGCGGCAGGGCGCCGAGACCGACGCCATGATCTCCGGCACGCTGCCGGCGATCGAGGATTGTCACGATTGCGCCGACTTCATCCTGGTGCCGCTGCTGTGGTGCCGCAAGGCCTATGGCGATCGGCTGGAAGCGAGCCTGCGCGCGCGCGTCGACAACGCCATCCTCGGCTATCGCTACTGGATGGACGAGCCCGGCAATGATGTGCAGTGGTACTTCTCCGAGAACCACGCGCTGCTCTTCCACACCGCCGCCTATATTGCCGGGGGCCTGTTGCCTGATGTGCGGTTCGTGCGGTCGGGCCGCCTTGGCCGCGAACAGTCCGCGGTTGGAGCCGCGCGTGTACGCGCCTGGCTCGACCATTTCGAGGCATGGGAGATGGCCGAGTTCAACTCGGCGCCTTATTTCCCGATCGACCTCAAGGGCCTGTGCGCGCTTTACGCGCTGGCCCCGGACAAGGACATCGCCGAACGTGCCGGCAAGGCAATCATACGCCTGCTTGAAATCGTCGCCCGCTCGGCGCATCGCGGCATCCTCACCGGGGCGCAGGGCCGCTCCTATGAGCACACGCTGCGCGCCGCGCGTTCCCTGGAATTATCCGGCATCTGCCGCATGCTTTGGGGCAAGGGCAACTACGGCATGCGCTTTCACGCGCTGCCGCAGCTGGCATTGTGCCTGCGGGATCACGATTTGAGCGTTCCGGACGGGTTGGCAGCAATTGCTTCCCTCACCGACGATACGGCGTGGGAATGGACTTTTGCGCAGGGACAAGATCGCTTCGCGCGGCTCTACCACTACAAGACGCGCGACCATGCGATGGGCAGCGCCGCTGGCTACCGCTGGAACCAATGGGGTTATCAGGAGACCGTCATTCACGCCCGGCTGGGCAAGAATCCGGATGCGCAGATCTGGATCAACCACCCCGGCGAAGTGCTGCAGTCGGGATACGGCAGACCATCATATTGGGGTGGCTCAGGCACGTTGCCCCGGCTTCACCAATACCGCGACCTCGCAGTCGTCAGCTTCTCCTGCTCGGATGAACAGCCCGACTTCACGCACGCCTGGTTTCCCGCACGTGCCTTCGATGCCGTGCAAGTGGGTGGCGATCGGGCGTTCGCGCAGTCGGGCGACGCCTTCGTCATGCTGAAGACGGATGTTCCGCTCACGCAGGTAGTGGCCGGCCCTACCGCCGGCAACGAGCTGCGGGCGGCGGGACGCAGGACGACATGGATCGTTCGCCTCGGTGACCGGAATGCCAATCGGCCGGCCCTCGACGCCTGGACAGCCGTTTTTGGGGACCTGTCGGTGCGGCCAGGTACCGACGGCGAGTTGATCGTCGAGGATCCGGAATACGGCACGGTGCATTTCCTCGCCGACGCAAGGATCGTGGCTGAGGGACGTACACTCGATCCGGCCAACTGGACCGTGCGCGGTGAGGCGATGCGCATGAAGCACAGAGAGTAGGGAGGAGATCGGCTGCGACGCTCAAGAGGAGGAGGGCGTAGCAGGCTTGAACCATCGGGGCGCCGCCCCGCTAAAGGAGGAGACGAAGCATGAATAAGACCCGCACTTTGCTGGCCGCGCTATCGGTCAGCCTGCTCGCATCGACCAGCGCGTTTGCCGGCGACGTGCGCATCATGTGGTATTCGGACGGTGTCGAGGGCGATGTCATCCAGGACATTCTGAACCGCTTCATGAAGGACAATCCCGACATCCACGTCACGCTCGACAACGTCGCCTACAAGGTGATCCAGGAGCAGTTGCCCATCCAGCTCGAAGCCGGCCAGGGTCCGGACATCGCCCGCGTCACAAACATCAAGGAGCTTGCCCAGCACTGGCTCGATCTCAGGCCACTGGTGGCCGATCCGAAATATTGGGAGGACAATTTCGCTGACACGCTGGACTGGATGCGCCCCGACGGCTCCAACGCCATCCCGGGTTTCATGACCCAGCTCACGCTCACCGGCGGCTTCGCCAACAAGACGCTGTTCGAACAGGCCGGCGTGCCGCTGCCCGGTGACAAGGCGACCTGGGACGACTGGATCAACGCCGCCGCCGAGGTGGCGAAGAGCCAGCAGCTTTCGGCTGCCTTCGCCATCGACCGTTCCGGTCACCGCATTTCGGGTCCGAATGTCTCCTTCGGAGCGAACTATATCGGCCCCGATGGCATGCCGGCGAAAGTGGACGACGGCACCAAGGCTTTCGTCGGCAGGCTCGTCGACTGGACCGCCAAGGGCCTGATGCTGAAGGATACCTGGGTTTCGGCGGCAGGCTCGACCTATCGCGCGGCCGCCGACGACTTCATCAACGCCCAGATCCCGTTTTATTATTCGGGTAGCTGGCAGGTCGCCAATCTATCGACCAAGATCGGCGATAGTTTCGACTGGGTGGCGACCGGCTCGCCTTGCGGTACCGCAGGCTGTTCGGGCGTGAAGGGCGGCGCGGCGCTGGTCGCCATCAAATACACGAAAAATCCCAAGGACGTCGCCAAGGTCATGGATTATCTAGCCCGTGAAGACGTGGTGAAAGAGTTCAGCGAGCGCACGCTGTTTCTGCCCGCGCACAAGGGCGTCGTAGACAAGGGCGGGCTGAAATGGGTCTCGGCCGACAAGAACGTCGGTCCGGCGCTCGACAAGTTCGTCAAGGCGGCGGCTGAAACCCTGCCGGCGGCCGATGCGCTGCCGCCGTGGAAGTGGGCCAACGCTTACTTCGCCGCGCTGGTGACGCGCGTCAGCCAGGTGATGGCCGGCGAGCTCAGCCTCGACGATGCCTGGGGCAGGATCGACCAGGATATCGCCGACAAAGTTGCCGAGGCGAAGTGACCGCCGCGACACTGAAGGCATGGATTGGCGCCGCCCTCGCGGCGCCGGTCGTGTGGCTGGCGTCGATCGTCAACGTGCCGCTGAAGTTGTGGCAGCGAGCGACGGGCACCGGCGGCATGGCCGCGTTCTTCCTCGCCCCAAACATGGCGATCTTCGGCATTTTCGTCCTGGTGCCGATGATCATCAACTTTTTCTATTCGGCCACGTCGGGAACGGCCTACTTCCTGCAGGACCGAACCTATGTTGGGCTCGAGCAATATCAGCGCCTGCTCGATTGCGGCAACTACCTGGACACTGCCACTTGCCACGAGGATCTCTTCTGGAAGGCCGTGCACAATACCGGCCTGTTCGTCGTCGTGCAGGTGGCGCTGATGACGGTCGTGTCGATGGCGACAGCGTTGATCCTCAACCGCGAGATCGTCGGGCGCAGCTTCTGGCGCGCGGTGTTCTTCTTTCCGGTGCTGCTGTCGCCCGTCGTCACCGGCCTGATCTGGCGTTGGATCCTGCAGCGCCAGGGCCTGCTCAACCTGATCGTCCATGATCTGGGCGGCGAGCCGCACAACTGGCTGACAGACCGTTTCTGGGCTTTCACCGCCGCGGTCAGCGTTTCGGTTTGGGCACATATGGGCTTCTATACGCTGATCTTGCTTGCCGGATTGCAGGCGATCCCGCGCGACCTTTACGAAGCGGCCGAGATGGACGGCACGAAGCCGGCGCGGGTGTTCTGGCGCATCACGCTGCCGCTGCTGATGCCGAATCTGCTTGTCGTCATCGTACTGGCGCTGATCCGCGCTGTGCAGATCTTCGACGAAGTCTATGTGCTGACGGGTGGAGGGCCGGGAACCTCAACCCTCTATATCACGCAGTACATCTATGAGATCGGCTTCGCCTCCCTGCTGCGCAATCCGGGGCTGGCTTCGGCGGCTTCGATCCTGATGGGGTTGGTGCTGGTCGTGCTCACCTTGGTTCAGCTGCAGGTCGGACGCCGGGGTGAGCGGAAAGGAGCCCGCGAATGAGCGGCGTGATGACATTCCTGACCCGCCGGCGCGGCGGTCGCGGCTGGCACTGGACGGATATCGTGAGCTGGCTGTGGCTGCTCGGCGGCGTTGTCATCATGTTCGGCCCGGCCGTCTGGCTGGTGGGTTCGTCATTCAAGACGCCGGCACAGCTCGCCGAGTTCCCGCCGACCATAATGCCTTATGTCAGCCAACACGCGAGGGTCGAAGGCTACGACAAGCTGCTGACCCTCTACAGGGTGAAGTTGCCGGATGGTTCGACCAAGGTGCTGGCCGAGGTGCGGCGCATCGGCATCGTGGCGCAAATGGTGGATCCGCAGGCGCCGAACGATATCGTGAAGGTCAACATCGCCGACCGGCAGCCGGTGCGCGAAATCGGCTTCGCGACGGAGAATTACACCGAGCCCTTCGTCCATTTCGACTTCCTGCGCTTTCTGCGCAATTCGGTTTTTGTGACGGCAATGGCAACGCTGATCACGCTGCTCACCAATTCGATGGCCGCCTTCGCCTTGTCGAAATACAAGTTCCGCGGTCGCGATCTGACGATGCTTGTGATCGTCGGTACGCTGATGGTGCCGCTGTCGGTCATCCTGGTGCCGCTCTATTCGGTGGTGGGCGCCGTCGGACTGCTCGATTCGCTGTGGGGCGTGATCTTGCCGACCGTGGCGACGCCAACCGGCGTCTTCCTGCTGCGCCAATATATGCTGACCATCCCCGACGAGCTGCTCGATGCGGCGCGCATGGACAACGCTTCCGAATGGCAGATCTACTGGCGCATCGTATTGCCGCTTGCAGCACCGGCGCTCGCCGTGCTGGCGATCTTCTCGGTCGTCTGGCGCTGGAACGACTTTCTGTGGCCGCTGGTGGTGCTGTCGCGCAAGGAACTCTACACACTCCAGGTCGGCCTCAACACCTATGCCGGCCAGCTAAACGTGCAGTGGCACTACATCCTGGCTATGACCGTGGTGACGATGATCCCCGTCGTCCTCGTCTTCGTCTTCCTGCAGCGTTACATCACTTCCGGCATTGCCGGCACCGGGCTGAAGTGAGGATGTCATGGGACGGATAACGCTGACCAACATTGATCGCGCTTACGGCAAGATGAAGATCTTGCACGGTATCAACCTCGACGTCGGTGACGGCGAGATGCTGGTCCTCGTCGGCCCGTCGGGTTGCGGCAAGTCCACGCTGCTGCGGTTGATTGCCGGGCTCGATCGGCCGACCGACGGCAAGGTCGAGATCGACGGGGTCGACGTCACCAACGTTTCGGCCGCGCAACGCGGTCTGGCGATGGTGTTCCAGTCTTACGCGCTCTACCCGCACATGAGCGTGCGCCAGAACCTCGCCTTCGGGCTTGAAAACATTCGTATGCCGAAGGCCGAGATCGACGCGCGGATCACGGAAGCGACGCGCATGCTGGAAATTGCTCCCTATCTAGACCGCCGGCCCGGTCAATTGTCGGGCGGCCAGAAGCAGCGCGTGGCGATCGGCCGTGCGGTGGTGCGCAATCCGACCGCCTTTCTGCTCGATGAACCGCTGTCCAACCTCGATGCCGAACTGCGCATCACCATGCGCGCTGAACTGGCGGGCCTGCACCGGCGGCTGGCAACCACGATGGTCTACGTCACCCATGACCAGATCGAGGCGATGACGCTGGCGGACCGCATCGTGGTCATGCGCTCGGGGCGGATCGAACAGGTCGGCCGGCCGCTCGATCTCTACAACGCGCCGGCCAACCTGTTCGTCGCCGGCTTCATCGGCGCGCCGCGGATGAACCTGCTGCCGGTGAAGGTGCGTTCGGCAAGCGGCGCCGAGGTGCGTGTCGAAGGTCCAGGCGGGCTGTCGGCCTCGATCGCCGCCGACGGGGTCGCGCTGAAACCGGGAGACGACGCGACGCTTGGCATCCGGCCACACGACATCCAACTTTCGAATGGCGGCAAGGGATCGGTGGAAGCGCGGGTAACGCTGGCCGAGGCGTTGGGACCGGAAACAGTTGTCCACGCCACCATTGCCGGCGACAGCAAACTTATCGCCGTTCTCAAGCAGCAGGGCGTTGAATCGCAAGGGCCGCCGATCAACCTCGCTCTGCCGCCGGAGCGCATGCATCTCTTCGATGCCGCCGGGCTGCGTGTCGCACCGCGTTAGCCGGCGGCAAGATAGCGGGTTGCTTTTCATGAACCGTCGCAACTGCGCACAGCGAATGCGTGTTGCGCGCTTGTCAAAATAGGTGAACGTTAAGACAACCGAACTCTTCAAGAGGGCGCTCTCTGCGATCATTGCTGCCACGGTCTTCGGCAATACGGAGGTTCGCGCCGGCACGTTCGCGCGCCTGAGGAATCCGGCTGACTGATAATACGACCTGTGCTGAGGTTCAGTACGAACTACCGATCAGGTTCTGTTGTCCGGCTTCGTCATCCAAAGGACCGGGATGCGCCCGATCACGGTTGCGCCATTTGGCATTCTGCTCTTCGCAGGCGCCATGTGGCTGCTGTCCGCTTCGACGAGCGGTAGCGGATCACCGGACCTGACCCTTGCTCTGCTGCTGCGAGGATTCGGCCTCGGCCTTTTGTTCGTGGCACTGACGCTGGTTACGCTGCAGGGCCTTGCCGCCAATGCGCTGCCGTTTGGCATCGGGCTATTCAACTTCGGCAAGCAGGTGGGCGGTTTGACCGGCACAGCCCTCTTGCAAACGTATATTGATCACCAGAATGTCCACAACCGGACGATATTGGCGTCCCACCTCGTCAATGGCGATCCAGCCGTAGACCAGCGCTTGAGAGCAACTGCGAACGCTCTGGCGAACAGTGTCGACAGCACTGCGGCGACAAAGGCCGCCCTGCCGCTGCTGCAGCGCGCGCTTGAGAAGCAGGTCGCCACGATCTCGTTCGACGAAGCTTTCTTCGCGCTCGTCCTGCTGTTCGCGGTCGCTGCGCCCTGTATCATTGTCGCCAAACAATTGCTCGGCCGCCAAGCCGCTCCGCAGAACTAAAACCGCGTCCACGCCCTATACTTTGGAACAGATGTATTAGTCGGGAGAGGCTTCCAGATCATCTCATGAGCCGTGTTAACCGGACGAGACAGGGATGACGAATGCAGAGGTTTTTCCGGTTTCACTCTGCAGCCGACGAAGAGGCAGCCGAGCGTCTTACCTGTCCGGCTCGTATTCCCAGTGGTAGGTGTTGATGCATCGATCGGCGTCGCTCCTCGCGCGAGGCCATCGTCAGGGCCCCCGTAGCGGCGATATCTCCGCGCAATGCATGGATTTCCATGAGATGCAGCCGAGGCATGGCGGAACTAGATTTAGGCGGTGAGTTCGCCTGTCCAGATATTGAAAACAAGTGCTATATCAAGCGCTGACCGTCCCCAGGCTTTTTTGTCCGACAGGAGAAGCCAATGACAGCAGCGTCCAACTCACTTGGCGAAATCGACCCCGAAGCAACGCTTGCGCTGCAAATCATCGAGAGCATGCCCGGCCACGCGTGGGCAGCCGATGCCGCCGGAAGATTCACCTATGTCAGCCCAAACACGCTGGCGTTCCTCGGCAACATGCATGAGGATCTCAACACTTCCGAAGACGACGATGATTTCGGCTGGCGTCGAGCCGTCCATCCCGACGATTATGATCCTGTAGTCGCCAGATGGCGGCATTGCCTCGAAACCGGCGATCCCTATGATACCGAGCATCGTCTGCGGCGCGCCGATGGCGTCTATCGCTGGTTTCGAAGCTCAGGACGACCATTTCGCGATAGCCAGGGGCGCATCGTTCAATGGTACGGCACGACAATAGACATTGAGGATCAGAAGCGGGCCGAGTCAGCATTGCGTGATCGGGAGCGGGAACTCTCGCAGCTCGTGGACATGGTCCCGAGTCACATCTGGCGGCTCGATCCCGACGGCGAGCCGATCTTCTTCAATGGGCGCATGGTCGACTTTCTCGGCCTCGATGTAGCGGATCTGGACCGACCGGGCATGAGCCGGCTGGCGGTGATGATACAGGCCGCCGTTCATCCGGACGACGCGGCAGCATTCGGCGATGCACTCCGTGGTTGCTTCGCTACCGGTGCGAGCTTCGCGATGCGCTATCGCCTGCGCCGTGCCGATGGCGTCTATCGCTGGATGTCGAGCCGGGCGGAGCCGATGCGCGATGACGCTGGCCGCATCGTCCAGTGGTACGGCCTCTGTCACGACATAGACGATCAGATGCACGCCGAAGCGGCGTTGCGGCAGAGCGAGCAGCAACTTCAGCACATGATCGACGCGGTGCCGGTCCGCATCTGGAGTGTGATTCCGACCGGCGGGCCGGTCTACTTCAACAAGCGATACCAGGACCATTTCCGCTCCGTTATCGCGAACTTTGACGCGCTCGGCGAGCCGGGAATCGAAACGTTGCTGCACGAGGTGATTCATCCCGAAGATGCGCCCGAGGTGCAGCGCACGTTGTTGACCTGTTTCGAAACTGGCGGCGGCTCCGCGATGCGGTTTCGCTGGCGCGAAAAAGACGGCACCTATCGCTGGGCTGAGTGCAGGGTCGAGCCGCGGCGCGATGACGACGGAACGGTCGTGCAGTGGTACGGGGTTTCCCTCGACATCGACGATGAGGTGCGCGCGCAGGCGGCGTTGCGCAAAAGTGAGCGGCGCCTTCAGCAGCTGATCGACACCGTGCCCGCTTTGATCTGGAGTACGACACGGGAAGGGACGCCTTCCTACGTCAACAAACGGTTCACCGATGTAACCGGGGCCACGCTCCACGACATCACCGCCCCGGACGGCTCGCCGTCGCTGAGCGTGATCCATCCAGACGATATCGACACCGCACGGCAGGCGATCCGCCATTCATTCGCAACGGGCGTGCCTTACGTTCAGAGATATCGCCAGAGGCGGGCCGACGGCGGCTATCGCTGGACCGAGACTCGCGCCGAGCCGCTGCGCGACGAAGATGGCAGCATTCTCCAATGGTACGGCGTGAGCGTCGACATCCATGACCTGGTGACCACGCAAGCCGCGTTGCACGACCGGGAACGAGAGCTCTCGCAACTCGTCAACATGGTTCCGAGCTACCTCTGGCGGCTGTCTCCCAACGGTGAGCCGACCTTCTTCAACAAGCGCCTGATAGATTTTCTCGGCCTCGACATAGCGGACGCGGAAAAGCCGGACACGAGCCGGCTGGCGGCCTTCATTGCCACCGTAGTCCATCCCGACGATGCAGCCAGCCTGAGGGAAGCACTCGACAGCTGCTTTGCCACCGGCGAGCGATTCTTCATGAAGTATCGCCTGCGCCGTGCCGATGGCGTTTATCGTTGGATGGAGGGCCGCGCGGAGCCGCTGCGGGACCAGGGTGGACGCATCGTCCAATGGTACGGCCTTACGCACGACATCGACGATCAGCTGCGCGTCGAAGAGGCGCTGCGCGAGAGAGAACGGGCTCTCTGGCAGCTCGTTGAAACGCTGCCGGCAATGATCGATTGCGCCGCGCCGGATGGCGAACCGATATATCGCAGCCAGCAGCTCCGCGAATTCCTCGGATACAATCTTGAGGAATTGGACGAAGCGGGAAAGTCCCGGCTGGCTGGCACACTCGACGCCGGTGTTCATCCCGACGACCTGACAGGTGTCAAAGAGAGATATGCCGATTGTCTGTCCACAGGCGAGCCGTATGCGCGACGGCACCGTCTGCGGCGCTTCGATGGTGAATATCGCTGGGTCGAGACGCGCGCCGCGCCGATGCGCAACGCTGAAGGCGCCATCGTGCAGTGGAACGTTATCTGCCTCGACATCGAAAATGAGATGCGGACACAAGAGGAGCTTCGGCTGGCACAAGAGAGACTTGCGCGTGCGAGCCAGGCGGCGAGCCTTGCCGAACTCTCCGCATCCATCGCTCATGAGGTGAACCAGCCGCTGGCCGCCATCGTCGCCAACTCCAACGCATGCCACCGTTGGCTGTCCGCCGAGCCCCCGAACGTCGAGCGCGCGAAGATCACGGCCGAGCGTATCATCCGCGATGCCAACTCGGCGGCGGATGTCGTCAGCCGCATCCGTGCCTTGTTCAGACCTTCGCTTGAAATGAGAACCAGCACACCGATCCCCAGCGTCGTTGCCGAAGCACGTGACCTTATGGCCGAGGAAGCCATGCGGCGTCGCGTTCGCATGGACATCGACGTCGAAAGCAACCTTCCGCTGGTTGCGTTCGATCGCGTCCAGATCCAGCAGGTCCTGGTCAACCTCATTCGCAACGGCATGGAGGCGATGGACACCACGGCGGGCGACAAGGTTCTCGGAATGCGCGTGCGCCGGATAGAGGACACGATCCAGACCGAGGTCCGCGACCGAGGCCCGGGTATCGAACGTCCTAACAAGATATTCGAGCCGTTCTTTACAACGAAAGGGAACGGAATGGGCATGGGGCTCGCGATCTCCCGTTCGATCATCGAGTCTCACGGCGGACGCCTTTGGGCGGAGAATAGCATGCCGCGTGGGGCGACATTCATCTTCACCCTCCCGGTTGAAGCGAAAGCTGCGCAATAACTGGCGGCGCTCAGTAAGCGCTTGGTTTTTTCGGCTCTCGGTGAAGGGGCGCCGCCGCCCCGTGCAATGCATGGATTTCCATGAGGTGCGGTTGGGGCGTGGCGGGATTAGGGTGGCGACGTGAGTCCGTCAGCCCAGTCCAGCTATCAAGAGCAAGTGCTACACGAAGCGCCGACAATCTCCAGAGTTTGTTTGTCCGTCAGGGGCACCCGATGACGACAGCGCCCAACTCCCTTGGCGAGACCGATTCCAGCGCAACGCTCGCGTTAACGCATGACTTGGACCGATCCGGACCGGGTAGTGGCCGACCTTTCGCGACGAATGAACCGGGCCTGATTCGCGGCAACCTGATCAGCGATCTTGAAAGAGGCGGGTTGTCGCGCGCCTGGTCGCACCGTCCCCAATTCTTGCATCTGGGACTTTTTATTACGGCCTATGTCCTGGGCTGCGGCTTCGCCCAGTCGCTCGCAATCATACCTGGAACAGGGATTTCCATTTGGCCTCCGAGCGGGCTTTTCATCGCTACGCTTGTCTTCGCCTCCAGGTATAGCTGGCCGTGGTGGGTGCTGGGGGGCTGTCTGGCAGAACTGTTCAGCAACTTCTTGTGGTTCCACACTCCGCTGCCCGCGGCCTTCCTGATCTTTGCCGGCAACGCTCTTGAAGCGGTGGCCGGCGCATGGCTTGTGAACCAGACCTGCAAGCGCGCAGTTCGGCTGGAAACGTTGCGGGACGTTCTCGCATTCGTCGCACTGGCCGCTGGAGTTGCGCCAGTTGCAAGCGCGACGGTGGGAAGTGCGGCGCTTGCGTGGTTTGGCATACAATCGCAAACCTTTGCGACGGCTTGGCCGCTGTGGTGGATCGGAGACGCGACGGGAGTCCTGATCGTAGCGCCACTGGCGCTGGTCGTGTTCCAGAACTGGCGCGGCAAGGCGCAGCTCTCGGCGGCGCGGTGGATGGAAGCTTGCGTCCTGGGGCTGATCTTTCTTGGTATCGCCGCCCTTTCCTTGAGCGGCTATCTGCCCTTCGCCTACATCATCATGCCGCCTCTTCTTTGGGCCGCGGTGCGCTTTGAGTTCCGAGGCGCCGCCGTAGCATTGACCGTTCTCGCTCTGATCACGGCGGTATTCACGATATCCGGCGCCAGCCAATTTGCCGGCGATCCCGAGTCCCAGAAGCACAACCAGATCATGCTGCAGCTTTTTCTGGCCATCTCTGCATTTTCGGCGCTCGTCGTGGCCGCCATTTCCAGGCAGCATCAGGCGGCGGTGCTCACTTTGCGCCAAAGTGTGGAGACCTTGCGGGAGCGGGAGCGAGAACTCTCGTTGCTGGTCGAAATGATCCCCGCTCACATCGCCCGTATGGCGCCCAACGGCGAACCAACCTTCTTCAGCAAGCGCACGACAGACTACATCGGCCTCAACGACATCGCGGGCTGGGACAAGCCGGGCACGAGCCGCCTGGCGACCGTAGTCGCGGCAGCCGTCCATCCCGACGATGGACCCAGGATGAGAGAATGGCTCAGCCGCTCGCTCGCCACCGGCGAACCCTATCCCATACGGTATCGCCTGCGTCGCGCTGACGGTGTCTACCGCTGGAGGGAGGGCCGCGCCGAGCCGCTGCGGAACCAGAGTGGGGCGATCGTGCAATGGTACACGGCCAGCATCGACATCGACGATGAGGTGCGCGCGCAGGAGGCATTGCGCGACCGGGAGCGGGAGCTCTCGCAGCTTGTCGACATGGTTCCGAGCCACGTTTGGCGCCTGACGCCGGACGGCGAGCCGACCTTTTTCAACAAGCGAATGGTCGACTTTCTCGGCCTTGACGTGACGGATTTGGACAAACAGGGCATCGGCCGGCTGGCGGCGATGATAGCGGCCACCGTCCATCCGGACGACGCAGCAGCATTCGGCGATACGCTCAGTCACTGCCTTGCTACCGGCGAGCGCTTCTCCATGAGGTATCGCCTCCGCCGCGCCGATGGCGTCTATCACTGGATGTCGAGCCGGGCAGAGCCGATGCGCGATCACGCTGGCCTGATCGTGCAGTGGTACGGCCTCTGTCACGACATAGACGATCAGATGCAAGCCGAAGAGGCGCTGCGGCGGAGCGAATTGCAGCTTCAGCAGATGATCGACGCTGTGCCGGTCCGCATTTGGAGCGCGGTGCCGACCGGCGGGCCGGTCTACTTCAACAAGCGATACCAGGACCATTTCCGCGCCGTCATCGCCAATTTCGAAACACTCGGAGAGCCGCGCATCGAGGAATTGCTGCAAGAACTGGTTCATCCCGAAGATGCTCCCGAGGTGCTGCGCACGTTGCTGAGCTGTTTCGAAACAGGCGGCGGTTCCGCGATGCGGTTTCGCTGGCGCGAAACAGATGGCTATCGCTGGGCGGAGTGCAGGGTGGAGCCGCGGCGTGATGAAGACGGGGCGGTTGTGCAATGGTACGGGGTTTCCCTCGACATCGACGAAGAGGTGCGCGCCCAGGAAGCGCTGCGACAAGCCTCCGACAAACTCGCGCAAGCCACTCAGGCTGCAAGTCTCGCCGAGCTTTCCGCTTCGATCGCGCACGAGGTGAATCAGCCGCTGGCCGCGATCGTCGCCAATTCCCATGCATGCCACCGTTGGCTGGGCGCCGTCCCGCCGAACGTCGAACGCGCGAAGATTACGGCCGAGCGCATTATACGGGACGCCAATTCGGCGGCGGACGTCGTCGGCCGCATTCGGGCGCTGTTCAAGCAATCCACCGAGACGAGGACCAATGCGACGCTCAGCAGTGTCATCGCAGAGGCACGCGACCTCGTGACCGAGGAAGCGATGCGGCGGGGCGTTCGCATCAGCGTTGATGTCGGAAGCGACATTCCGCTAGTCGCGTTCGATCGCGTCCAAATCCAGCAGGTTCTGGTCAATCTCATCCGCAACGGCATGGAGGCGATGGACTCTGGTGCGGATGACGGAGTTATCAGCATCCGCGTGCGCCATATCGGGGATGTTGTCCAGACCGAAGTCAGAGATCGCGGCCGGGGCGTCGAGTTTCCCGACCGGATATTCGAACCGTTCTTTACCACGAAAGAGCAAGGGATGGGCATGGGACTGGCGATCTGCCGTTCGATCATCGAATCGCACAGCGGGCATTTATGGGTCGAGAAGAACGAACCACGTGGAGCGACGTTTATCTTCACGTTGCCGATTGAAGCGAAAGCGGCGTCATGACGACGGACGGCCAAATTGTCTTCATCGTAGATGACGATGAACGCATCCGGGAGGCGCTCAGTGAGCTGCTGGCCGCACATGGCATGCGTGCCGTAGAGTTCGGATCGGCGGGCGATTATATCCGCGCTGACAAGCCGGACGTCCCTGCCTGCCTCATCCTCGATATCGAGTTGCCGGATATTAACGGCCTCGATCTGCAGCGGCAGATTGCCGAGGGCGATCATCCGCCGATCGTTTTCCTGACGGGACATGGCGATATCCCGTCCTCGGTGCGTGCGATCAAGCACGGCGCGGTGGATTTCCTGACTAAGCCCTTCAGCGATGCAGACCTCATGGCCGCAATCCATGCGGCGATTGCCCAGGATCGGGTACAGCGATCGGAGCGCGCGGAGCTGGGCGTGTTGAAGCAACGTTATCTCGAGCTGACGCCGCGCGAACGTGAGGTGCTGCCGCTGGTGGTCAGCGGCTTGCTCAACAAGCAGGCCGCCGCTGAACTGGGGATCAGCGAAGTTACGCTGGAAATTCATAGAAGGAACGTCATGCAGAAGATGGTCGCGGCGTCGCTCGCCGACCTAGTGCGCATCGCCGAGCGATTGGGAATACCGATCACGCACTCGCGCAGGGCAGGGGGGAGCTGAGCGTGAGCAAGCGGAGGCCTGTCGTGGCGATTGTCGACGATGACCCAAGACTGCTCGAGTCGCTGGAGGACCTTCTGGAGTCCGCCGGCTATGTGGCCCGCAGCTTCTCGTCGGCGGGGGCGTTGCTGGTCAGCGGCCTGTCTGGATTGGACATGCTTATCACCGACATCGGGATGCCCGGCATGGACGGCTTTGAACTTCGTGACTTGGTCAAGAAGGCGCGTCCGGACCTGCCTGTGTTCCTGATCACCGGCCGCCACGAGATAGTGGATCAGCACCGCGCCAAGGGCATTGGCGGGCTTTTCCGCAAGCCGTTCGATGGCCAGGCACTGCTTGCGGCGATCGGCGACGCTTTACGCAACCCAGAAACGGAGGCTAAACATGAGAGTTGACCAATTGCCCTTACCGAGATCGGCGCCATCATCACAGCAGCGAAGGGCTGAAGCCGAGCAGCCGCTGGTCATTATTGTCGATGATGATGCCTCTGTTCGGGAGGCGCTGTCTGAATTGATCCTGTCGGCGGGTTTCCTGCCGGTGTGCTTTACCTCAACCCGTGAATTGCTTGACGCCGACGTGTTGGAGAGCCCCGGCTGCTTGATCCTCGACGTGCGCATGCCGGGGACGAGCGGTCTCGATCTGCAGCACCATCTTGCGAAAAACGGCAACCCCAAACCCATCATCTTCCTGACCGGGCATGGCGACATCCCGATGACTGTCCAGGCGATGAAGGCCGGCGCCGTGGACTTTCTCACCAAACCGGTGCGGGATCAGACGCTGCTTGACGCTGTGATCGCCGGCATTGCGGTGGATGCCAAGCGGCGGGCGGATGCCGTGATCGTCAAGCGCAATATCGAGCGCGTCGGGACGCTGACGCCGCGCGAGCGCGAGGTCCTGCGTGAAGTGGCGCGCGGACGCCTCAACAAGCAGATCGCCTTCGACCTCGGCATCAGTGAAGTGACGGTCAAGCTTCACCGCGGCAATGTCATGCGCAAGATGGAAGCCGCTTCCATCGGTGAGCTGATCCGGGCGTGGGAAACGCTGCCCGCGCCGATGCGCGAGGTCTAGAATTTGGCACAAGCCGATCCATGCCCCATCCAATAGGATCGCCCGGCGCGCCCGGCCATTTCAGGTGCTTTCTCAGCGCGCCCAGGCCTTCCTGCCTGTTGGTACGCTCGTGCTGCTGCGGGTGATCCTGATGTACATCGGTGGTCCTGTTGGTGTTTCGCGGCAAGGCCCGCGCCAAACATCGTTACCACTGAGCGGCGCTCTTTGGCGGCGCCAGTCTGACCGACAAACTCGCAACATTTCATGCATCAGCAACTGACGCCGGCGATGCCGCGTCGGTCCCCGCGCCGCTACCCAAGCCTAAATTGACGTGTGTCTATAAGAGCTTGCCTCAGCCCGGCCCTATCTTCGGCGTGCCTGCCCTGCACTTTGGCATCGTATGACAGATGCTTCCGTAGAATAGGTTCGCGGCCCGGATCGATGCATCCTGTTCCTCGCAAGCCATCACGACCGTCGCGTTTCTACCGCTCCTCGCTCGCTCCTCCCCGAACGCGACCGCACAGGCCGACTCGACGGTCGTGATGGTGAGCAGGATGCTCAAAGCACATGGATGGATATGATGAACAAAGACGGACTTTTCTCCGTCGGCGGATCTCGCCGCGATGTCTTGTTGGCAGGCCTGATCTCTACGGCAGCCGCCGGACTGCCCCGCGCTGCTTCGGCAACGAGCCGAAAACAAAACCTTCCCTCTTTCCCCTCAATCAAAGGAACCAAGACGATGAGCACCATCACGACCAAGGATGGCACCGAAATCTACTACAAGGATTGGGGCAAGGGTCCTGTCGTCACGTTCTCGCACGGCTGGCCGCTGAATTCCGACGCCTGGGACGGCCAGATGCTCTTTCTTGCCCATAACGGCTTTCGGGTCGTTGCGCATGACCGGCGCGGCCATGCCGATCGAGCCAGGCCACGTCCGGCAACGACATGAACGGCTATGCGGACGATCTTGCAGCCGTGATCGAGGCGCTGGATCTCCGGGACGCCACGCTGGTCGGCCATTCCACCGGAGGAGGCGAGGTTGCTCGCTATATCGGACGGCACGGGACGAAGCGGGTGGCCAAGGCTGTTCTTATCGCCGCTGTTCCGCCGATCATGGTGAAAACGCCGGCCAATCCGGAAGGTCTGCCGATCGAGGTATTCGACGGCATAAGGGCTGGCCTCGTCAAGGATCGTTCGCAGTACTACCGGGACCTCGCACCGTTGTTTTATGGCGCGAACAGGCCAGGCGCCAAGGTTTCCCAGGGGACTCTGGATCAGTTCTGGCTCTGGAGCATGCAGGCGGGTCTCGTGAACGCGTACGAAAGCGTCAAGGCGTTCTCCGAGACCGATTTTACCGAGGACCTCAAGAAGTTCGACGTACCAACCCTCGTCCTGCATGGCGAGGACGATCAGATCGTCCCCGTCAAGGACTCGGCAGTCAAGTCGGCCCGATTGATCAAAGGCGCAAAGGATATCTATTACCCCGGCGCGCCCCACGGGATCACGGCCACGCACCAAGATCAGGTCAATGCTGACCTGCTCGCCTTCATCAAAGGATAGCACGCCCTCAGTCACGACCGCATGTTCTCCGCAATTCCTTGGAGCCGCCGATGACCACCTTTGGCAATATTTCGCGCGCCCTGAACCGCATTTCGGGTGGCGCGCCAGGTCAAACCTTGTGCGCTCGCATAGCCGAGCGGTGGCCTGAATGCTGGTTCTGTCGGCTCATGTCCCGGATTGTGGAACCGAACCACTGCGCCATCGAGCTGGAGCGCTGGCAGAGGCGCGAAACATATGCTGCGCCACGGCTGCCACTCGGGCAACTGCGCCTGTGCAGCGCGGAGGCGATCGCCGGCGTTCGACAGTACGTCGCGCTGTCGGGGGTCGCCGCCGCGCGCTTGTTCTGCCTTGAAGGCCAAAGCGCTCTCCAAGACGTCAAACTGGCTAAGCGCCGGGAGTTTATCAATCGGTAGCCGTTTGCGATTGCCGCTCATTTTGGCGGTCTCAATTCGGCGTGAAATTTTCTTGGCGAGCAGTTGCGACTATCGCAGCAGCACCGGCACTATTTTTCGAAGGCAGGAACGAAATGGGCGCACTCTCGGGCAAGATCGCAGTGGTCACCGGCGGAAACAGCGGGATCGGACTATCGGCTGCAAAAATCTTTGCGGCCGAGGGCGCGCAAGTCGTCATTACCGGCCGCCGGCGGCAGGCGGTCGAGGAAGCGGTCGCACAGATCGGGGCAGGCGCGCTGGGCATTCAGGGAAATGTGGCCGACGTGTCGCACCATGACGAGGTAGCGCAACAGATCCGCCAGAGGTTCGGGGCGCTCGACATCTATATGGCGAACGCCGGCATAAACACCATCACGCACTCGGCCGACGTCTCCGAGGCAGAATATGATGCGCAATTTGCCGTCAATACGCGGGGCGTCTTCTTCGGCGTCCAGAAGCTGATTCCGGTCATGCGGAATGGCGGCGCAATCATCCTCACAGGCTCGCTGGCCAGCGAGAAGGTTCTGGACGGTCATGCTGTTTACGCGGGCTCGAAGGCGGCCATAAATGCCTTTGCGCGCGGTTGGGCGATCGAACTGAAGTCTCGCGGCATCCGGGTCAACGTGCTCAGCCCAGGTCCGGTGGATACGGCTATTCTCGATAAGCTAGGCGTACCGTTTGAGCAGCGCGGGCTGTTTGAAAAGGCGATGGCGGAGGCAATACCCCTGGGCCGGATGGGGCAGCCGGAAGAGCTGGCAAAAGCTGCTCTGTTCCTTGCCTCGGACGCGAGCAGTTTCGTCACGGGCATCAATCTGCGGGTCGACGGCGGGATGGCAGTGCTCTGAGCCACGACTGCGATGTCGCGCCAATAGACTGGCGAATAACGCCGGAGCAATCGGTCTTCCTCACGACGATTTTCCGGGAAGCTGCCGCACGAATCCCGCCAAATAGGTCGGAGGCGAGACGTTTTGTCGACGTGGTGCAAATTGAGCCACGTAAATGGCAAGTCGCATTGCAGGGATCGACGCGCAAGAGAGAAGTCGGCTCGCCGATACGGCGGAGGGACCGAGGTCACGCCCCGGTCCTTCAAATTTTTCTGTAGGTCGGGATCAGTGACCCCAGATGCCCTGGCCATATTCATCGTTGGGAACAGTCGGCTTGCGTGCGGTTTTCGGCACCCCGATATCGTTGTTCATTTTTTGGATCGAGGATGTATACATGTTGTCAGAGGCAGTCGCAGGCTGCTGGGCTCCGTTTGATCCATAGTGGTCGCTTCCGGCAGTGGCGCTTCCTGCTGTAATAACAAACACGGCGACAGCAAGGACTGTCATTTTCATTTCAGTAACTCCATTGATAGTTTGGATGGTATTCACACATGCAAATATAAATGTCGTGACGCAGCGACACGATCAGACGGTCCGGCTGTTTGACTCATACCAAGGCATTGGGCGATGCGGGCCGAAGGCCAGGAACTATGTCGTTGACGAGAGGAGGCTTTGCCGCCGTGTTCAGTTGTGTGCGTCAAGTTCTGCAAAATGGCGTGGCATTGCGGTGACGTCGGCGTGTCCGCCGCGCAGCCCCCGTGTTTAGCGGAGCGGCGGACACATGACGGT